>JBDHAS010000392.1:0-6571 GCA_039588015.1 Gemmatimonadota bacterium | reverse complement strand
CTAGAAGACACGGTAGTTGATGACGCGACGTTCCAGCGGGCGAACGTCGATAGGACCCAGGACGACGGCCTCCTCTCCATCGAGGTAAATATGGATATCGTGATCGCCGGGCGGGACCCTCAGTCGGACCGTCCAAATCCGGGCGGGCAAGCCCAGCCACGCCCGCGTGTCGGCCCGTTCGGTCACGGCGTTGACGACGTTCGCCAAAGCGCCGACCACCTCGCCCGCCACTTCACCGCCCTCCTCTTCCGCCTCCTCTTCCAGCTTCGCGGCCACCACATACTTGATCAGCGCCCTCGCGATCGTCTTGGCGTAGATGCCGAGCAACCGATCCGCGAATGCCGCGCCCTGCAGGGCGCTGAGATCTAGCCCAACCCTAGCCTCAGCCGTGTCCACGCCGGCCGACGCCATCAGCCGGTCGAACTGCAACTCGCCGACGCCGAAGACGGGAAAAGACATCGGGAGCACGTACGCGATCTCCCGCCCATCCAGATACGACCCGGTCCTGCCATCGAAGCTGCCGCCGTCGTACTCGTACGCAAGCATTTCGGCCAGTTCCAGCTGCGCCTCCCTTTCCCCTTCTATCAACATCGTCGACCGCGACTCGGTGATCGGGATGAAGACCCGCGCCTCGAGGATCGGCGCCACGAGGCCCTCCTCGACGAACAGCACGATCTCGCCCCAGTCGTCGCGACCCGACCCGGCGACGCCGGGCTCGCCCCGTCGTTCGCGAGGCCAGAACGCTCCTTTCCCGTAGCGGTCGCGATACGAGTCCAGGTGGTCGCGGAAGCCGAGGGTCGAGGCCAGCCGCATAAGATCGCCGATTAGGTCCGCCGGTGGTCTGGCGCCGCGGTCGATGTACCCCGCCTCGGCCAAGCGCAGGGAGACGTAGGCGTTACTCGGGTCATCCAGTTCCAGACCCAGTCCGACCACGTGATTGAAGAAGGGCGGGTCGAGGTAGCCCGCGTCGCCTTGATCACGACTGAACCGCAGCTTCAGCGCCATCTTCCGCCACTCGACCCAGGCTTCTTCGGGCTCGTCGAGCTGCAGGTAGTTCAATCCCCGATAGTAGTTGACAAGAAAGTTCTCGACGCCACGAGGTTCGAACTTGAGGACGAGATCCGAGGTGACGAGGGACAACGCCGTTCGCGTGATGCTCTGCGTGTAGAGGTCATCGATGCGTTGCTCTACGAACGCGAAGCGGTCGTTGCTCAGTTCGGGGTCGCCGGCGAAGTGGAGGAGGAGTCCGTCCTCGAGGGCGAAGAGAAGGTCATCGGTCCCGCGGCCTGCTTCGGCCAGACGTGCCCGCGCCTCTTCGAGGTCATTGTTTCGAAGCGCTTCGCGCACGCCCTCCATCGTCCCGGTGTGCCCCGCGCACCCGGTAAGCGCGAGCAGGATGCCGGCGATCAGGGCCCGTGTCCAGCGCATCGCTCCGCCGTGTGTCACCGACTCGACGCGGCCGGCCCAGCTGGCCTCTGGCTAAAGACCCAGGCCGCCGCGCGAGATCTCTTTCTTGATCTTGCTCTGACCGATCCAGACCCGCTCGTTCGACTCGATGTTGGTGAGAAAGAGATCGACCTGGTAGAACTTCACCTCGGTGCCCCCTTCCCTGTCGATGATCACATCGATGACGCCGTTGAGCATGTAGTCGGCACCGGTCTCGGCGCGGAGCCGTTTCCGCGTCTCCTCCGTCGCCCAGTCCTGCTGCTGCTCCCTCTCGTCCCGCAGCTCTTCGCGCTCGAGCGGATTCGCTACCACCCGGACGTGGCCGGAGTTCACGTACGCTCGCTCCAGATCACGAATGAACGTGCCCGTGGCGATATGCTCCATACTCCGGTTGCCGACGATCCCCACGATCACCACTGGCTTGGCCTGGTGTTCCAGTGCGTGCTGCTGTATCCAGGGATGACTGAGACAATCGGAAATCATGTCGTCGGCTACGATCCGGGAATCGGTGTCGTTCCAGTAGCCGCTGAGATCGGTGGTCGACTCGGGATCGATGCGACGGACCTTCTTCCCGCAGCCGGAGAGGAGAGCACTTCCAACGAGCAGAATCGCTACAACTCGCGCCATCGCCATGAACTTCCCATGCATCGAGACCTCCAGGCCAGATGTGGACCAGTCAGAAGTCCTTCACAGAAGAAGCTACCGAGGCTTTGGCACGTATCAAGTGCTTGTGTTACCAGGTGGGTACGGGTTGTGCGAGTTCGCCGTTCGCACGAAGGGCTTCCCAGTAGGCTTCCATGGCATGCTCGACGGCCCGATTGCACATCTTCGCCGCCGATCTCGCGGCCCGCGCCGCCAGATCCGGTGGCAGCCGTCCATCAAACAGGACCAACTCGGCCGCGTCGCGGACTCGATCGATCTCGGTCACGAGCCGGCGAAGCGTGATCCTCTGCTCACCGGCCGAACGCCCCGCTTCTCGAGCCACCGTAACCACGGTCTTCCAGCACCGGCGCGCTCTACCCAGCTGCCAATTCTCCAGCGCGAACCCGGCCTCGATCGCTGCGGCTACGACATCGCTATTCGAGAGAGCCGGGAACTCGTGAAGGTGTTCCCACAGGTAGTAGGCGGGAGAAACTCCCCGCACCAGCTGCATTCCAAGGGTTACAGAAATAAAACACCGCCACCCGCTTTGGCAGAGGACGCCAGGGGTAAGGGGACCCACACGCCGGTCTCCAGTGCAGGTTCAATGCCATGGCCTGTGCCCCCTAAAAAACCCAGCTTTTAGGCCGTTTTTCGCTCCACTCTGCCCCTTCGACCGGTCAGCCTGACCGACCGGGTCAGAACGGCGGTGTCAGGCTGGCTGGAGGGGACCCCGCTTGTAGCTACCGGTCGCCGTCGACCTTATATTTGATACGAACCCAAATAGAAATATCCAAGAACAGTCCTTCATTATTGGCTAGTCGATATTCGGCGTTCGATATTCAAAGCCGGCAAATACAAAGCGGCCAACCCGTCTCTTTCATTGTGGCCGCGTGTTAGATTCGTTGAGGCTCTTCGCCCCGCCCGAACCCAAGGAGAGGCTCAGTGTATGACAGTCTTCGTGCACCGCTGATAGTTCTCGAGCTCATCGCGCTCGGCGCTATCCTCGCCTTGATCGATGATCCGGTCACTCGCGTGGCGCTCGGACTCATCGTCGGGTTGCTGCTGGCCTACAGCGCCCTCAATTCGGGGAAGCCAGTCGAGGTGGAACAGGGCCCGGAGGGATACGATGACCGGCGCCAGGACCACCTCTTTCGGCACTGGGTCAATGTCCTGCTCAAGAAGATCCGCGAATACCACACGGTCTGTGAGGGGATGGAGGGAGATGGGGTGACGGCCGCCGTAGGGCACCTGCGGATGAAAGAGGTAGAGAAGCAGATCCAGGACCTGCTCAATCAGGTCACCGAAAGCGCCAAGCCGACGACTGCGAAGAAAGGCCGGGGAGCGTTAGTCAAAGAGGTACCCCCGAAGAAGATCAGGACCTACGGGGAGACGGCCAGACCTCACTAGCGTTAGCTCGAGTCCGCAGACCTCCGCCGCCTGGAAACCGCCCGTCGTAAGGCGGCCGCCGCGGCCACACCGAGTGCCGCGCCGAGGAGGCCGGCCACGAAGTCCTTGAGATCGGCATTTCTGAAGGGCAAGAGAGCCTGCAGCACCTCGATCATTATCGCTGTGCCCGACGCCAGCGCGAACGATCGCACGGCTCCCCAGGCCGTCGGTTCGCTCTCGTAGTAGTAGACCAAGAAGGCAAGCCCACCGAAAAGCCCCACGTGAACCAGCTTGTCGAAGCCGGACGGCGCGTAGCTGCCCGCCGGCAGCGGCGCCAGCGTGGCTCCCAAAAGCACCACGATGTAGGCGCTCAATAGCAGATGTCGATGACGATACAGGTCGATCACTCTATGTCGTATCCCGTTAAGGCTTTTCAGCCGGTTGCGCCAACGTTAAGCTGACAATGCGATGTTGCGCAAACTGTATGCTCTATCGGCCGCGGCTAAACAGTCATACCTCGTGATGGCCCTGCTGGCCGCTCCTGCGGCCGCGTCGGCACAACCGGACTCTGCTGAAGTGGTAGGCGCGACGCTGCGCGGCTGGGAGGAGAACCGCTGGCTGGCCATCTACGACCGAGATGGCAGCTACTTCGGCCGCGCCAGCGACCGCGGTATTCTGCAGCGCTTCAACGAATTGATGGACTTCGAGTATCACATCGATGTCATATCGTATAGTCCAGCCCTAATCGAGACGCGCGATTGGTATCGGCGCGAGAACGGCGCCCGCGGCTGGGGTGGCAGCCTCAATCACCTGATGCTCTTGGCCGAGGGCCACTTCAAAGTATCCGTCCCACTCGGCGAAACGTGGTCCACCGATGCCCGCTTCATCCACCAGGAGACGCTCACCGCACAACGCAGCCTGATCTGGATCCGGTTCAATCACGATCTGTTCGACCGGCGCGGTCGGGCCTTCTTCCGCAGCACACTGAACTCCGACAAATCGCAGATAGATTTCGAGCTCGGCTTCATTTGGCGGGCGGCGCCCGGCGAGATCTCCGTCTCGTTCGGAGCGCTGGACCTGTTCTCAGACCTGATCTATCAGAAGCTCGAGATCGGGGCGGGCCTCGCGCCGATGACGCTCGATTATATCTCCCGTCCGTACACCGGGCGCTTCTCCGTCGACATGCCGTTGAGCCGCCGCCTCCGGTTGGAGGCCTACGCGCTCGCTCTCACGCCTAGCGAAGTGATCTTCGAGTCGCAGACGGCCCCGGATTCGGGCTTCGTGCAGGAAGAACGCCATGCCTACACGGGGGGATTATTGGAGTTCAAGCCCACCTCCGCGACCGCTGTCGGCGCCTTCGGCACATGGGTGCGCGCGCGCCTGGGCCGCACACCGCTCCCTGCTGGCGCGGCCGAGGACGATTTCGACCTGACGGAAAAGACCTGGAGCGCTGGAGTCTACGGGGTCGGTCGCCTGTCACGGCGGTTCGCGCTCGAAGCCTGGATCGCACGCGTATGGCGGACCGAAGACCGGATACGACGCGACACGACGGTTGCGCCGCAAATAGAATACGAGGACCGGTCGTGGGCGGGCCGCGCCACGCTCACCTATCGGGCGACGAGCGGGTTCCGAGCCGATTTGGGCTTCGATACCCTGGACCGTAGTATCGTGAAAGAGGACCGGGTGCCGGGTCTGGGCGCCCTTCGCCGCGACAACTCCCGACTTCGCATCGGTTTCGGCTGGCACTTCGGGTCCCGCGCGCTGTTTCTTTTGGGAGTGAACCAAGACCTCGACGACAGCGACGGGACCGGCTTCGACGGCGCGTACGGGCGTTTCGCGCTCTACTGGTGACTTAACGCAGGCTTTGAATTCCGAAGATCGAACATCGAATGCCGAATTTCCAAGGAGAGCTCTTGGTTATTCGCTACTCGATATTCTGCCTTCGATATTCGAGGGGGGGGCAACCGTCAGTATCGGCGTGGTCCAGTACTACTAGAAGCGAACTCGCGCTTCGGCCCAGATTCTTGACCAGATTCAACCCGAGATCCCAGCGAGCGTCCAGGTAGCGGCCGCCCCAGCGGCCGCCGAGGCTGGGTCGCACCGTCGTTTCGACGGTCCCGACCAGCAGCCGATCGTAGTCCGTGAACGCATCGTCCGGCCAGTCGTCGGTAAGGTCAGCCTCGCCTTTCCACATGAGATCCAGGCGAGGCTTCAGCAGCAGCCGGGAACGAAGATACCAATCGCCCTGCACGGCGACGACGATCGCATCGGTTTTGTCGTGCGCCAGCCCTATGTTGTCCACGGCGTAGTACTGCCAGCGGTCGACGCGACTTCGATAGGCAAGACTGCTGACGACGGTGAAATCCGTTCGCAGCGCCAGATTCGAGGCGACCGTCGGCAGCATGAAGCCGACAGCGCCGGCATACTGAACAAATCCCGACTCTTTCCCCGACTGCTCATCGCCGACGGAGGTATTGTCCACCATGAAGGCGCCGTACGTAACCAGGTCGTCGAAGATCCGCCACCACACCTCGGCCATGCCCAGCGCGTTGCGTTCGCTGCCCTCCGGGTTGCCGCTGATCTCCCAAATACCGACGGGGTTCGTCAGGTTGAAATCGATCCTGCGGTTCTCGCCGCCGTAGACCACCGACTCGCTGACGGAAATCGCCAGGTTATCGGCGATCATCCAATCGAAGCGATGCGATGAGAAGTGCCGCGCGGTATCGCCGGCGAAGTCGTTGAACGGCGCATACAACCCCGTGAGAGCCACACGTTCGCTGCCGAACCGATACCCGATGTGGTCGTAGCTGTAGGCGTAGTCGCTGACCAGCAGGCCGTCTATGCTCGCCAACCCCCAGTTGCGGTACATGCGGCCAAAGAAGAGCCTTACATACGGCAACTGGACCTCGACGTAGCCTTCTTCGACCCGGTAGCCGCATTCCTGGATTATCGGATCACACTGGCGCCTCTCGACGGCTCGCCCATCCGGAAACTGCGGATCGTTCAGGTAGTGGTTATCCCAACGCAGCCGCAGCGCCCCCGCAACTCCGGGCGCCTCACCCCGCAAATCGAAGCGGATGGTCGCGAACAGCTTCTC
>JBDHAS010000391.1:0-4639 GCA_039588015.1 Gemmatimonadota bacterium | reverse complement strand
CTCCTCTGTGACGATCTTCGCCACGATCGCCTGCGCCGTGGGGCCTGTGTACGGCGCTTCGCCCGCCAGCATCTCATATGTCACGCATGCCAACGAATAGATGTCACTGCGCCCATCCAGCTCGCGGTCGCCCATCGCTTGCTCGGGGCTCATGTACTGAGGCGTTCCCAGCGAGAGGCCGGTCTCGGTCAACCGCGTTCCGCCAGCCGCGCTCACCGCCAGCGCGATCCCGAAGTCGGCCACTACCGGCTGACCATCGTGCAGCAGGATGTTCTCCGGCTTGATGTCCCGGTGGATCACGTCCTGGCGGTGCGCGTAGTCGAGGGCGCTCGCTACCGCCTTCGTAATCTCGATCGTCTCCTCGATCGAGAGCTCTTTCTCCCGATCCAGCTTAGCCCGTAACGACTCGCCCTCCACGTATGGCATGACATAGTAGACGAAGCCCTCCGCCTCGCCCGAGTCGTGGAGCGGCAGGATGTGCGGGTGCTGCAGATTGGCGGTGACCTTGATTTCGTTCAGGAAGCGCTCGGCACCGAGCACGGCGGCAAGTTCAGGCCGCAGCACTTTGACGGCAACCTTGCGGTCGTGTTTGACGTCGTGGGCGAGGTAGACCGTGGCCATGCCGCCGGCCCCGAGCTCACGCTCGATGCGGTAGCGGTTGGCCAGGGCTACTTCCAAGCGGTCGGGAAACTCGCTCATGTCTCCCCGCTGTCCGACACTCGCTCTCTCACCTCAGTCCAGCTCGCTCTTCTGCTGAACGGATCAGCGAATGCCAGTCGGTCATGACGTTCAGCTGATTGGTGAATTCGCCTCCACTCCATCGCATCACGAGAAACCGGCTGGCGTCCGGGTTCACGCCGTACGACAAACCAGGAACGTTGAGGTACGGCCCACGGAAGAGGATCTCGGGACTGCCGAACTTGAACGGGTCGAGCGATTCGATCGGTACGCGCATCCAACGCAGACCGCCGCGATAGAACAGCTCGTCCCCCCGGGGCGACCACTGCGCTTCCTCGTTGCCGCCGCCCGCGGAGACCTGCCAACGGTCTCCCGTTGGCGGGAACGGCTCGACCCAAACTTCGTGGTCCCCTGTTTCGTCGGACGTGTAGGCCACGAAGTCGCCGTCCGGCGAAAAGGTGACGCCCCATTCGGTCGCGGCCGTGCCGCGCAACAGCATCGTATCCCCCGCGCCCGTAACCGCACGGAGGTCGTACGTCGCCTCCGCAGAGGCCTCGGTGTACGCCCACACCTCGCCGTTCTGGGCCCACCCGGACGTAAAGAGGAAGAGCGCGAATGGACTTGCTGTGAGGCGCGTCGTCTCGGCGCTGCGCGTCAGTTGACGACTCAGGAGCACGGTCGAATCGGCGAACAGTTCGGTCCACGCAAACGACTCACCATCCGGGAGCCACGCGGGAAACGCCGCACTAAGGCAGGTTGGCGTGCTGCCGCACGTCGTCAGTCGCCGGGGTTCGCGTCTTGTCAGATCGTACCACCAGATGTCAGACCCTGTGCCGACGACGTCATTGGGCACTTGCACCGCGACATGTTGCCCGTTCGGGCTGAGCGAGAGCTGCAAGAAGGGGGCAGGTTCGAAGCCGAGTGACGCAAACCGCTCGGCTCGGTCCACCCACCCCAACACGCCGTTCCCGGCGTACACACCCGGAGCGTACGCCATCAGTCCGGACTCTGCGAAAGCCGCGTGCAACGCACCGAACGCACCTTCCATGCGGATGCCCGCGAGGATGGTGAACGGGTCAGATGTCACCTCCCCCGTACCCCTATCAAACCGCACCCCCATCAACGTCCCCTGCCGGCCGAAGACGATATGGCCGGATGCCAGGTAGCGCGGGCTCGTGCCACCACTGATGATCTGCTTGGCCTCGCCCGTCGAAAGCGACACGGTCCAAATGGTCCCATCCACACGGGATGCGAGCAGGAAGTCCGACTGCGGAACAGCCGCGGGAAGGTAGAAACCCGAAGCCACTCCAAGCTCGGATCCGGCACGGGCGACCTCTCGTGCGTATGCCCCGTCCTCGGACAGCTGTATGACTCGGGCACCTTCGTGCGAGGCATAGTAGATATGACCGTCGTCTGACCAAACGGCTCCCCACGCGGTCACGCCTTCGGCGAGCTCGACGGGGCTGCCACCCGCGACCCGCACCTTCTTCAGCTTATTGGCGGCGAAGAACCCGACCCAAAGTCCGTCCGGCGAGAAGAACGGACCATAGGCACCTTCGGTCCCAGGTAGGCTCCGCACCTCGTACTCGGCCAGGCGGCGAAGGTACAATCGCGACTTCTCGCCATCCCAAGCGACATAGGCCAAGGTGGTACCGTCCGGAGACAGGGCCAGAGACCTAACTCCTACACCAAGCCATGCCTCGCCTACGAACGCCATCGGTGCCGTGTCCGGAAGTAGCAGCGTCGCGCCGAGCACGGGAGCGCGGGCCACGGGCTGGGTGGTCGTTACTGCCCAAACGGCGGTCATGAGCGCGATCGCCGTCATGACTGCAGCAGCCGCAGCAAGCCTCTTCCAAAGACGCACGTTGTCCGAGACCGGCTCGGGACGCGGGCCGGCCGCACGAAAACGTGGGTCTTCGAGCGCCGCGGCGAACGCCTTGGCAACCTCGAACCGGTCTGCCGGCAGCTTCTGCAGCGCCTTCCCCACGGCCGCGGCCACGTTGGGTGGTACCGACTTTCTGAAACGCGTGACCGGTGTTGCCTCTTCGGTCACGATCTTCGTTAGGATCGCCTGCGCCGTAGGACCCGCATACGGCGCCTCGCCCACCAGCATTTCATACATGATGCAGGCCAACGAGTAGATGTCGCTGCGTCCGTCCAGCTCCCGGTCCCCCATCGCCTGCTCGGGACTCATGTACTGCGGCGTGCCCAGCGAGAGGCCAGTCTCGGTCAGTCGCGTCCCGCCCGCCGCGTTTACCGCCGCAAGCGCGATCCCGAAGTCCGCCACCAGCGGCTGACCATCGTGCAGCAGGATGTTCTCCGGCTTGATGTCCCGGTGGATCACGTCCTGGCGGTGCGCGTAGTCGAGGGCGCTGGCTACGCCCTTCGTGATCTCGATCGTCTCCTCGATCGAGAGCTCTTTCTCACGCTCCAGCTTCGCTCGCAGCGACTCGCCTTCCACGTGCGGCATGACGTAGTAGACGAATCCCTCCGCTTCACCGCGACCTTGCGGTCGTGCCTGACGTCATGCGCGAGGTAGACGGTGGCCATGCCGCCGGCACCGATCTCGCGCCCGAGGGTGTAGCGGTCCGACAACGCCTGCCTGAGGCGCTCCGCGACGTCAGTCATGGCTTTAAGTACCAGCTACCAGCGCGATGCATGCACCCGCGCGGCCAGTCGGTGCAGCAAATGCAGAATCGACGTCCATCACCTGCCAATCCGTTCCATTAGTTCGTTCGTCCAGCCGAGCACCACACGGAACAGCGTGGGGTCCTTCTGCTCTTCCCTGCGGATCATCAGGAATCGGCTGCCGTCCGGCGCCACATCGTAGTTCGGATTTGGTCCCGGGTTGCGCTCGAAGCGGTCCTCGAATAGGAGTTGTGGTTCCCCTGGTCTCAGCGACTCGCCCGCGTCGAGTGCGACTACGTACAGCCGGTCCCCCTGTCGATAGAACAGCTCTTTGCCGTCCCGCGACCATACCGGCGCCCGGCCACCGCCCGCCGAGATGGCGATCCGGTCGCCCGGACCGGGATATGGTATCACGAACACCTCGTACTGACCGGACTCGTCGGAGACGTAGGCCAGCCAGCGGCCGTCGGGAGAGAACATCGGCGCTTCTTCACTGGCCGTCGCGGTAAGCAACGGCACCGGGGTACTATCACCGGCGAGAGGCAGCACCCAGATATTCTCAGCCTGCGTGTCTGTTCTGACCTCAAGTGCCAGGTTACCGTCCTTTGACCATGACCAGGGGTTCGCATTACCTGGGATCTGAGAGAGCAGCAACGGAGGCCCGCTGCCGTCTGCCCGCTTCAGATAAATGCGGCCAACACCGTCTCGATCGGAACCGAAGGCAATCCATACGCCGTCCGGCGACCAAACCGGATAGCTGTTTCCTCCGATTGTCGTAACCCGTGTTGCTCGCCCCTGAAGGTCAAGAACCCACAGTTGCGGCGAGCCGGAGTGATCTTCTACGGCCACTCGCCGCCCGTCGGGTGACAACCGCGGCCTTCGATAGCGTCGCGCCTCCACAGCCAAAGACGTGCCGGTTCCCCGGCGATCGACCCAAACGAGTCTGGAATCGCCAGCGCCGCTCACGTAAACCAGCGAGCCTCCTTCGGCAACGGCAAACAGCGGGTGATTGAAATCGTTGGTGTAGACGCCGCGTAACACAGAGATCGGTGCGCCCAGCGCATCACCTCGGGCGGCATCGAATGGCACAGCTAAGAGCTCCCCGGAGCGACCAACCAGCAGATGGCCCGTCGACAGGTAACGCGCCCCGATACCCGCCGCTTCTTCAGGCAGGAGGGTAAAATCGCGCTCCGGTAACGACAACAGTGCGGTCCTGAACTGGCTACCTACGTTCACGGCGGTGAACAGCACCGCCGATCCGTCCGGCAGGAACTGGGGCAGCATATGCGCCAGCTCCCCCCGGACGTCATCGGCGTCAGTCAGCTGCTCGGGC
>JBDHAS010000390.1:0-3065 GCA_039588015.1 Gemmatimonadota bacterium | reverse complement strand
TGAGTTGGCGACGGCCTCCGCGGCGCCGCGCATCAGTCTCCAGATGCGCCGACGTTGCAGCAGTAGCAAGAACACGATCGTAGCCGCGACAATGTCGGCTAGCGCGTGCATGCCCGTCGTGATGCAACTGGCGGTGATGAGGATCGCCCACGTCCAGCCTACCGCCTTCCAGGCCCGGGATCGCGTCGCCCACACATGGGCGGCGATGAAGCTCCAGATAACGTGAAAGGCGGGGAAAGCGGCAACCGTGTGCGACATTGCACGCTCGAACATCAGGGCGTGACCTAGGAACGTCTGCGGTTCGAAGGGGCGCGGTGGCGCGACCACGGGCACGGTCAAGTAGATGAGGGTCACCAGCGCCGTCGCTATCAACCCCAACTCCGCCATACGGCGCAACGCGCTTTGCGTCCGCAGGATGAGCGGTGTTGACAGGATGAAGAAATAGATGCTGCCGTATATCGCCTCGGTCCACTCTAGAACCGGCCAGTCGCGTTCGAACGGGAGGTGAGCGACGACCGCGTCTGTGGGTATCCCCAGGCGATACACGGCCTCGAACGCGATCGACCACGGAATGAGTACGACCAGATAGATCGATGCGCGGTCCCAACGTGCAGGCGGATCCGGGCGGTCTGGAGGCAACGAGACGAGCGGCCTGTGAAGAGCCTCCGTACCGAAGCGTCGCCGGAGATCGTGCCGCTCGTATCCCAGCACGAGAGCAGCCAGTGCCAGCGCCACCATCGGCGAGACCAACCAGATCCCGCTAGGCGATTCGAGGAAAATCGCCACTCCAAAACTGGCCACGACGAAGCCCAGGTAGATCGGGTGCGGAGTGAACCTGTAGATCCCACGCGTTACGTAGACGGGAGGTGGGTACAGATTCATCGGCAGGCCTTTCCCATGCGTGACGAGCGCGGCCATTCCGGCCACTATCAGGCCCACACCGATGGCTATAGGCACGAGCGCCGCCCGACCGTACGGGATCGCTGGGAGCGTCACTATCCCGCCGGTGGCCACCGCCCACGCTATCAATGCGGCTGGCAGCGCCACCACGAACAGGATCCCGTAGGCCAATTTCCCAAGCGTGGTCCGTTTCATCTCAATCGAACGACCTCGTGTATCGCCCATCCCGACCTCGAGCACGTGCCCGTCCTGAACGTTGCACGCGCCAGCCACTTGGTTTCGTGCGCGTCCTTGATCCCACTAGGCAGCCACACTTGCGCGCCCGGCACCGAGCGAAGCGCTGTGGACGTCAAACGCCCCTCGCGAAGCACGACAGTGTCCCGCAGCTCGAGCACGCCGCGATCGCTCGGCAACTCGATGCGCTCCGCACCTATCGACGCGCCCTGAAACTCCTGACCGTTGTGAAATACCCACCGCCGCGCTTCCTGACCGCGCCACTCGACCCACGTCACAGTATCTTCCGTTGAAAGAAAGCGGCCCCAGCGGAGCTCTTTGAACGGCAGTCGCCATGGCTTCGCCGACATTGTGAGCTGCTCGGCATACCCCAAACCCGAGAACCGGCCAGCCCCGGCGAGATCGACACGCACCTGGGCGCACGGAATATGGCAGTGCCACGTGATCGAGCCCTCAGGCGTCTCGAGCAGCGTACGATGAACGGCAGGGGTGCGGGCGGTCCACACCGCTCCGATGCCGAGGCGCTTGCAGCTCCAGCGGAGTTCGTCGCCCTGAATGGTCGGAGCGGCGCACGGCCATATGCAGTACCGCTGGCGTGCGGCGCCACAGGAAGGTTTATAGAGAGTCGCTGCGTACGGAACCTTGAGTAGGCCCCACCGCATACGGGCCCAGTACCCGATGAAGGTGACGCCCTCGTCGCTTACGCAGTCGCAGTACCATTTCGAGAGACCAAACATCTGTACTCCAGGCCGTCCTTCAACTGGCTGAGGCTGTCTCAAATAAGGAGAGAGCGGTCAAGTAGGAGTCAAGAGCCACACCAGTTCGAGAGTGGGTATTCCGGCAGTCTCACAGCCTTGGAGATCGCGTCTTCCTGCCGCTATTCTGATCGGTTGCGCCTGATCAGCTGAACGACGCTGCCCACGCCCACGCCCGCCAGCGTCGCCCAAAGCGCGGACGAGAGTTCCGCAGGGCCGGCCGCCAACGATTGCGCCGGCACCAGCAGACCGATGACCATGCCGGCGCGCACGCGGGCAGGCGACAGCCTCGTGCCACTCGCATCACCGACCGAGGCTACGCTCCGTGCCCTGAGATACGCGAACAGGTAGACAGCGCCGATGACGGCGACCGGCCAGTAGCTTGTTACCGGACCCCAAAGCCTGAGCCAGATCAACCCGTTCCCGAGCACGAACGCCCAGAGTACCGCCCCAAGACAGAGCCCCGCGAAGAACCACTGGCGCCGGAGCCGGTCCCGCAGCGCGGCATCGAATCCGAACGCGAGCGCGCCGAGGAGGCTCAGCAGCGGACTTTGGGTCACGTGCGCCGTCCAGAGTGTCAACGCGCAAACGACGATCGAGTCCCCGATGCGGGCCGGCAGGCCGCTCGAGCGATTGACGATGCGCACGAGCAGCAACATCGTGAAAAGGAGCAGAAGACTCGGCGGCCCAAGAGCGAGAAACGCCGCATAGGCGTACGCCATGGCGAGGAAGGCCGCCGGATTGTCATCGGGCGCCAGTTCGCGCGCCAGAGCCCAGGAACCGAGAGCGACCGCGACGCCGACCAGGCCCGCGATGAGGATTTCCAAGAAACCCACGCCCCTTATTGCGGCCAGGCCGGACGCGACGGCGCCGGCGAGCGGCAATATCAACAAGACCGCTCGATTGGTACGGTACTTCGGGTCGAGGGGTCGCCCGATCGACGTGATCCTGTAGATGCGATCGCTTGCCATGGCTTGTTAGGTAGACTCGAAGAGCCGATCAGCAGCGATACGGCTCACTTAACCAACGGGTCTGCCGGCCACGAGCAGGCCGCCATCCGCACCACCGTCTCGGCGCCACGATCGGTCAGAGGGCGCTCTGGATCTTCGGTCTCTGACTTCGCCTCGCCATGTTGAACCAGGAAAAGCTCCATGTCCCGCGTCACCCCTACCTGTC
>JBDHAS010000389.1:0-3068 GCA_039588015.1 Gemmatimonadota bacterium | reverse complement strand
AGAAACGCCCGGGGCTGGTACGATTGATCACTCGTTCTTCCATGTACGCGACATAATGCCGACGATTCTCGACATTGCCGGTATCGAGCATCCTGGCGAGATCAACGGTCGTCGGGTCGTTCCGATGCAGGGCACATCGGTGCTGGATCTCTTCGCCGGAAACGTGGAGGTCCCCTCCGCGGAGGTCAGCCAAGTCGGCTATGAGCTCTTCGGGCTGAGAGCCTTCTTCGATGGCGACTGGAAGATCCTGTGGATGCCCCCACCGTTCGGACCGGGAGAGTGGGAGCTATTCGACCTGAGGCGGGACCCGGCCGAGATGAACGACCTCAGTGGAGATTACCCGGACAAGCTTGCCGAGATGATCGCCCTCTGGGAGCGATACAAGGAAGACAACGGAGTGCTCGACGTCGCGCTCGACCTGGGCGAGATGGTTCACTGATACGGATCTCCAAGGCCCCGCCAGCCGCTGGGCTGACGGGGCCTAAGTCGTTACGGAGGACGGGGGACTCGTTGCGAACGCGGCGAGAGTCCCTGAACCTCGGTGGCGGGGGCTCAGTACGCGTGCCATCGTTGGTGCGGAGCGCGAACCGAGCACGGCTGAGGCCCAGACGATAGTGGAATACGCTCGCCATTGCCTGTCGAACTGGAGGAGGCGGTAATGAACAGACTTGGCACGACGTGTTTCATCGCTGGGCTGCTCGTTGCCGGTGGTGCAGAAGTGGCAGCGCAGCGCCAGCCGGGTCCGCACATCATTGCGGTAGACTACGAGGCGCTCTTCAATATGCCGGAGCCGCCCGATTACGAGCCGTTCGAGGTGTACGGGCTGTTCCTGTTGGGCGTCGCCACTCAGCAACTCCCATTGGTCATGAATCCCTCCCTGCCTGTACCGGAACACGTGATCCAGACGAAAGACATCATCTTCAAGGAGGTCAGCGCCGTCGAGCTGGGTGTTGACGTGTATCAGCCGCGGGGCGACACATCACCGAACCCGCTGGTGCTGATCATACATGGCGGCTATTGGAAGGCTGGCGACAAAGGTTTTCACGTCCAGCAGGGAGTGGAATTCGCGGAGTTGGGCTACACGGCAGCATCCGTGAACTACCGTCTTTCCGCCGATCACAAGTTTCCGTCCAACCTCGAGGATATCTACGACTGCATCAAATACCTGACCGAACACGCGGCCGAGTACAACATCGATCCGAGCCGGATCGTGACCTACGGAGGCTCCGCCGGAGGCCACCTCTCTGCATTCATCGGTCTGGCGGCGAACACCGATGGGCGTTCCTATAACGCGGGAATCACCGCCGATGCCATCAAGGGCGTGATCGCGCTTTACGGCATGCATGATCTCACCCTGCAGAGTCAGCGCGAACATCCGTTCACTCAGCAGTATATCGGTAGCACGTTCGATGAAGCCGCAGCGAGATTCCGGGACGCGTCACCGATATACCACGTCGATCAGAATGATCCACCGGTGCTGCTAGTCCATGGATCGTTGGACGGCTCAGTATCGGTCAAGAACTCCGATGCCCTCTCCGGCATGCTGGAGGAGGTCGGCGTGCCGTATACCTACGATCGGGTAGAGGGTTGGCCGCATGGGTTGGACCTCTTTTCGCCACTCTACGAACGTACGACCTGGCACGTGTATCAGTTCCTGAAAGCCAACATGCCGTCGGACGAGATGAGGTCGGGACGGTAAGAGAATACGGGAATACTCTGATTCACGAGATCTGACGCGACAACGAGACAAGGAGCTTCAGGATGAGGAATGCCTCGGTGTTTGCCCTATTGACGCTACTCTTGCTGCCAACCACGGCGCTGGCGCAGGACCGTCAACCCAACATCGTGCTGGTGTTCATGGACAACTTCGGTTGGGGCGAGTTGGGTTCCTATGGCGGCGGCATCCTGCGCGGGGCCCCGACCCCGCGCATCGACCGGTTGGCCGACGAGGGCATGCGGCTGCTCAACTTCAACGTCGAGGCGCAGTGCACGCCCAGCCGCGCCGCCATCATGACTGGCCGCTACGCAATCCGCACAGGCAACGGCGCGGTCCCCTTGGGATCCGGCCTCTATGGCCTCACCCAGTGGGAAGTCACGATGGCCGAGATGTTGTCGGATGCCGGCTACGCCACGGCGATCTTCGGCAAGTGGCACCTGGGCGACAGCCCTGGGCGCTACCCAACGGACCAGGGATTCGATGAGTGGTACGGCATTCCCAATTCCTCTGACGAGAGCTTCTGGCCAGACAACGACCTCTTCCGCGAAGGCGTTCACCCGCAGGTCAAGTTCGAGCCCGTGATGGTGTCCAGGCGCGGCGAAGCGCCGCGCGAGGTGAAGGTCTACGACAGCGCTGCACGTCTCGTGATCGATCGGGAGATCACGGATCGAGCCGTTGACTACATCGACCGCATGGCCGGCGGAGAGAGGCCGTTCTTCCTCTTCATCCCCTATACACAGACCCATATGCCGGTGGAACCGGAGCCCGGTCGCAGGGGATCGACGGGCAATGGGAATTGGGCGGACGTGCTGACCCAGACGGACGATTACGTGGGCGAGCTGCTGGATGCTGTGGATGCTGCCGGTATCAGGGACGAGACGATATTCATCTTCACTGCCGACAACAGCGCTGAGATGCTGTCCCCTCACCAGGGATTCACCGGTCCGTGGCGCGGCAGCTACTTCACGGGCTTGGAGGGGTCGCTGCGGGTCGCGTTCCTAATCCGCTGGCCCGGCAGGATACCTGAGGGTGCCGTATCCAACGGAATAGTCCATGAGATGGACCTGTTCCCCACGTTTGCCACCATTGCTGGTGGCGAGGTACCGTTGGATCGGATCATCGACGGGGTGGATCAGACTCCGCTCCTTCTCGGCGAGCAGGAGGAATCGAATCGCGAATCCGTTGTCGTCTATGTCGGCAACGACATCTTCGGCGTGAAGTGGCGGGACTGGAAGATGATGAGCAAGGAAATGCCCAAAGGTGCCGGTGTTCCGGTCGACATACTTCCCATACCCTACTTCTACAACCTGCTGCTGGACCCCAAGGAAGAGCATCCAATGCTGTACGCTCC
>JBDHAS010000388.1:0-3076 GCA_039588015.1 Gemmatimonadota bacterium | reverse complement strand
CAACACGTTCTTGCCGCTTATAACACTATCCATTATAATACATAGTATGATAAGATCCTTCGCGGACCCGGTGACGGAAGATCTTTTCAACGGCGTGTCGAGTCGACGAGCTCGTCGGGCTTGTCCTGCTGAGTTATGGCCGATAATACGGCGCAAACTGACTCAGCTGAACCGTGTGCAGGGACTCAGTGAACTAAGAATACCGCCCGGTAATCGCCTCAAGCGGTTGCGCGGCGACCGGGTAGGACAGTACAGCATTAGGGTGAACGATCAGTATCGCATTTGCTTCCGATGGGAGGATGGCTATGCCGACGACGTCGAAGTCACGGACTACCACTAGAAAGCGTTCACGCGGTGTGACCATGGAGCGTCGCCTCCCGACCCACAGGCCGCCCACTCACCCGGGTGAGATGTTGCTCGAGGAGTTCCTCAAGCCTCTCGAGATCTCACAGTCTGCGTTCGCTCGACAGCTGGACGTGTCCTTCCCTCGCCTGAACGAGATCATCAATGGCAAGCGGGGAGTGACCACTGATACCGCGTTGCGTCTGGCACGTGTGACCCGTATGAGTGCGGAGTTCTGGCTTGGATTGCAGCAAGACTGGGATCTCTGGCACGCTCTGAGATCTGAAGGGGCCAATGAGATAGCGAAACTGGCGCCTCTTGCTGAATTGGGGGACGTTGCACGCTAACAGGCGCCTGAAGCCGTCAGGCGGGAACACTTCGATTGGCTTGATCAGATGGAGAGATCCACAGAACGACCGAGCATGAAGCGACTGGTGCGAAGTCGCCTGCGGCTTATGCGCCGACACGTTAGGTGTCATCCGCAGCCTCACGAATAGGGAGGATCCATGGTATCCCGCACGTCGAGCCCCCTACTGATTGTGCTCCTCGGAGTAGTCGCGTGTGCACCGAGCGACGCCGCGACGGCTGGCGCGACTCAGGCTGATAGCGCGGCAGTAAACGATCTGCGCCAGCAGGCGCTGGCCGCAGTCAACGCTGGTGATGCCACCCTTGCGTACATGGCGGACGACGTCGTCCTCCTGCCGCCCAACGCGCCGGCGGTATCTGGCCTCGCAGCCGCGCGGGCCTGGTTCGGGGAGGCCACACGGCAGTTCCGGTTCTCGCTTGCCTATACAAGCTGCAACGTGGAGTTTGCCGGTGACCTGGCGATTGAGCGCTGTGCAGGCACTCTAACGGTTACCCCAGTGGCAGGCGGCCCCGCCGTCAGCGACGTGTGGAAGGGGATCCATCTGTATCGTCGTGACGCCACCGGTGGATGGAAGCTCGCGCTGGACATCTGGAACAGCGACAAGCCGATCGAACCGTGACGGCAGGTTCTCCGCGTGTGGATGACGCCTAACCCGGAAACGGACCTGACGGGCGCTCGCGGGCCGAGCGCCGGCGCGTCAGCTGGCGTCCTCGCGGCCGGGAAGGAAGGATTGCGTTCGTCTCGTGGCCGGCTGGTTGCCCGCAGGTCATTTCCAAGCCGTTAGGTGGCGGAGTTAACATGAAGAATCCCATCGCAATACTCCATGTGTCAGGCAGCTTAGGAGTTCCGCGCCTGCGCCCGGCTTGGTTCCCGTAATCGTCACTCTTTGCCTCGTCGCTTGCGAGCGTTCAGAACACGAGATCGACGTGGCCAGCGTGGAGCGCGTCATCACGACTCTGAGCGCGGACGAGATGCAGGGTCGGAAAAAGCTCACACCTGGCATTGACAAGGCCGCAGATTTCATCCGTGACGAGTTCGCGTCGATCGGGCTCGAAGTGTTCGCCGGTGCGGACGACTACCTGCAACGATTCGTGGTGTACAGACTTCCGATTGAGAACCGAAGGGTCGTCCTGAACGGGATCGAGATCCCGAGCGATCGAGTCACGGGGTGGGCCGGAGCTCCATCAGTCCACTGGACGATCGGCGACTCCGTCGACGTAATCGTGATCGGACCAGAGGACGCTGTTCAGTGGGTTAATTCGACTCGCATGATCGATCGCAACACTCTCATCCTAATAAGCACCAACCATCAAGCGTTCTTCAGCCGAATGGTAGACGATCTAGCCTCGTCCGACGATCTTTTCCTGGATCCCAGCGGCGCGGTGACGCGAGACGAAGGCGGGTCAGGGGCCACTCGGGTTTGCGTTCTCACCGATGAGGCGCAGGTGACGTCCTATGAAGTCGAGATCACTGCTCCCCTGGAGGAGCTCCCTCTCACCAATGTCGTGGGCGTGATTCCTGGTAGGCGGGAAGACGAGATTGTGCTCTTTGGAGGCCACTACGATGGCATAGGCATACGCGACCCAGTAGACGGTGATTCTATTGCGAACGGAGCCAACGACAACGCCTCCGGGACCACAGCGGTTATCGAGCTTGCTCGGTATTTCAAAGCCAGGGAGAAGCCCGAGCGGACCCTGATGTTTGCTGCGTTTACCGCGGAAGAAGGTGGACGTCTGGGCTCCAAATACCTGGCCCGGCAACTGAACCCCACAGAGATCGTTGCCATGCTCAACCTTGAGGCTATGGGGAAGGTCGACCCCCAGGGCCGAGACAGAGCGCACATCACTGGGTTCGATCGATCGGATGTCGGTGCGATCCTACAGCGTGCGATGGAAGGGACACCTTACGTCTTCTACCCAGACCCTTACGGCGAGGGCCAACGCCTCTTTAGCCGGTCAGACAACGCCCCGTTTGCGCGTCTTGGAGTACCGGCGCATACGATCGCCACGATCTCCATGAACCCGCGAGATGAGGATTTCCACCAGGTCTCGGACGAAGTCCAGACGCTCGACCTCATTCACATGACGGGCCTGATCCAAGCTATCGCCCGCGGTGCTACCGCAATAATCTCGGGCGAGGCAACCCCCACGAGGATCGATCCGCCACTTCGGGACTAGGCGGATGCGCGCTAACCGCTGCCTAACATGCGACTGAAGCTGCCAGGCGGGAAGAACTCGATTGGTTTGGGTGTATGGTGAGACCAACAGCACGACTGAATTCACAGCGGCTGGTTAGGAGTCGCCTGCAGCTTAGTCGCAGAGTCGTTAGGCAGCAAGGCACGCTCACACCTCGGAGGGGTTCATGAAA
>JBDHAS010000387.1:0-3081 GCA_039588015.1 Gemmatimonadota bacterium | reverse complement strand
ACTCTACTGTTTCACCGGTCGATCCTCGAGAACGTCACGCTCGGGGCACCGGACGTCGGACGAGACGAACTCGAGGAGTCTTTGCGGGCCGCGGGTGCCTGGTCGTTCGTCTCGAGCCTACCGGACGGTCTCGACCAAACAGTCGGTGAGCGAGGTTCGCGGCTTTCCGGCGGTCAGCGACAGCGCATCGCGATCGCGCGCGCCCTTGTCGGGCGGCCGCAGCTGTTGATACTCGACGAGCCGACTTCGGAGTTGGATCCGGAGACCGCGCGCGGCATCTGCGACACGCTGCGAGCGCTGTCCGGGTCCGTGACCGTTGTGGCGATATCGCACGAACCCTCCATGCTCGAGTCAGCCGACCTGGTCTACCACATCGATGCAGGAAAGACAAAGCACCTGCACCAGCCGTAGTATCGCTTGCCCTAAGAGCCACCAATGATACTGGCGTCGGAACGCACCGACGCCGGCCTTCGGCGTCTCGATGGAACCTCGATTAGCAGCGCCGCGTTTCTCTGACATGACATGACAGTACCCAGGCGGCGAGACCGTCGGCCAATGTCGCCTGGGACACCGCAAGCCCCAACCAACCCCAAACGCGGGCCGGCTTAGCGGCTGATGGGGTCAGGAGGTCCGCTCGTGCTAAAAAGACACTTATTCAGTGGTCCAAAGGCTAAAAGGTTTGTGCCGGTTCTGGCCCTAGGGGCCGCGCTAGCCATAGGCGTCGCGTGCAGCGACGACGAAGGCGGCGGCGGTACGGGGCCGGTTGGCCCCTTCCAACTCACGTTCGAACTGGATGACAGCTTCCAGGGTCCGCATGGCGGCCAGGCCATTACGGTCGCGGTTGTCAGGGCGTCTAACGGTGCGGTCGTCGAACGAGGTAACGGAACCGTCTCGGCGACAGCGAGCCCGCCCTTCTCGTTTACAACGGGCGATGTCCTGGAAGGCGGGACGGCATACGAGGTCCATTACTGGATCGACTCGAACTTCGGCGGCGGGATCGTCGGGGTTTGCGATCCCAAGGCCACCGATCACCAGTGGAACGCCGCCGTCGCGGCGCCCAGCGACGATGTGACTATCACCGAAGCCCACGATCAAGCAAGCACGGAAGATGTATGCACAAGCTTCACGGTCGATCTCGACTTCGCGCTCGATGCCACCTTCCAAGCGGCGCACGGCGGACAGGAGGTCTACGCCGCGGTGGTCACGGCGTTGGACGGCGCCGTCATCGCTCGCCGCAGCGGCACTGTGTCGATGACGGCGGATCCGTCGTTCTCGTTCAGCATCCCACGCGCACTCACGATCGGGACTGCCTACCAGGTGCGCTACTGGATCGACTCGAATTTCGGCGGCGGGACCGCAGGAGCCTGCGACCCGAAGGCCAACGATCACCAATGGAGCGCTGCCGTCGCGGCTCCCAGCGATGACGTGTCGATCACAGACGATCACGATCCCGCGACCACCGTCGACGTATGCGAAAGCTTTGCGGCAAACCTCACGTTCTCCGGCGATGCGAGCTTCCAGGGCCCGCACGGGGATCAGGATATCACCGTGATGGTCGTTCGAGCGTCCGACGACCTGATGGTTGGAACTGAGACCGCCACAATCTCGGCGACCGCCGATCCGGCGTTCTCCTTCTCGTTCCCGGGCCTCTTAGTGATTGGTGAAGAGTACAACGTCGAATACTGGATCGACTCGAACTTCGGCGGCGGAACCATCGGCCAGTGTGACGTACCGAGCGTCGATCATCAGTGGCGCACGGCTGTTCCCGCGGTGACCGGCGATACCGACATCACCGACGCCCACGACGCGGGCGCGATCACCGACGTCTGCGGCGCGCCGGCGCTGGTGAGCTTCGTCAACGAGGTCCAGCCAATCTTCAGCAACAGCTGTGCATTCAGCGGTTGCCACGGAGGGGCATCGCCCGCCATGGGCATGAACCTGACCGCTGGCCAAGCCTACGCGAACATCGTGGACGTAGCTTCGGTCCAACTGCCGAGCATGGACCGCATCGAGCCTGGCATGCCCGACCTCAGCTACCTGATCCACAAGATCCAGGGCACTCAGGCCAGCGTCGGTGGCTCGGGCCTACAAATGCCGCGAGGCGGGACCCCGTTACCGCAGGCGACTATCGACCTCATGCGGCTCTGGGTCACGCAGGGCGCACGAGACAACTGAAGCAGCAGCACTGAGTAACGCCTGAGCACGTCGAGGCCGCCCGGCTGGAGCCGGCGGCCTCGCCCCACAGGCATCACTTCGGCGCCGGCAACGGAGCTAGCCAATGCAGGGCTGAAGAACAGTTAGAACAAGGGGGTTCATGTGTCGGTCCTGAGCCGTCTGTCTCTATTGATCGGTTGGGTCGTCATCGCTGCCACCGCATGCGCAGGTGACGGGACCGGGCTGGATGACGACAACAACGGTGACGCCGAAATCTCATTCGCCGACGACGTACAACCGATCTTCACGATCAGCTGCGCGTTGTCGGGATGTCACGCCGGCGCATCCCCTTCTGTGGGAATGAACCTGAGCGCCGGCCAGGCTTTGCAGAACATCGTCAACGTGGCTTCGGTCGAGCTGGCAAGCATGGACCGCATCACTCCCGGTGAGCCCGATAACAGCTACCTGATTCACAAGATCCAGGGAACGCAGGGATCCGTGGGAGGCGTAGGAGGCAGGATGCCGCTCGTCGGTTGCTGCCTGAGCCAAGCGCAGATCGATACGATACGCGCCTGGGTGGAAGCAGGCGCCGAGAATAATTGATGATCTACGACAGCCGCTCTTCAATCTCATTCTGGAGGACCGCGAATGATTCGCAAACTCGTCAAGGTCGTCCTGGCTCTCGCTGTCATTGCGCCGGTGTCGGCCGACGCTGCAAGCGCCGAGCCGTGGATCGCCGTACGGACCGGTCTGAAATGCTCCGTCTGTCACGTGAACCGCACGGGAGGCGGCGGACGCAATGATTTTGGCTCCGCCTGGGCGCAGACCACGCTTCCGATCAAGACGTATCCCATACGCAGTCGCCGTTTGAACGATTGGGCTGCCATCGGGTTCGATCTACGCGCTGTGGGTTCCGCCGCCCTCTCC
>JBDHAS010000386.1:0-3086 GCA_039588015.1 Gemmatimonadota bacterium | reverse complement strand
ACCAAGGGTATCGATGTCCGACTGCGGGCGTTTCGCGATTTGCTCTCCCGGCGCGAAGATCTGTTGCAGGAATGCGTGCTCGTTCAGCTCGCGGTCCCCAGCCGCGAGCGCGTCCAAGTGTACCAGCAGCTGCGTCGCGAGGTAGAGGAGCTGGTTGGACAAGTAAACGGCGAGTTCGGTGAAGTCGGTATGACTCCCGTACAGTATCTGCATCGGGAGCTTCCCACAGACGAACTCGTCGCCCTGTACCGCGCGGCGGAGGTGAAGCTGGTTACCCCCTTCGCTGACGGGATGAACCTCGTGGCCAAGGAATACGTCGCCACCCGACTGGACGATACGGGCGTCCTGATCCTGAGCGAGTTCGCAGGGGCCGCTCAGGAGCTGAAGACCGCGCTGCAAGTCAATCCCCACGACGTTGACGGCCTCGCTGAGACGATGGACATGGCGGTTTCGCTACCGGCCAGGGAAGTGACGCGACGCATGCGACGCATGCGAGACGTCGTCCGGAACCATACCGTCTACGATTGGGCAGATGATTTCATGAGTGCTCTAACGGCCTGATCGTACCGTCGCTGAATCGCAGAGAAAGGGAACCGTGACCAGCAGACCCAAGCGCAGTATCGGCCATGACGGGCCAGCCCGAGTGGTCATCGAGAACGTGACGCCCCAGATCGATTGCGGGCGCCATCCCGTCAAGAGGGTGATCGGCGACGTGTGCGAAGTAGGTGCCGACATCTTCAAGGACGGCCACGACCTACTCGCCGCTAGAATCCTGGCGCGTCGGCCCGGTGCTCATCACTGGCGTTTCTTCCCGCTCGCCTACGACTACGACACCGACCGCTGGTACGGCCGATTCCCACTGGACCGCATCGGCCGTTGGACGTTCACGATCGAAGCTTGGCCGGACGTTTTCGAGACGTGGCGCGACGAGTTGGAGACGTGGATCGAGGCCGGTCACGACGTGTCGCTGGAACTCGTGGAAGGTTCACTGATCGTCCGCGACGCCGCGAACCGCGCCGCTGGCTTGAAGCGCGCGCGACTGATGGAGGCGGCCGATGCGATCCGGGACGAGAGCGCGACCCCCGATGGACGCATCGAGGCGGCTCTCGACGGCGAACTACGGGATTTGATGGCGAAGCATTTCGCCTCCGCCATCGTAACCCGCTGGGACAGAAACCTGCAGATCTCGGTGGACCGGGAGCGTGCCGGCTTCAGCGCCTGGTATGAGATGTTCCCCCGCTCTCAAGGTAAGAAGCCCGGCGCGCACGCGACTTTCAGGGAAGCTGCGAGAGAGCTACGGAGGATCGCGGATCTGGGCTTCGATGTCGTGTACTTGCCACCAGTTCATCCCGTAGGGCACACGCACCGGAAGGGGCGCAACAACCGGCTGGTGGCCAAACCTGGTGACCCCGGCAGTCCGTGGGCCATCGGCAGCGAAGACGGAGGGCATACGGCTGTGGAGCCGCAGCTTGGTACGCTCGACGACTTCGAGCGCTTCGTCCGCGCCGCCAAGAAGCTCGGGTTGGAGGTGGCCCTCGACTATGCGCTCCAGTGTTCGCCGGACCATCCTTGGGTGAAGGAGCACCCTTACTGGTTCAACATCCGCCCCGACGGGAGCATCAGATACGCGGAGAACCCGCCCAAGAGATACGAGGATATCTATCCGCTCAACTTCTGGCCGGAGGATTGGCGGTCTCTCTGGGAGGCCAGCCGGGACATACTCGTGTTCTGGATCGAGCGCGGCGTGCGCATCTTCCGAGTCGACAACCCGCACACCAAGCCGCTGGTATTCTGGGAGTGGCTTATCGCGGACATACAGCGCGACAACCCGGACGTGATCCTCCTGTCGGAGGCGTTCACGCGGCCCAATCGAATGAAGGCATTGGCCAAGCTCGGGTTCACGCAGTCGTACACGTACTTCACCTGGCGCAACACCGTGCAAGAGGTCCGGGACTATCTTGTCGAGCTTACCCAGTCCGAAATGGCAGAGTATTTCCGTGGTAACTTCTTCACGAACACGCCCGACATTCTGAACGAGTACCTACAGAAGGGCGGGCGTCCCGCATTCCGAGTCCGCCTTCTGCTGGCCGCAACGCTCTCGCCGAACTATGGCATGTACAGCGGCTTCGAGCTGTGCGAGAACGTCCCGCGCGAGCCGGGCCATGAGGAGTACTTGAACTCCGAGAAGTATGAGATCAAGAATCGAAATTGGAATGCGCCGGGCAACATCAACGATGACATCAAGAAGATCAATCGCATCCGCCGCGAGAATCCGGCGTTACAAGAGCTGACGAACCTGTCGTTCCACAGGTCGGAGAACAACCAGGTTCTATTCTACAAGAAATCGGTGCCGGGCAACGATCTGTTGATCGTGGTCAACCTCGATCCGACCGAGGTACACGAATCGAGGATCCACGTCCCTCTGGATGACCTGGGCATCAAACCGACGACGCCTTTCGAGGTAGAGGATCTTCTGACAGGAGAGCGATACAAGTGGCGAGGCGCGCAGAACTACGTGCGACTCGACCCGTCGGAATCCGTAGGGCATGTGCTTCGCGTTGTCAGGCCCAGCGCGGAGGATGATGGGAAATGAGCGTAGACTCTCTCTGGTACAAAGACGCGATCATCTATCAGCTGCACGTCAAGGCGTTTCACGACAGCAACGGTGACGGGATCGGTGATTTCCAAGGCCTGACGCGCAGCCTCGACTACCTTCAGGACTTGGGTATCACGGCAATCTGGTTGCTCCCCTTCTATCCTTCGCCCCTGAAAGACGACGGGTACGACATCGCGGACTACACCAGCGTGCATCCGTCCTACGGCACGCTACGCGATTTCCGGACCTTCTTGCGCGAAGCGCACAAGCGCGACCTGCGGGTGATCACCGAGCTCGTAGTGAACCACACCTCGGACCAACACCCATGGTTCCAGCGTGCCCGGCGCGCCCGGCCTGGGAGCCGAATGCGCGACTTCTACGTATGGAGCGACACCCCCGACAGGTACAGCGAGACCCGCATCATCTTCAAGGACTTCGAGTACTCCAACTGGGAGTGGGACCCGGTGGCGGGCGCCTACTACTGGCATCG
>JBDHAS010000385.1:0-3108 GCA_039588015.1 Gemmatimonadota bacterium | reverse complement strand
GGCCGCGCGATCGTCGATAGGGCGCAGTCTGCCGGCTTGGCGACCGTCGGGACTCCGAACGGCGAGCTGAAACCCGGCGCGCCTCATCCCTGGACGCCGAAGTTCGATGGTGAGCAGATACCGCTTGCCGGGCCTGTAGCTCTCCGGCAAGCCGCTCACCTTCAGCATACCTCTAGGGTCAGGCTGCGCCACATCGAAATGGCACTCGGCGCAGGTGGGCTCTTCGAAACCGCCGGTGGTACCGGGCTGCGGCCCATCGACATAGGGAAGGCGCGCGCCGATGGCACAGATCGACCCGATCGCGATCAATCCCGGCCAAGCGGCGCGCAGCAACGGCCCGCGAAAACGAATCAAGGTAGCTTCGCGCGTCCGATGGTGTTGGCATCCGTGCCAAACCATACGGTCCGCGTCGCGGCGTAGAACACCATGTGCCTTACGGAGCCTGCGCCGCTCGGGATCGCCGTCGAGCTGAAGAACTCGTCGGTGCCCGGATCGAATCCGACGAACCGGTTGGGATCTGTGCCGGTCTCGACGAACCACAGACGATCGCGGTCGTCGACGGCCATTGCGTATGGCCGCGAGCCGCTGCCTCCCGGTGTCGGCCACTCGTGAACGGCTCGTGAGGCCGGGTCGAGCCGCCCCAGCGAGCCACGCGCATAGTCCACGTACCAGACCATTCCGTCTGATGTCATGGCGAGCCTTCGAGGTCGCGCGTCCTCCCAGGGCAGTGGGATCTCTTCCAGTTCCATTGAGACCGGGTCGACGGTCGCGATGCGGTTGGTCCCGAAGCATACGACCCACGGTCTCCCGTTCCCGTCCACCACGATCCCGTAAGGCCGTGAGCGTTCCACAGAGAGCCCGAGCAGCGCGACCTTCCCCGTCTCAGGATCGAGGCGGCCGATGAAGTTGCCGCCCTGCACGGTGAACCACAGATGGCCGCTCGGCGAGAATTGCAGCGTGTGGGGATCTCGGGCGGCGGGATCAAGCATGTCGTATCGCTTGATCTCGCCGGTCCGCGGGTCGAGGCGACCGATGTGCGCGTCGCCGTTGCCGGCGTACCAGAGATACCCGCTCGGTCCGACGATGATGTTGTGAGGCAAGGCTCCGTCCGGTAGCTCGAAGCGGTAAAACGTCCCGGTGCTCGGTTCGAGAGATCCCACATAGTTACCGCGCTGACCTACGAACCAAACGCGGCCTTCGTCGTCGACGATCGGATCGCGCGGGCGCGTCCGTTCCCACGGGACCTCCCACTCCGTGATCTCCACGGTGTCGCTCGAGATGGCCGCGGCTGTCGGCGGCTGTATGAGAACGCCTCCGACGGTCGAGAGAATCAGGATGCCGATAGTAACCACAGGCGCCTCCGGTTGGGGTATAATCGTGCGGCCAAGATAGGGAGCGAAGGATAAGCTTGCCAGACAATGGGGTATGTCAGCAGACAGTCGCTACCTGGCGGAATGAGGCTATGTCGACGACATTAGACCTGGCTCAACCCGTCACAACTACTGAAGCCCGGTGGATCGCGTCCGGGCTTCACGTCTTCTCCAGGCTCTGGAGGTTCGCATGCTCAGGTCCACTCTCACCCAACTGACGTTGGCGATGCTTCTGTGTATCGGCTTCGCCGTGCCGCTCGATGCACAGCGCGCGGGTGTGGATGACGAAGTTCGCAGGTTGACGGCGGCCCTTCTAGGTGAGACGCCGCTCCTAGACGACCTCGCGTATCTGGGCGACCAGATCGGAGGACGACCCACGGGCTCAGAGGCGAACCTTCGCTCGGTGGAATGGGCGCTCGAACGCTTTCGAGAAGCCGGCGTAGACGCCAGAAGGGAATCCTTCACGATGCCCGGGCTCTGGCTCGAACGCTCGGCGGCGGCGACGGTACGCGGTGAAGGGGTGGAGTACACCGCGCGAGTGGCTGCGATGCCGTTCTCGACGGGTACTCCGACGAGTGGGGTGACGCGGCCGCTGGTCGATGCGGGTCGGGGCAGCGAAGTCGACTTCCTGAAACTGGGCTCACGGGCCCGCGACGCTTTCGTCCTCGTAGAGACTTCGCTGCTCACGGACATCGCGGGCCTGTTCGTCGAGTACACGGAGTTCGCTGTCATCGAACAGCGCGCTCTCGCCGCCGGGGCTGCCGGCGTCGTGTACATGGGATCTCGCCCGGGCAATGCGCTGTATCGCCACAACGCGTCGACCGGCTACTCCACGGACCGGCCGATGCTGGTGATGGAGCGTGACGCAGCAAGACGTGCCTCACGCCTGCTGCGGCGTGGCACGTCCCTCGAACTCACAGTCGTTCTCGACATCGACTCCGGCCCGGCGTACGAGAGCTACAACGTAATCGGCGAGATCACAGGCGCCGAGCGGCCTGAAGAAGTCGTAATCATCGGAGCGCACCTCGATTCCTGGGATTTGGGCGGGGGCGTGCTCGACAACGGCGCCAACGTGGCCATGATGATCGATATCGCGCGCCAGATGCAGCGTTTGGGGATCCGGCCCGCGCGCACGATCCGCTTCGCGCTCTGGAACGGCGAGGAGATGGGGCTTCTTGGCTCGTACGGCTACGTGCAGTTGCACGCCGACGAACTGGACGACCACTTCATGGCGGGCTCCGTCGACATCGGATGCGGGCGCATCACCGGATTCTTCACCGGCGGCCGCGAAGAGTTGATCCCTATACTGGACCAGACGCTCGTGCCGGTGCAGGGGCTTGGCCCCTTTCAGCACATCAACGTGCCCATCGTAGGAACCGACAACTACGACTTCATGATGGAGGGCATAGCGAACCTGGTGGCCAACCACGAACCGGCGACGTACGGTCCCAACTACCACGCCGGTACCGACCAGTTGCACCAGTGCGATCCTCAGCAGTTGCGCCTGAATTCAGCCATCGTTGCCACCGTAGTCCTCGGCTTCGCCAATAGTGAAGCTACTCTGCCGCGGCAAACGGCGGCGGAGATCGCAGGGCTGGTGGAGACGACGGACCTGGGAGCGCAAATGCGTACGTTCGGCCTCTACGAGCCGTGGGTGGAGGGCAAGCGCGGACGCAGGTAGCGGGCCTCGGGCGCCGCGCTGAAAGGCCCAACCCTTCCTGGCACTTCCGGGCGTTGA
>JBDHAS010000384.1:0-3556 GCA_039588015.1 Gemmatimonadota bacterium | reverse complement strand
GGCCGACGGCTTGCTGACGAAGGTGTGGCCCTGGACGATCGAAAAGACCGCCAGCCCGGCGGAACTGAGCCTTTTCCGCGGCGACGAGGGCACGAGCGAGTTCGAGGTCACCGCCACGCGCGGCGATTCGATCCCCGTGTTCTCTGTGGCGGGGGAAGTCTGTGTGAACAACACCGGCTCCGATCCTACGGAGAGCCTGACGATCGTCGACCAGGTCCAGTACAGCGTTTCCGGCGGCGCGTTCCAGGATCTAGCCGGCGCGACCGTTACCATCGTGCCCGAAACTCAGTTGGGCGGCGGCGAGAGCGGGTGCTACCCATACGATGTGCCATTCGACACCGTCGCGGACGCGACGTACCGAAACATATCCGACGTGACGATCACCAATCTGGACGGTAGCGTCGGCACGCCCGCCGGACCCGCGGACACCGTTGATTTCACGCTCGCGACCGACTTCACCGGTGAAGTCAACGGCGAAGTCAATGTGCAGGATACGAACGGCCAGGCGTGGACATTCAGCGACACGGGCACTCAGACCTACGAGCAGACCTACGCGTGCGATGACAACGCGGGCGACAACGAAAACACAGCGACGATCGTGGAGACGGAAGCCGAGGCCAAAGCCACCGTCGCCGTGACTTGCTACGCGCTCGACGTTGCCAAGACCGCGGCCACCGAATTCACTCGAACCTGGCAGTGGACGCTCGAAAAGATGAGCGACACGCTGGCGTTGACCATCCCCGCCGGGTTCCAGTACGTGGTAGAGTACTCCGTGATGCCAGCAGCAACGCCCGTCGATGGTGATGCCAAGGTCTCGGGCGCGATCACCGTTGCGAACCCGGCGCCGATGGATGCCAAGCTGCTCTCGGTGGTGGACACCGCGGTGACCGACATCCCGCTGGCGGTGACCTGCGCAGGCGTCACATTCCCGGTCACGCTGGCGACGGACGAAAAGTTGGAGTGCACGTACGAGGGTGACCTTCCGGATCTGACGGTGCGCGACAATGTCGCGACCGCCGAACTGCAGAATGTCTCATACGACGCGTCCGGCACCCCGACGGAGACCGGCGCGACCGCGTTCACCGGCAGCGCGGAGATCTCGTTCGGGGACCCCGCCAATCAAGTGGATACGTGCATCGACGTGACCGACGATCAGTACGGCGCCCTGGGCACGGCCTGCGTGAACGAGTTGCCGAAAGCGTTCACCTACTCGATCACGTGGGGCCCATTCCAGACCTGCGGCGTTCACGATGCCGTGAACACCGCGTCGTTCACGACGAACGACACTGGGGCGACAGGTTCCGATGGCTGGACGGTCAGCGTCAACGTACCCTGCGGTCCCAATTGCACGCTCAGCCAGGGCTACTGGAAGAACCACTCCGAATACGGACCCGCGAAATACGACGCCACCTGGGCCCTGTTGCCCAACGGGGCCGACACACCGTTCTTCGATTCGGGCCTCAGCTGGCTGCAGGCGATGCGCACCCCACCCAAGGGCGGCAACGCCTTCTTCATTCTCGCCCGGCAGTACGCGGCGGCGTGGCTAAACGGCCTACGCGGTGCCAACGTGTCTGACGTGGCCTCCGACATTCAGCGAGCCGCTGAGTTGCTCGACGAGTACGACGGCAACCCGGAAGCGATGGGAATGATCGAAGGCGACGTGCGACGCGAATTCATCCACATCGCCGAGACATTGGACGATTTCAACAACGGCAGACTCGGCCCCGGCAAGTGTGACGATTAGGACCGCGGTCGTTCAAACGCTAAGCACGCAGAGCCCGGAGGATCTCCTCCGGGCTCCGTTTTTGTACCCGACGCTGGTTCCCAGGCGCTCAGTGCAGGCAAGCCCACGTGGAGGCCACGGCTGCAGCGCTCACCACGAGAGTCTTGAGGCTGAAGATGAGCCTCATCTTCCTAATCAGTATCATCGTCATCGCTCCAAAGGGCGAACGGCCAAGGACCTGGGAGGCGCACCTACCTGAAGCCGATTGCGCCGGGCCGCCTTCGCGTCATAGAGCGCGCCGTCCGCGGTCCGGATCAGAGTCAGCGCATCCACTTCGTCACCGTCGACATTCGAGGCCAAGCCCAGGCTGACCGTGAGAGACAGGGTCCCGGCGGGCGTACCCAGTCGCGTAGTCTCTATGCGTCGCCGAATTCGATCAGCGATCGTCATGCTTCGACGCTCGTCGCAGTTGCCCAGCACGATCAGGAACTCTTCACCGCCGTAGCGGCCGATCGCGTCATAAGGTCGAACAGACGCCCGCATGCATGCGGCGACCCCGTGCAGGGCTCCGTCGCCAGCGGTATGTCCGAAGGTGTCGTTTATGTCTTTGAAGTGGTCGACGTCAGCCATGATAACGCTGATCGGTTGCTGCTCGCGGACCGTCCTGGCCAACTCGCGCTCCAGGATCTCTAGTATCGCTTCACGATTCCAAACCTGGGTCATCGAGTCCAGCATCGCCTTCTGTCGTAGGTCGTCCAGCTCCGACATGAGGTCCGTCTGCGCCTCGCTCAGCTCTCTCACCCTCAGCTCGTTCTCCGCCCAGCCGGCCAGCGAACGCAGCGTCTCGAGCTGATGCGCGGTCAGCTGGCGCGGGCGCCGGTCGATAACGCACAACGTTCCGAGGTTCTCGCCGCCGGCGCCCTTCAACGGATGTCCCGCGTAGAAGCGCAGGTGCGGTTCACCGACCACCAGCGGATTGTCACGGAATCGGGGATCGATTCGGGCGTCCGGAACGACCAAGGTGTCATCACCTAGGATGGCATGCGCGCAGAATGCGATCTTCCGCGGAGTCTCGGACCGCTCTAGTCCGTGCGTCGACTTGAACCACTGACAGCCAGCGGCCACCAGCGACACCAGCGAGATGGGGGCATCGAGCAGCTCGCAGGCCAGTCTCGTGATGCGATCGAATCGTTCCTCGGCGGGAGTGAAGAGTATGCCGAGCTCGCGAAGCGCCGCCAGACGGGCAGGCTCGTCGGCGGGTAACGGTGCTTCAATCATGGTCAATCCTGCATATCTCCGAACCTCCGTAGTGCCGGACCGACCCGGAGGTACGGGATTATTTTGTAGGGAAAACTACACAGCAGGAGAGGAGTGCTCTATAATCCTACCAACGGAGAAACGAAGACCGGAGACCTTTATTCGCACGGCGAACTCCGGGCACGCAAGTTGCTCGCACGAAGGGGAAATGGTGAAGAAAGGACATCCCCGAAAAGCACGACAGATGCCGCAGCGAGCTATGCTTTCGCCCCAGTGGCAGCTTCGTGCCGCACCGACACCGATCAAGGTGCGACGGCGAGCTGACTAGCCACGAACCGAGGCATTTCCAATGGAATCCGCACCGCTTCAATCCGAACCTCCACCGAGACCCGAATCTGTTGCGGGAAAGCCACACCTCAAGTCTGTCGCTACGAAGCAGGGCGAGGACGGCTGGGCCGGGACGATGGCCGAGCACAACCGTAGAATAGCGCTCATCGGCTCGGTTTCAGGCGGCCGACTGCAGCGGCTGGGCCAGCGGATCCGTCACGAATACGCGTCGTTCAATGGGCGGCGTGG
>JBDHAS010000383.1:0-7385 GCA_039588015.1 Gemmatimonadota bacterium | reverse complement strand
GGCGAAGGTGCGGCCTACCGGGCCTTTGGCCTCCGGGCGGCGAACTTCATCACCGTGGCCGCCGTAGCTGCCTTTCTCCGAATGGAGAAGGGGCTGTGCAGAGAAGCACGGATCGCCCTCGGGGCGGTCGCGCCCACGCCCGTGCTCGTGCCGGGTGTGGGGGAGCGGCTGGTCGGCCATCCCCTCGACGAGGCGGCGATCACGGAGGCCGCACTCGCCGCACGCGAGGCGTCGGCGCCTATCTCGGACGTGCGCGGTTCGGCGGAACATCGGCGCGAGTTGGTCGAGGCGTTGTGCGTGCAGGCCCTACGTACCGCCGAGGAGAGGGCCCGATGAAGCGGCTGGTGACCTTCCGCGTGAACGGGGACCTCGCTCAGGTGGCCGCACCGCCCGAGGCCACGCTCCTCCAAGTGCTGCGAAACGATCTGGGGCTGACGGGCACAAAGGAAGGGTGCGGGACGGGAGACTGCGGCGCGTGCACCGTTCTGCTCGACGGGCAGCCTGTCAACGCATGCCTGTTACTCGCCCTCGAGGCAGAAGGAAGAAGCGTCGAGACCATCGAGGGCCTGGTGGACCACCCGATCCAACGAGCCTTCATCGCGCACGGCGCTATCCAGTGCGGCTTCTGCACGCCCGGCGCGATCATGAGCGCCAAGGCTCTGATCGAGAGCAACCCTCATCCCACGCGAGCGGAGGCGGCCCGGGCGCTTTCCGGCAACCTCTGCCGGTGCACCGGCTACCAGAAGATCCTGGAAGCCGTGACCGGCTGGGAGAATCCTCCTGATGTTCCGGAAGCGGGCGACTATGTCGTCGTCGGGCGGCGAGTGCGCCGCATCGATGCCCGCGACCTGGCTTCCGGCCGAGCGGTATTCACAGACGATATCGCTTTGCCCGGGATGCTCTACGGGAAGATCCTCACCAGTCCCCACGCTCACGCCCGGATCTCGAGCATCGACACCTCACGCGCCGAGGCGCTCGAGGGAGTCAAGGCCGTGCTGACGGCCGCGGACGTGCCCGAGACCTTCTACGGAGTCAGTCCCGCGCGCTACGACGAGCATGTCCTGGCGAAGGATCGGGTACGCTACGTCGGCGACGAGATCGCGGCGGTCGCCGCCGTCGATGAACAGACCTGCCTGAAGGCGCTCGACCTGATCGATGTGCAGTACCACGATCACCCCAAGTTCAAGAACAACATCAATACCCGCGTCGAATGGCACTTCGGCGACGTCGAGCAGGGGTTTGCCGAAGCCGACGTGGTTCAGGAGCACACGTTCACGGGGAACCGCACGTACCAGCACCCGATGGAGCCACATTGCGCGGTGGCACGTTGGGAGTCGGGCGCGAGGCTGACTGTGTGGACCTCCACTCAGGTCGTCCACTACGTCCAGCACCAGTTGGCTCGCCTTTTGGAGATCCCCGAAGGCGATGTGCGCGTGGTGATGACGCACTGCGGTGGCGGGTTCGGGGGTAAAGCCGAAGTGAACCCCCTGGAGATCTGTGCGACCTTGCTTTCCCGCAAAACGGGTAAGCCGGTAAAGATGCGCTATACGCGCGAGGAGATGGTCCGTCACGGCCGCGGTCGCCATAAGCAGTACATCAAGATGAAGATCGGCGCCAAACGGGACGGGTCGATCACGGCCGTGCACGAAGAGGCTGTCCTCGAGGGTGGCGCTTACTCGTCCTTCGGCATCGTCGCCGCCTATTACGCCGGCGCGATGGTCCCGACGCTGTACCGTTTTCCCAACTTCCGCTACGACGGCTATCGGGTCTACACCAACCTGCCCGCCTGCGGCGCCATGCGGGGACACGGCTGTCCCCACCCGCGCTTCGCGTTCGAGGGCGTGCTCGACATGCTGGCCCAGGATCTGGGAATGGACCCCATCGATCTGCGGCTGAAGAACGCGATGCAGCCCGATTCGCGGACGGTAAACGAGTTGGACGTCGGATCGTGCGAATTAGAGGCGTGCTTGCACGCCGTGCGCGAGCGAAGCGGATGGGATGAGAAGCGTGGAAAGCTCCCGCTCGGGCGAGGGATCGGCGTCGGCTGCGGAGGTTTCGTCAGCGGCGCGGGGTATCCAATCTACCGGTCCAAGTTCCCCCACTCCAACGCGCTGATCCGCGTGGCGGAAGACGGAGAGGCGGCCACGCTGTTCATCGGCGAGGCCGACATCGGCCAGGGGTCGAGCACCGTTCTGTCCCAGGTGGCCGCGGAGGCCATGGGAATCGAATACGAGGCGATGCGGATCGTCAGCGCCGACACCGAGCGCACTCCCCGAGGCCTGGGGACGTACTCCTCTCGCGTGACTCTCATGGGCGGCAACGCCTGTCGCATGGCGGGCGAAGAGGTCAAGAAGCAGGTGCTGGAGGCGGCTTCGGAGCTGCTCGGGGTACCGGCGGAGAGCTTGGACGCTCGCGGCGGAAAGATATTCGTGAAAGACGATCCGGAATGCGCCGTGCCATGGGCGGACGCGGCAGCCCGGTACTTCTCCGAACGTGGGCCGCTGGTCGGGAAGGGGTGGTACTCACCCCCGGAGGCGTTGGGCGGCAGCCACAAAGGCGCGACCGTCGGAACGTCCCCTGCCTACTCGTTCTCCGTATGCGTCGCCGAGGTGGAGGTGGACCGCGAGACCGGGCGGGTCACCGTCACCAAGCTGACCGACGCCCACGACGTCGGCACGCCGATCAACCCGATGGCTGTAGAGGGACAGTGTGAGGGTGCGGGAGTGATGATGCTATCCGAGGCGCTGCTGGAAGACGTCACCTTTGACGAGGAAGGCCGGGTCAGGAACCCCACCCTCCACGATTACCTGCTCGCCACGTCCTGCGATGCTCCCGAGATCGACACGACGATCGTGCCATCGTTCGAGCCGCAGGGTCCGTACGGAGGCAAGGAATGCGGCGAGGGATCGACGCTTCCCGTGATAGGAGCGATCGCCAACGCCATCTCGCATGCCATCGGCGCCCGGGTGAGCGAACTTCCCATCACTCCGGAACGAGTCCGGGCACTGATTCGCCAGCAGGAAGAGTAAGCGACCTGCCAACTGTTCTTGCGAATGGGAGCGAAAGAGGCGACTCGGTCGCGCCGAGTCGCCTCCTGCAAAAATGCCGCCGGTTCGCCTCGTGCTCACTCCGAAGGCAAGTAGCTCAGGTCAGCGCGATGGGTCCAAGTCGTCTCGTCGTAGCGCCTGATCAGCTTGTTCCAGCGCTCGCCTAGGTCGCCCCACTTCTCGCTGAAGCCCTTCTCCTCGACCAGCTTCATCAGGCTGTTGGCGCCGAAGTAGTTCGCCTCGTTGTCGATGTAGGTCACATAGATCAGACGGCTGACATCCCCGAAATGAACTCTCAGGCCGAAAGCCTCGTACCCGTACCCGACTTCCTTCAAGTAGGCTACCCACTCCTTGGTGATTTCGTCAGCCTTCATCTCGGTTCCGGGCTTCATCCAGGACTCGTAGACCCGCGCGATCGGAGTCTCCTCGGCGTAGGGATTCTCCGGCATATACCTCCAATCGGGCGGGGCCTCGACGACTTCTCGGGAGAGCACGTCGAAATCGAGCGTTCCGAACTCCTCCATGGCCTCCATCAGCTTGGCCTCGCCGGCGGTCCCTTGGAACGCCCGCATGAAAGCCTCAGGGTCATCGAACTGGGCCATGTCCTCCACGCTGCCGTAGAGCCCGTACATGAAACCGCTCTGCCAGAGGACCCAGCCATGTTCCTCGCCGAGCGCGGCGAGCTCAGCGGCCTCGACGACCTTCTTGACGACAGCCTCGAAGGAGCCGGCAGCGTCGGGCGCTACCTGCCAGATGACCCACTCGCCCAGCTGCCCCCGCTCGGGCGCCTCTTGAGATAGCGCGGCGACCGGAACAGCCAATGCGACGAGCAGGGTACCGAGAATCAGACGAGTTCTCATGTGTCCCTCCTGTGACGCGGGTGGGGTGCGTGAGAGGACCGCCCTGCGTCTACGGATCTGGACCCCGGCAGGTTCCGGCGGATCGCTCTCGTGGCACGAGTAGAATGAGGATGGGTCAATGCGCGTCGCCCAGGCAAGGGTGGGCGACGTGAACGCCTGCCGACGCTTACTAGTGCCGACGCCAGCGACCGATTATTCTCACTTTCCGCTACCCTTGCGTCGAACGGCGTCAGGCTGCTGCCAGCCCTGATCGTTCTTAACACAGTTAGCCTTCGAGGCACGGATTTCATGCTGTTTACATCGGAGAGCACCATCGGAGAGCACCGGCTCGACTAAGAGATTGTGTCGGATCGTTTCGACCGTGATGGCCGCGGGTCTGCTGCTGGTAACAGGTACGTCGAGCCGAGAGGCCGCTGCCCAGGAGGGCTCGCCGACGGACGCGCCGACATTCGTCGTGCCGCCCGCCGAACCGACCGAAGTGGAGGTCGGATTCTACTTGTTGGGGCTGAGCCGCGTCTCCGAGCCTTCCGAGGCGTTTCCCACCTTCGAAGTCGAGATATTCGTCGACGCCTCTTGGAAGGACCCACGCCTCGCCTTTTCGATCCAAGGGCTGGATGCACAGGTGTTCTTGGGTGAGGAAGCAAGAGAAAAGTTGAGCGAGATTTGGTCGCCGGACGTCGAGATACAGAACGAGGTAGAGCAGCGGCAGACCGAGAGCGTCCCGCCGACGTCGTGCTGATCGTTTTGCTACGCGATCGCCGCTTCGCTGATCGCGGAGACCATTTGGGTGCAGCGATTGGAGGCGACTGGATCCGTGGAGCGTGCGACAACGATCGACCGCCGGGTGCGCTGGATGCTTCCGGTGGCCGCTATAGTCGTTCTGGGACTGTCCTTGCTGGCCCTCTGGTCTTAGCGGGTCGAGGAGACTCGCTGGCGCTCTTCAAACATCGGAATACCACGATGCAGCCATACTTGAACTTCCTTGCTCTTGGCCTGATGCTTCTCCAGGCCGACAGCTTCACTTGGTCGCACAGCGGTATCGTCAGAGGCAGCCTCGAAAAGCCCGTCCTGGCCCTCGTGTTCACCGGCGACGAGTTCGGTGACGGTACGGCGCACATACGCGAAGTGCTCGGCCGGCAAAACATCAAGGGCACGTTCTTCTTCACTGGGCGCTACTACCGTAATCCTGACTTCGCCGACGACATCCGCGGGCTAAAGGCGGATGGCCATTACCTCGGTGCTCACTCCGACCAGCATCTTCTCTACTGCAGTTGGGAGAACCGAGACAGCCTGCTGGTAACACGAGACGAGTTCGCCCAGGACGTCCTCGGCAACTACGCGGAGATGGCGCGGTTCGGCGTCGAGGTGGAAGACGCGCGTTTCTTCATGCCCCCTTACGAGTGGTACAACGACCAGATCAGCGCATGGACGAACGAGCTGGGTTTCACGCTGATCAACTATTCTCCGGGAACACGTTCACACGCCGACTACACTACCCCCGACCTCGACCATTACATCTCGAGCGACGCCATCATGCAGAGCATCGTGTCCTACGAGAACGTGAGTCGTCATGGCTTGAACGGTTTCATCTTACTCAGTCATGTTGGCACTGCGCCCGAGCGAACTGATAAGTTCTATCTGCGTCTCGAGGAACTCATCAAAGTCTTGAAGGACAGGGGCTACGTATTTCAGCGTATCGACGAACTGCTAAACGGACTGGGCCGATGACCCTTTCACTTCGCAAAGGAGAACGATGTAACGACTACTTCATCGCGCTCGCTGCTGGCGGGCGCCCTACCGTCGAAGAGCCATAGATTGAATCTCATCCGTTCCGCTGCGGCCGGCGGAATGTCGGATCCCGTGTATGTCCATTGATGAATGACGTTGTCCGGGTACGGCTCGTCATCGTGGCCGCGCCAGCTGATGAACTCGATGCTGCTCTCACTCCATACGAAGCGGTGCGTCGACTGATCCGCCTCCGACATTAGAAAGCGTTCGATGTTCCCGGCATGGTAATACGGCTGGATGACGTACTGCGCATTACCGTCCGGCTGAGCCAATACCTGTGAGAACTCGATGTCAAACTCTCTCGTGCTCGACTCATACACGAAACCGGAGAACACGGAGTAGTAATCCAGCGAATCCACCCTGCTGGCAAGCTTGAACGTATAGGTTCCGTATCCCAGATGGTCGTCCAGAAACACCTCGGTCGAATACCACTTGCCATCATGGAACGCTGTTGTCAGGTGGAGGCCGTCGCCATCGACCCAGACGTCGTCGACACGGTCGGAGAAGAAGTTCGGCCCGGGTCCCGCGCGGTGCGCTTCGGCCGATTTGACGATCCAGCGGTGTCCGGAGAACGAAAGCGCCCTATCCTGGTCTTTCTCGGGATGCTCGTCCCACGCCAATACGCCGGGGTCTAACGACGGATGATAGTCGCGCCGGGCACGGGGCACATGGGAGCCGTCGACAAGGAGCGCCAGCATTCGCGCCCACGCATGGGTCGTGTTAGTCCATGACCCATCTCCGCATATCAACGTGAATGGCCGGTTGATGTAGGGCTGGACATACCAGAGGTCCGTTTTTGCCCACAGGACGACGCGGGCTCCGGCGAGGTCCACGTTGTTGACGGTGCCGGACACTCTGCCCGACCCGGCTGTCAGCCCTACTATGCCGATCTCCGCGTCATGCTCCGCGTCACCGACAACGTTGTCGCCGGGACACAGCGCGCTGAGCGTGAAGCGGACGCTGGCGATCTGGGAGCCATGGGAAAGAGATACCGTTTCTGAGTCCGGATGGAACCCGGCACGCTCGACACCGACCACATGACTGCCGAGCGGCATGTCATGAATCGTATCCGGCGTGGTGTGTTCGATCCGTTCTCCTCGCTGAGAACGGCGATCGATCCTGTTTCCGGCTCCAGAACCGCTTGTACTTCGGATTCGCCATTGCAACAGACGAGTCCAACAGCGACGACAGCTGTCGTAAGAACGGGACGCTTTGGGGACGGGGAAACTCTCATACGTATGCTCGTACCCCGAGCCTCTCATGCACGATCCACGTACGGAGATACCGACCTGGATGTCATAGGCCAGGAGGGGATCGCCGTGAAGGCGCGCAGTGCGCGGCTTCACACTGAAGGCCCCGAGCAGTGCGAGGGGTGTGAAGGCACCCTCAACCTACAATAACAAAGCGCGGTCGAAGCCAATTGACCGCGCAGTGGCGTTATAGGCCGGGAGGGGATCGCCGTGAAGTCGCGCCACGCGCGGCTTCACGCTGAACACCCCGAGCGGTGCGAGGGGTGTGAGGGCACCCTCAACCGTAAAACAACACGGCCCGAAGAATCGGGCCGCGAAGGTTTTTGATAGGCCGGGAGGGGATCGAACCCTCAACCTACGGATTAAGAGGCGGTCCACGGCTGGCACCATCTGCTGGGTTTTCCAGTAGATTCAAGGCTTCTGGAGAGATGTTCCGGCAT
>JBDHAS010000382.1:0-3840 GCA_039588015.1 Gemmatimonadota bacterium | reverse complement strand
ACCTGCGGACGTTCTTCCCACCGCGTAACGGGAGCGCACGACAAGATTAGAGCCCTCAGAGGATCAATTGATCTTCGGTTTGGAACGCTCCCCGAAGTACCGTATGAAACGCCTCTAGGCGTTCCATCCACGAGCGATGAAACAGCCCAGGTCCCGAACTGGTTGCCCCAGTTCCCTCGAGAGGCAAACATAAAGGTACGGGCCCCATAGCGTAGGCGGGCAGAAACCACGCCGCCGAGCGCTGGTTCCGCACTCTGAAGGCGCTGCGGGGGCGGGCCCGCTGACCCAGCTCTGTTTTGGAGAGGAACTTGCAACGGCCTGGCAACGCGTGTGCTCAGATAATAGACCGCAGCGTGATACGGAGCACGGCTTGGGATCCTAGAACGGGCTCAGGCGGCTCATGACATCAGCCCCCAAACGGATAGTCGCATGTCGCTTCAACGCGCTTTGTTCCTCTTGATCGCCATCGCGCTGCTGGCGGGACTCGTCCCGGCGGGGATCGTCCTCGATCGTCGCCTCGCGACCGAGTTGGAGCGTAAGTCGCGTGAGGACCTGGTCCTGGCGCCGCGGTTGCTGGCTGATCGCGAGGAGATGAAAGCGGATGCGCTGATGATGCACGCCAAGGATCTGGCTGCCACACCAGGTCTAGTCGACGTCCTTTTGGGCGGCGAGCGAGAACGGGCGAAGAAGAGGTCATCATCGTGCGCTCGGAGGAAGAGGTGTGGAGCGGCCCGGCTCCGGCGCCGGCGCTTGTCCAGGCCACACGCCGCGGCGAAATGCCGGTAGCTATCGAGCTCGACGACGTCTCGCTGCGCAGAGTCGCGCTGGCGCCGGTGACCGAGAGCGGACGCTGGTTGGGCGCTACGGGCGTGGCCACCGTCGTGGATCAAGTCACGGCCGGCACGTTGGCCGGTCTCACGCGGTCGGAGATCGTCATCCTGACCCCGGACAGCGTCGTCGCTGCAACCACAACGGAGGCGGCAGTAACGGCCGCGCTGGCCGATTCCGCGCACATCTGGCGAGCCGACGGTCAGGTGCACGAGGTGCGTCCGGCGGACGGCCGCAGGCATCTCGTCGCCTGCGCCCCGCTGGGTGAGCTCGCTACGGTTGCTTTCCTGCGCGACATGGAAAGCGAGCTTGCGGTTCTCCCGCTGCTCCGCCGCGGCGCGGCCCTGGCAGGCGCCTTCGCTCTGATTCTCGCCCTCGCCCTAGGGACGCTGCTGGCAGCGCTCGTGGCGCGGCCGGTCCGCTCTTTGGCAGGCGCCGCCGATCAGCTCGCTGCCGGCGACTTCGATGCGCCGCTCGAAGGCTCGGCCGTCCGCGAGTTGGACCGTGTGGCGAAAGCCTTTGCCGAGATGCGGCGTGCGCTGGCCGCTCGCCTTCGGGAAGTGGAGGCGTCCAACCGGGAGCTCGCCGACCGCCAGCGGCGGCTGACAGCGCTGCAATCGGAGCTCATCCGCCGCGACCGGTTGGCCGCGACCGGACTGCTGGTGACCGAGCTCGCTCACGAGATCCGGAACCCCGTCGCCAACGTCCTCAACTGCCTCGAGGTCGTGCGTCGGCGAGTCGGCGACGATCCTGCAGCGCGGCAGTTCGCGGACATGGCGATAGACGAGCTGCTACGGATGCACGAGTTGGCCGAGCGGATGCTCGACTTGAACCGACCCCGCGATGCCCGCCTCCGACGCTGTGACGTCGGGGCCGTCGCCCAGGAGATCGCGGGATTCGTGCGCGCGGTCTCCGCCGACCAGCCGCTCGAGATCTCCGTCAGCGGAGCGCCCGAAACCTGGGCCGCCATCGCGCCCGACGCACTCAAGCAGGTATTGCTGAACGTGGTGCAGAACGCTCGTGACGCGATCGAGGACCGCGGACGGATCGATCTCACGGTTCGTTCGGAAGACTCGACGGTGGTCGTCGAGGTTCTGGACAATGGGCCCGGCATCCTGCCTGAATTGTTGCCCAGGCTGTTCGATCCGTTCTTCACGACAAAGGTCCGGGTTCAAGGTGTGGGCCTGGGGCTGTTCGTCGCGGAGGGAATCGTGCGTAGCAACGGGGGTCGAATAGAGGTCTCGAATCGTGAGGCCGCGCCGGGAGCGCGATTTCGCATCGAGCTCGCTGCAGTTGATCCGAACTTTGCCCACGACACGGAGCCGCGGTCCGACGTGCAATCGGAGCTCAGCACGTGAGGACGGAGATGGCATCGCGAATCCTGATCGTTGACGACGACCGGGCCTTTCGGCTCTCCACCGCAGAGCTGCTGCGGCTTGACGGATACGAGGTGACCAGCGCCGCCGACGGGCAAGAAGCGGTCGAAGCGCTGCGAGAAGAGGCTTTCGATCTGATGCTGCTCGATGTGCGCATGCCGCGGGTGGACGGAATGCAAGTCATCGAGCTGCTGCGACAGTGGGGAGAGGGAATCCCCATCTTGATGATCAGCGCTTTCGGTACGATCGACGCGGCGGTTCAGGCGCTGCACTTGGGGGCGGACGACTTCCTGACCAAGCCACTCGACCCCGACGTGCTGAGCTCGCGCGTCGCGGATCTGCTGGAGCGCAGGCCGACGGCCCGAAGCGTCGCCGATAGCCCGCTCACCGGCATCGTCGGGCGCTCGCCCGTAATGCAGCCGGTTTTCGACGCGATACGCAAGGTGGCACCCACCGCTGCGACGGTCCTGGTGATCGGCGAGACCGGGTCGGGGAAGGAGTTGGTGGCACGGGCCATACACGATCTTTCCGAGCGGCGCACGGGGCCCTTCGTGCCGGTCAACTGTTCCTCCGTGGCCGAGGGTTTGCTCGAGTCGGAGCTGTTCGGGCACGTGCGCGGCGCCTTTACCGGTGCGGTACGCGACAAGCCCGGGCTGTTCGAAGCGGCGGACGGCGGCACCCTCTTCCTCGACGAGGTAGGTGACACCAATCTGTCGTTGCAACGCAGCCTCCTGCGGGCACTACAGGAACGCGAGGTCACTCGGGTTGGCGCAGTAAAGCCTACGCGGGTCGACGTGCGGGTCGTCGCTGCCACTAATCGCGATTTGCAGGCCGAGATGGCGGCGGAACGCTTCCGTGAAGATCTCTTCTACCGCCTCAACGTTTTCAGGATCGGCCTGCCTCCATTGCGCGAGCGGCGCGGCGACATACCGCTGCTCGTCGAGTTAGCGCTCGAGCGACTGCGAAGCGATCGAACCGACTCGCCACGCCTCTCCTGCTCACCCTTCGCGCTCCGCATGCTCCGGGCCTACGCCTGGCCCGGCAACGTTCGCGAACTGTTGGCGGTCGTCGAGAGTGCCGCGATTCAGGCCGGCGGAGAGCGGATCGAGGCACAACACCTTCCTGCCGATGTCCGCGATGCGCTGAGAACTGGGGTGGCCGCCGGCAGCGTAGGTCGCTACCGGGTGAAGACTCCGGATGACGAGGAGCGCGCTGCGATCCTGGCAGCCCTCGAGAAGGCAGATGGCGTCCGTGCTCGCGCGGCTGAGATTCTCGGTATGGGTCGCACCACCCTGTGGCGCAAGTTGAAGAAGTACGGTTTGGAGGCCGAGGAGAGCGATTGAGGGAGACGCTCGGCGGCAACCCACGGCCCGGGTCGTAGCAAGAACCCGCAAGCTTGGTCGCTTAGAACCCATGCTTCGAATACCCAACGCCGAGCTCCGAATATCGAATGTCCAAAAGCGACACCTCGAAATATCCAAGGCGCAGCGCGTCTATTTCGACATTCCTTGATCGATATTGGCGATATTGGATATTCGGTAGTGTTCCCTTTCGTTGACATCAGGCTACGGGCACCACCGCCCACGAACTCGGCTGGCGTGTGCTCTGCCAGAGTTTCTCGTAGTCGTCTGGGTTG
>JBDHAS010000381.1:0-3348 GCA_039588015.1 Gemmatimonadota bacterium | reverse complement strand
CCTCGATAGAGCGCTGGAGGAGGCGGGCGCCGCCGGTCTGATATTCGGCGATCGTCCGAACGGCTGGGGAGTAATGCGTGTCTTTTCCGCTCGAACGGAGAAGGTGCCGTCGCTCCAGATGAGCTGCGAAGACTACGGGTTGCTGTTCCGTTTGGCGCACCATGAGCAGGGTCCCGTGCTCGAAGTCGAAGCCAAAGCCGAGTTCCACGGCGATGCCCCGCTGTTCAACACGATAGCGGAGATCCGCGGTAGCGAGAAGCCGGACGAGTACATCGTATTGTCCGCGCACTTCGATTCGTGGGACGGTGCGTCGGGGGCCACCGATAACGGTACGGGCACCATCACCATTCTCGAGGCGATGCGGATCCTGAAGGCTGCCTATCCGAACCCGAAGCGCACGATCATCGCCGGCCACTGGAACAGTGAAGAGCAAGGTCTGAACGGCGCGCGAGCTTTCGTGTCCGATCATCCCGAGGTGGTCGATGGGCTCCAAGCGCTCTACAACCAGGACAACGGGACCGGCCGGATTACGCGAATCTCGATGCAGGGTCTGACACGGGCGGGCGAATTCTTCGCGCGGTGGCTAGCGATGGTGCCCCAAGAAATCAGCCGGCATATCGCTCTCCAGATGCCGGGCGTGCCGGGTGGCGGTGGTAGCGACTACGCGGCGTTCGTCTGCGCGGGAGCGCCGTCGTTCTTCTTGGGCGCGCACAACTGGAGCTACTTCCCGTACACCTGGCACACGAACCGGGACACGTTCGACAAGCTGGTCTTCGACGACCTGAAGAACAACGCGACGCTGTTCGCGATGCTCGCCTACCTGGCGTCCGAAGACCCCGAGACGGTGCTGCGGGATCAGCGCGTTCTACCGGTCAGCCGGCGGACCGGCGAGCAGATGACTTGGCCGCAGTGCAGAGACGCGAGGAGAAGCTGGGACGAGTACAGAAACAGAAACAGATAGAAGGGCGGGGTTTCGAATAACGAATGTAGAATATAGATCAACGAATGTAGAAGTGGGTTACGCCGATGCGGACCGCACTTCTACATTCCTTGTTCTACATTCTATATTCTGTATTCGGAGCCATCAGTATTCACCAAGTTCTTCCATAGCGCGTCTGATGTCTGCCAGCTGCGGTAGGGTCGCGTCTTCCAGGTCTGGCGCGTATCCTACGAAAGCATCGAGCGACGCCACGCGGCGGACTGGTCCGTCCAGCCACTCGAATAGTTCGTCGGCGATGCGGGCGGATATTTCGGCGCCGTAACCCCAGGACAGCGAGTCTTCGTAGACCATCAGAGCCTTGTTGGTCTTCTTCACAGAGTCGGCGATCATCTCCATGTCGAACGGGCTCAGCGATCGGAGGTCGATAACTTCGGCCTCGATGCCGGAGCCATCCGCGGCTGCCTTCGCCGCGCGCAAGGAACGCTCAACGGTGGCGCCGTAGGTGATGACGGTGAGATCGGATCCCTCTCTTACCTTCCTGGCACGTGCGAACGGGATCATGTAGTTCGGCCCCGGGTAGCGGCCTTTGTTGTAGGTCTGCCGGTAGAGGTGTTTGTGTTCCAAGAAGAGCACCGGGTCGTCGCAGCGGATCGCGGTGCGGAGCAGGCCGTTGGCATCCTCCGCAGTGGCCGGGCAGACGACGCGCATCCCGGGAGTGTGAGTGAAGAGGCTGGCACCGGTCTGCGAATGATAAATCGCGCCGCCTTTCAAGTAGCCGCCGTATGTGACTCGTACTACCATGGGGCACTTGAACGTGTTGTTGGAGCGCCAGCGGATGAGCGGCACTTCGTCGCGGAGCTGCATCATCGCCGTCCAGATGTAGTCGAAGAACTGGATCTCGGCTACCGGCTTGATGCCACGTTGGGCCAAGCCCACCGCCCGGCCGACGATACTCGCCTCCGCGAGGGGTGAATTGTACACTCTCTCGGAGCCGAACGCCTTCTGCAACCCCCAGGTGACCTTGAACACGCCGCCTTTGCCCTTGACCTCTTCGAGCGCTTCCTCGCGACTGGCGTCGGCCACGTCTTCACCGAAAACGACGATACTCGGGTTGCGCTCCATCTCCTCTCGGAGGCAGGCGTTCAGCAGGTCGACCATGGTCGTCGGATCGCCGTCGCCGTACTCGGGTTTTGTCTCGAATTCATCCGATGTCGGGTCCACATCGGGAGAATAGACGTACAGCATTGCCGAGTCGGGTGTCGGTTGCGGTCGCTCGATTGCCCGATCGGCGGCCGCTTGGATTTCCCGGTCGACTTCCTCGCGCAATTCCTCGAGCTGTTTCTCTGTTAGGATCCCTTCGGCGATGAGGAAATCTGCGAATGTCGTGATCGGGTCCCGTGCAGCCTCGGCGTCTCGCTCTTCTTCTGTGCGATACAGACGTTCGTCGTCGGAAAGCGAGTGGGAGTAGGGTCGGATCACGTGCGCGTGAACCAGGGCAGGACCCCGGCGACTGCGACAGTACTCCGCGGCACGCGACATCGTCTCGTAGCTGGCCAGTGGGTCGCAACCGTCTACTTCCTCGACGTAGAGTCCGGGGATACAACTCATGCAATGCGATATGCTTTGGCCGGCTGTTTGCACCTCGATGGGGACGGAGATCGCGTACTTGTTGTCCTCGACCAGGAACAGCACCGGTAGCTTCAGATTCGCAGCGCTGTTGATCGCCTCCCAAAACTCGCCTTGGCTGGTCGTGCCGTCGCCGCAGGTCACGAGCACGACCTCGTCTTCCTCGAAGCGGTCGGTTCGATCCCGCAGTCCCTCTATCGACGCGTAGCGTAGCCCTGCCTCGGCCGCGCCCACGGCGTTGAGAAACTGAGTTCCGGTTGGGCTCGAGCCGGTGACGATGTTGTAGTCCTTGTGTCCCCAGTGGCTGGGCATTTGCCGTCCGCCGGAGGCCGGGCCATCGGCGGCACCTACGGCCTCGAGCAGCATCTCGTACGGCGTCACGCCGAGTTGGAGGTTGAGAGCGCTTTGAAAGAAGATCCGGTTCTGACGTTTCAGCTGGATCTCTTTGTCGTCCAGCCGGCGAGACAGGTAGATGGTTCGGTAGAAATCCACGAGCTGATCGGGACTCAGCCCGCGGTGGTCGTCTGTTGTCTTCATCTTGGGTGTAGTACGCGTAGCCATCAGCCGTGCAGGTTGACGTTCTCAACGAGCGCACAAAGATATGCTATCGGTCCGTTTCGACGCTAGCCGCCGCCGCTCACCGGTACTGGTAGCTCTCACGTCACCAATGCAATCTCCATGCGGGCAGCTCCGAAACAGGAGCAGCCTTGACGATCTGGCGTGAAACTAGCAGTTCTAGTATAGTGGATGGCCCTCCCGCGATGCGTTGTAGACAGGCATTC
>JBDHAS010000380.1:0-3799 GCA_039588015.1 Gemmatimonadota bacterium | reverse complement strand
TGCGGCCAGCCGGATCCAGCTCTCGCTGTCCAATTCCTGTCGGGCGATGCGCTGAACCACCTCGAGAAGCGTCTGGGCGACCAACCGCTCGAGGGTTCCGAACGGCCGTCCCTCAAAGACCGCACGGACCTCATCGCGCTTTTCCCGAACGCACTTGCTCAGGGCCAGATCGCGAAACTCCTGAAACAGCGGCTCGGGGGTCTGACCCAGCCTGCGCCTAATCTCTTCGGCGCGCTCGTTCTCCGCGAGCCGCCCGAGCTCTCCCGGCTCGAGCTGGAGGAAGGCCTCCATCTTCGCGTAGATGTCGGTTCGGTCGCGGGCGGGCGGGGCTTTTTTCCTCGTGAGCAGCTGGGAGATGTACGAGTCCGTCACCTGCGCTGCCCTCGCCAGGTCCTTCTGCCCGTGGCCGAGCGTTGCCAGACGCGATCTCACTAAAGCTGAGAAATTCAAGGTTTTCGCCTCATGATTAACCAATAATATTCACATATTCAGTTTATTTCAAGTCTTTTGGTCGACTTGATTCACCAAATATAGTAAAGTCGCGGCGTCGAGGTAGAACCACGAGGGATGGATGCATGGAGCCGCCTCCCGGCGACAGGGCGAGGGGCTGACCAAGGGCACGGTCGAGGAGCTGCTGCGGCCGGAGAGCGCGTTGAAGCTGAAAGCAATCCTGACCGATCACCTGTCCGGGCGGTCAGGTTGAGCATCTTATTCGGGACAGAGGAGATGATGACACGACATGTTCTGGAGACGTCACAAGCCGGACTGGTTTATCGATCCGTCGAAGGTGGCGTTCGGCAGCGTGGTCGAAAACAGAATCCGAAACCTGAGCCGCTCTCACGTGAGGGTCAAGTATCATCGAGAATCCGAAGTGCGGTTCGTGCCGCTGGCCGCGTTCATTCGGCGTTGTCATGAAGTCATTCGAGGTGGACGGTCCCTCGACATCGAACACCTACTCGTCGCACCGATCCTCAAGCGCCGCTACGCGAGGTTCTTCGATCGCCTCACGAACTGGGGCCCCGCCACCCGTCGTGCCCATAGACCATGGTCTGGGCAGCCCCGCCCGGTGTTGCGCGATCGGTAATGCCCGTATTCACACATCTACAACTTGGGGTATCACAGGGAGAATCGCCGCTCCGGGCCGTCAGACCCGTCACCCGTTGGTCGATCAAGCGGCTTCTCTCCGAACCACGGTAATTAAGGGGATCGCGATAACCACGCCGGACCGATGAGGATACGGCAAGCATGTCACGTGTGATGCTCTCTCATGTTGCGGACCCCACAGCACTGTTGGAGTCCGTGATCCGCGACCTTCCCGACGGGCTCATGATTTCCGACAGGAACGGGAAGATCCTGTGCTTCAATGCGGCTGCGCAGCGGATCCTCGGTCTCGAAACGCTCCACGTGGGCCCGGATGACCGGACACGGCTCTACGGCTGCTATCTCCAGGACACCGTGACTCCGTTCCCGCCCGATCGGCTGCCTCTCGCCCGGGCCCTTCGCGGGGAGGTAGTCAATGATATCGAGATCTTTGTCCGGAACGACCACGTTCCGTCCGGCGTCTGGATCAGCGCGAGCGCGGCGCCTTGGCGGGACGAGGCCGGCACGGTGTCGGGCGGTGTGGTGGTCTTCCGTGACATCACCGGCCAGAAGCGGTCACTCGAAAACGCCGATCGATTGTCCAGCGCCGTCGGGCAGACCGCCGACGCCGTCATCATCACCGACATGAAAGGCACGATCGAGTACGTCAATCCCGGCTTCGAGCAGCTGACGGGCTACACACGAGAGGAGGCAGTCGGTAAGACCCCACGCCTCCTCAAATCCGGCAAGCACGACGCGCGGTTCTATCAAGACCTGTGGAGCACTGTGCTCGGTGGGGGCGTCTTTCGCGGAACCCTGCTCAACCGAAAGAAGGACGGGCAGTTGTTCCACGCCGAGCAAACGATCTCGCCGGTCAGAGGTTCCGATGGCCGAAACGCGTTTCTCGTATCGGTGTTGAAAGACATCACGGAGCGCCTGCGAAACGAGCAACTGCAGGTGGAAATGGAGATGGCGCGGCATGTGCAGCAACGGCTGTATCCGAAGAGCGCTCCCCGCCTGCCGGGTTTCGACATCGCCGGCGCTGCCTTTCCGGCCGCGACCATGTGTGGCGACCTGTTCGACTTCATCCCGATGCCGGGCGATTGCCTCGGACTTGTCGTTGCCGACGTCTGTGGCCATGGACTCGGCCCCTCGCTTCTCATGGCCCAGGCGCGCGCTTATCTGCGCTCTCTGGCCCTTTCGTGCTTTGACGTGGGCGAGCTCCTTCGCCGGCTCAACGAGATACTCGTCGTCGATTCGGACGCGAGGGATTACCTGACGCTGTTGGTGGCGCGGCTCGACCCGCGTGCCCGGACCCTGGCCTACGCGAGCGCCGGACACGTTACGGGCTATTTGCTCGACCGGGACGGCGAGGTCCGAGAGCGTCTCGAAAGCACCGGAATCCCTCTCGGAATGTTCGCGGGCCGTGGCTTCCGGTCCGGCCCGACCCTATCGCTGAAGCGAGACGAGACCGTGGTCCTGTTCACCGACGGCATCACGGAGATCGGGGAGCTCGATGGATACGCGTTTGGCGCGGACAGGGTGCTGGAGTCCGTCAAGAACCATCACCACGATTCTGCTTCCAACATCGTGCAAGGTCTGTACAGAGCGGCGAAGAGCTTTGAGGTCAAGGGCCCGCAGACTGACGACATGACCGTCGTCATCTGCAAAGTCGACGCTGCGCTATGAGAGCACGCTGGGTGGCGAGAGCAACTCTACCCATCAGGCTCGGTGACGACGCCTTGCTCCTGACCCCGGCGGAGCGCAAACTGGAGCTGGAGGCTTTATGATCTCCGAGACACGGCGGATCGCGTTTGTGGCCGACTACTTGCCGCGCAAGTGCGGCATCGCCACGTTCACTTCAGACCTGCTTGCCGCCGTGGCGGGAGAGTATCCCCGAAGCGAGTGTTTCGCGGTGCCGGTCAACGACATCGAGGGGGGCTACGAATATCCGGACGTCGTTCGCTTCGAGATCGCGGAGCAAGACCTCACGTCCTACCAGCGGGCGGCGGACTTCCTCAACATCGGCGACGCGGATATCGTCTGCGTGCAGCACGAGTTCGGGATCTTCGGCGGGCCCGCCGGCCGCCACCTGCTGGCGCTGCTGCGCGAGTTGAGAATGCCCGTCGTCACGACGCTCCACACGATCCTCGGCGAGCCGAACGCCGAACAGCGGCGCGTGATGCAGGAGTTGATCGCGCGCTCGACGCGCCTCGTGGTCATGGCCGAGCGCGGACGTCTGATGTTGCAGGAGGTGTACCAGGCGCCCTCGGCCAAGATCGATCTCATCCCGCACGGCATTCCGGACATACCGTTCGTCGATCCGAACTACTACAAGGACCAGTTCGGTGTGGAAGGAAGGACGGTGCTGCTCACGTTCGGGCTGCTCTCCCCGAACAAGGGGATCGAGCACGTTCTGAACGCGCTGCCGTCCATTCTCGCAGAGTTCCCCGACGTGGTCTACGTTGTCGTGGGGGCCACGCATCCGAACGAGCTTCGCGGGCAGGGCGAAACCTATCGTCTCAGCCTCGATCGCCTCGCGAAGAAGAACAGGGTCGACAGCGCCGTCATCTTTTACAACCGCTTCGTGGAGCTCGAGGAGCTCAAGGAGTTCATCGGCGCGGCGGACCTCTACATCACGCCGTATCTCAACGAAGCGCAGATCACCTCGGGAACGCTGGCGTACGCTTTCGGCGCGGGAAAGGCCGTGGTTTCGACC
>JBDHAS010000379.1:0-3243 GCA_039588015.1 Gemmatimonadota bacterium | reverse complement strand
GCTCGCATCCAAGTAATACGAAAGGTAACCGGTCAGCTTGGGTGAGAAGGTGTGTTCGACCCCCACCGCCCAATTGAAGATCTCGTCCAGCGCCTGGACGGCATCGACCGCGATCATCTCTTCCGGTTGCTGCGCGACGAAATCATCTCCCTGCATGACGACGTATGGATCGATAGCGTCGTACCATTCGCCGCTGGCGTGCAAATGCGTATCGCCGATTCGCCATCCCAGTCCGAACCCCACCGACAGCGGCGACTTGAACTCCGCCGGCAGGTCCGTCTGGACGTCGACGGCGAGCGCGGCCGTATCCGGTGCGAATGTCCCGGTGTCGAACCCCAACTGGCCGCTCCCGGTGATATGGATGCTCGGTGTAGTCACCGTCAGGCCACCTGTGACCGGTCCAAACGCAGCGAACGCCCCGAACTTGAACAGCGTGCGCAACGAAGAGTACTTACCCCCGCGGACGTCGATCTCAGCGGCACCCGATCCGTCCGGACCAATGGCCTGTGACAGGCTCTCCGCACGTCGCCGCTGACTTCGCAACGCCCCGTACCAGGTGAGCCCGAGGCCGAAGTGCGAGCCGAGCCGGTGAGAGTATGTGACCCCACCCCAGAATTCATTGTACTGTCCCTCGAACCGCACCAGCGCGGCGAAGTCCGTCAACTCGACGTCAGGAGGGATGTCAGCGCCGGACAGGACGACAAGGCCCTGGAGATCCTGTTCGCCCCGCGTCCGGGTAAGGGCGGAGTAGGCGAGGACTCCAGATCCGAAAAGATCTTCCTTGATCGTACCGGCGAGCAACGACGGCCGCAGTCCCGAGCGGGCCGTGCCCAGGTCCACGCCCTCCCCGGCTCCGTCCTCCAGGGCGACGACCGAGAACTCGAACACGTCGGTGCTGACGGCAAACGCGAGGTCCTCTGCCAGCCCGAGGGCGCCGGGGTTGTAGTAGGTGCCGCTCACGTCGTCGACGCTGCCGATCACCGCCCCGCCGAGCAGCGACGAGCGCGGCCCGTAAGTCATTGTCCAGTAGTGCGCGTCCTGGCCGGCGGACTCGCCTGCGGTCAACAGAAGAAGCGCGGCTGCGACCGCAAGGCGCCCCGCTTCGAACCGGCGTTCACTCGGATTCAAGTTCATCTCGCATCACTCTCTTAGGGCTGATCGGTACGTGGCGATGGATCAACCGATTCATCCGGAGGCAGGGTCGCAATGTCGCGGCGCGGGTACGGAATCTCGATCCCTTCTTCCGCGAAGCGGAGGCGCATCAGGCGCGGCAACTCGGTGGTCACCCGCCACCAGTCCTCGTTCTTCACCCACGGGCGCACCGCCAACTCGATCCAGGAGTCCGCCAGATCCGACACGAAGATCTCAGGCTTGGGAGTGTCGAGAACTCTCTCGTACTCGTCCAGCAGGTTGTGCAGAACCTCCATAGCCCGGTCCAGGTCCTCTCCATAGCCGATACTGATGGAAGCGTCGACTCGGCGTACTCGCTCTGCCGACCTATTCTCTATGACGTCCCCCCAGATCTTCCGGTTCGGCACGAGTAGGCGGCGGTTGTCGAACGTGATCACCGTCGTGTTGGCCAGCCCCATCGCCTTCACGGTACCCAGGACGCCGCCGCTCTCGATCACGTCGTCCACGTCATAGGGCCGCGTTGCGAGGATGAAGAAGCCGGCAGCCAAGTTAGAGAGCGAGTCCTGGAGAGCCAGGCCGATGATGATACCCGCGACGCCCAACCCGGTGAGCAGGGCCGTGGGATCGACGCCGACAGCAGAGAGACCCGCGATCAGCCCCAAGATGGTCGCGATGGGACGAAGCATCCGCTCGACCAGGTCCACCAGCAGCCTCGACTCCACCACTCGAGTTCTTTGGAACACGCGCCACGCCAGTACGAACCCAAGTCTGAACAGGAAGACGATCCCGACGATGATCAGCAGCTGGACCACGAGGGTTGGACCCGTTTCACGGACCCAGCCCCAAACGGCCGCCCAGATTTCTCTCAGAAGTCCCGCCAACACACCCGGATCCAGCACTTCTCCTGTGACTTCGCCGGTAGCGCGTATGATGAACTGGCGGTACTGGTCGGTGTCGAATCCGCGCTCATCCAGGATATCGGCCGTTGCGTCCAGGCTTGCCGCTACGCCCGTAATGCGCCGCTCGTTGGCCTGCACGCGAAGCCGAAGAGCGCCGACTTCCGACTCTGGGGCTCCCGCCTGTTCGGCACTCTGGACCTGTGAACGAAGCCGTTCGCGTGTGCTGGTCGCGATCTGGAGACGACCCACCAGGTTCTCTGCCCGGCTGACCAGAAAGTCCTCCAACCACTCCCATTCCGCGGCTGTATCGAAACCGATCGAGTCGGCGGCAGCGAGATTTTGCGCCTGGTCTACAATCAGGTCGTTCAGGCGATCCGCGGCTTCCTCGATCCGGAACTCCAAGTCATCCAGCTGCTCTGCCGGTGTCGACGAGCGCCGTTCCCGAAGTTCGTTGATGAGGTCCATGCGCTGATCGATGCCCTGACCGTAGAGATCGATCCACACCGAGATAAAGGAGCCGTACGCCTGCCTGATCGAGTCCGCCGAGACCCCGGACGCCTCCAGCCCCGGGATCAGCTCGAGCAGCTCGGGCTGGAGGTCGTTGGCGCGATCGATCAGCCGAAAGGCCGCGACGCGGATCAGCTCCTGCTCCTCCTCGCTGGCGGTCCGCGATCTGGATGCAAACTCGATGATGGTATCCTTCGCAGCTTCCAGTTCGACGAGAATCTCGCGGGCGCGCGTCAGGCCGGGAGGGGTAGTATCAGCGGGAGCTGTGTCGGCCACTTCCTGGATGGAGTCCGGAGTTTGGGCGTACACAGGCGCCGGCGTCACGACCGCAAGCACCGCAGCTATCGCCAGCAGAGGCAACGAGCACATCACCACGGAGACCGCGGTCCGCCAGCCAACCGATTTGCATTTACTCATCATTCGACTCTCTACTCAGCAACTCTCTTTGCAACGTCCTCTCCGAAAAACCAAAATCTTACTTCACAGAGCTACTCGTCAGCGCTCGCTACCCAAGCCGTATACCAGAGGTTCAGCAACATCTGGCTCGCAGCGGCCAGCCTGCTCAACGTGAACTCCCGGCCGTCCGCACTGCCGGCCCCCGCGAAGCCGCCGTCTCTGTCGAGCCGGTAGACTTCCTCCACCATCGTCTGTGACTCATATATCAACCCCAGGAAGTCGGCGAAGGGATCCCGGAGAAACTCCGGCG
>JBDHAS010000378.1:0-3253 GCA_039588015.1 Gemmatimonadota bacterium | reverse complement strand
ACACCGTCCCGATAGTCGACGCGGACCCCGTGCATCTCCTCGGGGAAGTACTCCTTGTACTCGTGATGCCTGGCCAGCCAGGAGATGGCCTCGCGGGCGTATCGTTCGTCACCGGTCAGGCGGTAGAGCGACCCGGCCAGGCGTGCGAAGTAGACCGGTCCACCGGGTGGGGCGTAACCCCACTCGGGATCGGGTTCCCAGGTTTCCTTCCACCGCTCGACCTGGGCGGGAATCGATGTCAGCCCTTCCTCGAACGCACGCTCGGCCAGGGAGAGGTAGGTTTCGCGCTCCTGCGCGACCGTGCGATTCGCGAGCGTGAACGAGGCCAGCAGAAGAACGGCGAGGATCGCTGCGGCCCTCGCGCGGATTCGAGCCTGTCTTCTCATAACTCCGATCTCACATATTCGAGGTTCGACTCCCAACCGTCTCTCTCCCAGGCAATCACAGCAGACTCTCGAGCACGTCGACCAGCCGATCGACCTCTTCCTCCGAATTGAACACGTGGGTAGACGCACGGACCGCGGCCAGGCCCGCCTCGCCGACCGGGCGCACTCGAAAGCCGTGCTCACGCCGCAAGAGGTTGGACCACTCCCACGGATCGCCGCCCGCAGCCGGCAGGCGGAACGTCAGGATCGCCGCACCGGCATCGGCAGGAGTCAGGACTTCCACGCCTTGCAGCTGTGAAAGTCCCTCCCGCAGCCGTCGCGCTAGATAGGCGGCGCGCGCCGCGACCGTCTCCATCCCGATGGTCGCCAGGAAGTCGAACGCTGCACCCAGCCCGAGCACCAGCGGTGTGTTTCGCGTGCCGTACTCCGACGCGGACGCCGGACGCAGACGCTCGAACAGGCCGGCGGCCAAGTCGAAGCGCGAATCGGAGTAGGCGCCCGCAAAGGGCGGCTTCCAATGGTCCAGCTGCTCGTCGCGTACGTACAGCACGCCCGTGCCCTTGGGGCCGAGCAACCACTTGTGACCCGACGCGACGTAGAAATCGCAACCAAGCCCCTTGAGATCGACGGGAACCTGACCGACCGCTTGCGCGCCGTCGATCACGCAGACGATCCCCCGCTCCCGACACATGTCCGCGATCTCGCGCACGGGCATGACGAGGCCGGCAGTGCACGTGATGTGACTCACCATGACGACCCGGGTGCGGGGCGTCAGCGCGCCGCGCAATCGCTCGAGCGTATCATCGCCGCCCGACCCCGGCTCGACCGCCCTGATCTCGATCGGAGTCTCTTCCCGCACGGCGAACCACGGCATCGCGCCGCCGGGATGCTCGTGCGTGGTCATCACGACTTCGTCGCCGTCTCGCAGCATCAGGCCACGCGCGACGAGGTTCATTCCCTCGGTCGCGTTGCGAGTGAAGGCGAGCTCGTCCTCGCGGCACCCCAGGAACTCGCATGCACGATCCCGGACCTCGGCGCGCTGTCCGTGGCCGCTCTCGCAGCGTCGCTCCAGCTCGAGCCATGCATCGTCGAACGCCGCGATCACCGGTCGTGGCGACGGACCCAGCCCACCCGTATTCAAGTAGGCGTATCCCGGCTCGAGCAAAAACTGGTCGCGCACGCTCTTCCAGCGTTCCGACGTACCAGCCGCCGACCCCCAAGCTTCGGAAAACGGCGCCGCCTCCGAGCCGGAGTCGGGCTGCCGGCACGCCGTCGAGCCGGCCGCCGCAACTGCCGCTCCCGCCAGGCACTGCTGCAGGAAGCGCCGACGGCTGCTGCCGGCGTCATTCATTGTGTCACCTCCGTCCGCGCCTTTCGCTCGCCGGCCGTTGCTGCAGCACCCTCACGAGCCGAGCCCGGCCATTTGCCACAGCAAGAACAGAATCAGAATCACAACCAACCAGCTGCCGCCGAAGCCGATCACGTCCTGCCGTCCGGGTTTCATGATCTCCCAGTTCGAGCCGGGCCATATCTTGCGCGGCTCGTAGATCTCCGGATGAAATGCAGCATGCTCCACAGCCGTCTCATCTTCGTCCGGCGTCGCCTGGACCGGTGTGTGGAGCTTGCCGTAGAAGCGATCCAGACGGCGCTTCTTCACCGGTCGCGTGAAGGGGCTGATCAAGAAGAGCAGCAGGAACGGGAACAGCGCGTCGAAGAAGAAGCGCGTCGCGACCAGCTGCGCCTTTGACCAACCCGAGAAGTCGATCCCCAACCAGCTCAGGGCCCAGATCTCGGCGTGGAAGCGGCCGCGTCCCTCCAGCGGCGAGTCGGGATCGTCCGGGTCCGTGCGCACCACGCTCTCGAAGAAGATCCCCGTCGCCTCGACCCGGTGGGTCTTGCGAAGGCTCTCGCCAATCTCCCTCGCCCTGCCCGCCTCGACATCTTCTCGCAGCGCCCCCGTCACAACGATCACTTCGCGGGACGCCGTCTGTGCTATCAGTCCCGGCTGAGTGCGCACGGCAGGGATCATCGGGAAGACGTTGGGAATGATCGCATAGAGCGTGAAGCAGATCACGAACGTTGCGACCACAGCCGCCTTGGTGAGCCGCCGCCACACGAAGGCCAGCCAGATCGCGGCCCCGAACACCGCCGGCAGCGAGATGAAGTACTTGAACAGGTGGAGCAAGTTGTCGGCATAGAGCGCGGTCACGACGCCGCCCAGCAGCACGGCCGCGATCACGACTCGCCCGGTGTCTATGTAGTGCCGCTCGGTCCGCCCCGGCCGCCACGGCAGATACAGGTTCCGCACGAACAGCGCCGAGTTGGTCACCGCCTGAGCATCGAGCGACGACATGTTGGCGGCCAGCACGCCGGCCAGCATCAGCCCGATGGCACCGGGGAACAGCAGGCTGCGGGTCATCAAGCCCCAGATCTGATCCGGATCGTCGAGCGCGCCGCCGTAAAGCCCGATCGCGATCAGACCCGCCAATGCCCAGAAGAGCATGATGAAGCGCTTGAAGAACATGCCCCCCAGAATGCCGATCCGGGCGGTCATCTCGTCACGAGCGGAACCGGCCGTCGGCATCCCCGGAGCAGCGGCGATGATCGACACCAGGTTCGCGATGATCATCGCCAGGATGGTGTACCAGGCGTACTCGCTGGTCGCTGCCGAACCGAAGAGCGCGAACATGTAGTCCGGCACCCGCGCGTGCAGTCCTTCGAATCCGCCCAGCTCGCTCAATCCGATGGGGATCAACATCAGCGAGAACGTGATGATCAGCATGCCCTGGATGGCATCCGAAATGGCCGCCGCGGTGAAACCGCCCAGCATGGTGTATATGGCGATGATCAGCGCGTACGCGATGTAG
>JBDHAS010000377.1:0-8303 GCA_039588015.1 Gemmatimonadota bacterium | reverse complement strand
GTTGTCGGTCACCGTCAGTGTCGCCGGATAGCTGCCGTCGGCCGCGTACGTGTGTGAGGGGTTCTCCGCCGTCGAGCTCCCGCCGTCGCCAAAGTCCCAGCTCCACTCCACGACCGTCCCGTCGGGATCGCTGCTCGTATCGGTGAAGTCGACCGCCAGGCCCGCCGCCGACCAGGTGAAGTCCGCCCTCGGCGCGTCGTTCGAGGGCGGGGGCGAGCTTGAACCCGCGACGTGGATCCCGAGTACGTCGTTCGTTAGACCGTGCGCCGAGCCGAACCAGTACGACGTGTAGACGCACGCCGTGCTCGAGCCCAGCGCGTCTGGTTTGCAGACGAAGACGTCCGACGAGCCGCCGCTCACGTCCGGGACCGAGAACGAACCCCTGGTGCTGAGGTAGACGTCCCCGCTGACGTCATCGATCCAGACGCCCGCCACATCCTCTGACGACGAGTCATTCAGATCCACATCCGAGCCGTCGAAGTACAACGACCAGCTCGACCCCCCCGCATCCAGCGCGATCAGATCCTCGTCTCCACCCGATGCTCCAGGCACGGCGAATGACCCGCTGGTGCTGACGACCAGCCGGCCGTCGGGCGCGAAACCGATCGCGTCAATGCTCTCACCGGCCAGACCGACGTCATCTCCCCTGAGATACAACGAGAACGTGCCGCTCGTGCTGGGGCCGGTGGACCCGCTGAACCGCACGATGTCCGCGGCGTCCACGTTCCCCACGTCCGGGACGGTCGTCGCGCCGTAGACGCTCAGCAGAATGTCGCCGTTCGCGAGCAACTCGAAGGCGCGTACGTCGCGGTCGTTGGAGCCGCTCAGTCCGACGTCGCTCCCGTCGAAGTACAGCGACCAACTGTCGCTCTCACCGTCGTAGGCGATGATGTCCTCGTCCTCGAAGCTGACTCCGCCCACACTGCCCCCGCTCAGGGACGTCACGTAGATCATGTCCGTAATTGGCCCACCCGGCGCACCATACTCAAACGCACCTATGTCGGGAGCCGCACCGGAATACTCACCGGGTGAGAGATCCAGGACGGTCGTTCCGCGCCAGACGTAGTAGGCCGTACCGGCGTCGATCGCTGGACTCCCCGCAGCCAGCTCGAGGTCCGCTGTGAGCAGCGGATCCGCGTAGACACTGCTGCCCGCGTCGACGTTCGAGCCGCTGTTGTCGGTGCCGTTGTTATGGAACAGGTTGTAGGCCAACTCGGAGTTGCCGTCGACTTTCTTGACGGCGATCACCGAATGATCGACGAAGATGTTGTTCAGCACGACGGTGTTGTCGCCGCCGGTGATGCCGTGGCTGTTGTTGACAAACGTGTTGTTGAAGATGTTGATGCGCTCGGGGATGCTGGCGCCGCGAAAATCCTCGATCGAATTCTGTCCATCCATCATGCCGATGCCGGCATCGACGTTATTGTAGATATTGTTGTAGGTGATCTCGAAGAAGCGATCCGTTAGTACGTCGTAGTCAATGAGCTGGATCCCATCTTCTCCGTTCCCGTAGATCTCGTTCCCTCTGATGATGTAGTTCAACGTCGGTCCGCTGTAGTCCTGCAATCGGATTTCGATACCGTCATCCGAGTTGTTGCGAATGATGTTGTCCTGGATGACGACGTCGACAGCGAAGTCGAGATCGATGCCGTCATCACGATTCAGCTCGAACGTGCAAAACTGGATCAGCCCTCCACTGCCGTTCTCGTAGTCCACGCCGTCCTGCGTATCCGTCACCACGCAATTCAGCAGGTTGAGCTTGGCGCGCGGCGTAATCCCGTCAACGGCGTTCTGGATGGTGAAGCCCTGGATAGTGGGTCGGTCTTCGGCGCCACCCGGGATCTCTATCACGAAAGCCGCGCCATCACCGTCGAGGATCGTGTTGCCGATGTAGCTCTCATTTCCGGTAGTGAGGTAATACGATGCCAGGGTGATCGCCTTGGTGATGGTGATCTGACCGACGTAGGTTCCCGGCGCCACCAGGATGACGTCGCCGGAGCTCGCGGCGTCGTGAGCCGCCTGAATCGATGAGTAGTCTCCCGGAACGTCGAGCGTCGCCAATTGGGGCGATCCGCTTGGAGCTGTCACGTCCGGTCGTGTGGCGTCCTCACATGCAGCGAGAGTCAGGGTAGCCAGGGCAAAAAGGGCGGCGCGTCTCACGGCGTCTATACCTCCAGCGTGGGCGCATCCCAATCACAGGCGGGTGTGTGAGGAGGACGGCGGTCAGCGGGGACGAGAAGTGCCCGCGCTATATCTGGAATTACCTCAAGCAGTGTCATCGGTGCCATGCCACAAAAGCGTGATGCAATCCTGCGACGCTCGTCCTGGTCCGCTGAGCGATCGTCGCCGGAGCAGACCTGCCTCGATGCTCCCGGTCCACGCCGTTGAGCCGACGAACGGGCCATGTAACCCACCCACACGCCTTACCTTGCTCTCGGCATGATCGAACGGACGAGAGGTCCGCAACCGGGAGCACCTTGGAGAGCGCGGGGCTTCGATTCGATTCCTATACTGTCGACACCACAAGGCGCAGGAACCGTTCCAAGAGGACGACAATGGCGAGCCCAGCACCAAACAGGCCGGCCACCCGGGACGTGCTGAGCTAAGTCGCGGGATGACCCAGCCGGACACAAGAGCCAGCACTGCGGGAAAGGAGCGGGCCCCGCTCAAGAGCGATGCGAAGGATGCCCGGGTAATCCGTGATCTGGCGGTCGAGGGCAAGTGGGTGACGTTTAGTCTTCGCGACGGCGCCTACGCGGAGCTCAAGGGTTGGCCATCTACCGACAGCAGTCGGTTCGGAAGCAGACCGCACTCAAGCATCGGACGCGAGCGTTGATGTACGTCGTCTTCCCCGAGTTTCTGAGTGTGGTGAGGCGGGGACTGTACCGCTCGGCGTAGCACCCAGCTCCGGGTCTTGAGACCCGCGCCAACCCCGACACTGTCACGCGCTGCGCTGATGAGTCGTTGTGCTCGCTCGTTCCCCAATCGACCGCGGCTGCAGCGGCGAAGCTGCGAGGCCAACTGTTCCTCGTCGGTCGTCGCGTAGCTACGCACTGTGGGAAACCGCTCCATGAGCATCAAACCGCTCTTCTTGAACAACTGATGTAGAACGCGTTGTCGCGGGCCATGGCAAACAACACTCTCTGTGATGGAGGAGGATCTGAAGAAAGCGGCGTGACACAGAACAAGAAAGCAGCGTGGGTGAGGGGATGGTTGCCAAATGTTTCGAGGCGCACACTTGCGACTTCGTCTGTCACCTGAGCCGCCCCTCACCCTGGCTCTGTAAGCCCGTATCACCAACGTCGAGGCGTTGCTCAAATCAACGACCTCGCACAATCAGCCACAGTTGGGTTCGGAGCTACTCTACTACTTGACCAAGTAACGCCACTACCCTTGGCACTAGGGGCCCGGGTGAGAAAGCGGTCGTATCACTGCACTTTTTCGGCCAAGTCGAGAGCAACGTCGAGTACGCCGTTGGCCTCTTTGTAACCCTCCCAAAGGGCAATCATCTCGGCGAGCCTGTCGGGGTATTCTCCACTGATATCGTTCATCTCAGCGGGGTCTTCCCTCAGGTTGAACAACTCCCACTCCCCAGGGCCAAACGGAGGTGGCATCCAGAGGATCTTCCAATCGCCGACGTAGTAGGCTTTTAGCCCAAAAAGCTCGTAGCCGACCTGACTGACCGCGGCAGATGGAGTCTCGACCTCTCCGGCGAAAAGCCTCAGCACAGAGGTCCCTTGCGGCGAGACAACCTGCCGACCGTCGATCTCAGCGGGATACTCGAGGCCCGCCACTTCGAGGAGCGTCGGCATGATGTCGCGGACGTGGAAGAACGAGTGGTTCATCGTGCCGGCATTCCGCATCTCTCCGGGGAGCTTGATCAAGAAGGGGGTTCGGATCCCGCCCTCAGCTGTGAACGCCTTGAACATGCGGCTGGGGGACATGCTGGCCTGGGCCCAGCCCGGCCCCTGCTCGATGAAGGAGTTGATCAGGCCGCGGTTCTCCAGACTGTTGTCAAACGAACCCAGGTACTCATCGGTCTGCCCGGGGTAAGCCGTTGGCAGTGCACCGTTCGCACCGTTGTCCGAGAAGAACATGATCATCGTGTTGTCGTATTCCCCGATCTCCTTCAGGTAAGCAAGAACCCGTTCTATCTGCGCATCTATATAGTCGATCATCGCCGCGTAGACTTCCATGTCGCGCGCCGCTAGCTGTCTCTCCTCGGCGGACATCTCTTCCCAGGCCTTGACCGACGCCAAGCGTGGGAAGGGGCTGGCGTCCTCGGGGACGATGCCCAGATCCTTTAGCGACTGTAGCCGCTCCTCACGCAACACGTCCCAGCCCTGGTCGTACATGCCCTTGTATTTGTCGATGTACTCCTTGGGAGCGTGCAGGGGATCGTGAGGCGCGGTATAGGCCAGGTACGCGAAGAACGGTACCCCGTCGCCGCGGTTCTGGTCGATAAACTGGAGCATCATGTCGGTGTAGTACTCGGTCGAATAGAAATCCTCCGGCAATCCCTCCACCGGCGTACCGTTCCGCCGGTAGACCATGGTCTGCGGGGGCGACAGGGGTTTGCGGTCGCTCCAATGACTGCCTCCGCCAGGAAGGAGAGTGAAGGTCTCCTCGAAGCCCCGGGCGTGCGGGCTGGTCTCCTCACCATGACCGAGGTGCCACTTGCCCGCCATATAAGTATGGTACCCGCCTGCTTTCAGGACTTCCGGTAGGGCTGCGACCCGAAAGTTCAGAAATCCCTCGTAGCCGGGATTCCCTTCCATCTCCGGTGTCAGGAACTCCCCCATCGTCCCGAGCCCCGCCACGTGATTGTCGGTGCCAGTTAGCATCACCGAGCGAGTCGGCGAACAGCTGGGGAGCACATGGAAGTTGGAGAGGCGCAAACCTTCCTGCGCCAGACGATCCAGAGTCGGCGTGGCGATTTCTCCGCCAAAGGAACCGATGTCCGAATATCCTAGGTCATCGGCAACGATTAGCAGGATATTCGGCCGGGTGGCACTCTGCTGCTCCGCCGTACAACTCAAGACGGCAAGGGCCAAAGCCGGCATCAGAGCGACTAGCCGAAGCTTCTTGTTCATCGCGCACCTCTCTCACGTTCCACGTCACTTGAGATCCCGAGTCGATCAATCACTGCGCGTTGACTTCGTCGTAGATCCAGCGTTGACAAGATTGCTAATGGGAATCGGAACAAGATGCCAGCTGGTACGGCGGGCCGCAACGGGACGGATTGGAAACGTGATTCATGAACTCGACCAAGAGCCTGGGTAGAGCTCAAGTCACAAAGCCATGTCACGCAGGCAGTTCCACGGGTGCGGAGCAGAAGAGGCGAAAACCCAGCGGTGGAGAAGCTGACCGGGGCGCTCGACGCCCAACCCGAGCGCAAAGTGGTCCGGTTACAGCAAAGTAGTAGCAAAGACAATGGCGGGAGCGTGTGGGAATCGAACCCACCAAGCGGTTTGTGAGCCGCCTAGCTGGTTTTGAAGACCAGAGACTCACTCGACATCGCGACCGTCGTCTCCGGGTCCGCCCTGGAGTAGCTGTGTAGTCCAACGCCGGCTGTCCGACTTTGGAACCCACTCTGGCCCGCCGCTTGCCACATAGTTATCAGCGCGCTGAGGTCCAGCACGAACGGCTGCCTCAGAAGTTCCCCGTCGCCGAGCCGGTTTTCCCCCAAGGGCGGCGGTTTCTCAACGTAATCGGCATGGTGCACTACGGAACGGCGTCCGCGTAGACTCGAGGGCCCGTTGGGAAACGTGTGCATCGGGACTTGTAAGGTGCCTCATTTCTCTTGCAACTCGCACCGGCCGAGGAGGTGTTTCATGATGCGTACCGCAACCCTATCGCTGTTAGCCATCATCGCTGCGCTCACGCTCGCCCCCGAACTACAGGCGCAGCAGAAGAAGGGGAAAGAAAAGAAGGCCAAGGTCGAGACGCAGCAGCACGTCGGGTTCTCGACGGCCGAGCGCCAAATCATAGTCGATTTCTTCGTCAAACATCCGCACCGGGTGGAATCTTTGCCGCCCGGGATTGCCAAGAACCTGGCGCGCGGCAAGCCGTTGCCGCCGGGAATCGCGAAGAAGTACATCCCGGCCGACCTCAAGGCCCGACTCCCCGCACGCGTCGGAGTAGAGATCACGATTTTCGGCGACCGGATCGTGCTGCTCGAGGCGAGCGGTGTCGTTGTCGACATCCTGGAGGACGTCTTCCGCTAGGCCGCCGCCGGCCTTGGCGCCTGCTATGTCGTCCGCCGCCGTATCGTGCTAACGTGGGGGTAGGTCAACCGAAGTCACTCGACACCACCTGGACCCATGTTAGTGTTCGGCGACAAGTTCAAGCACTCGGCGGGACTGTTCGGCATCCCGAAAGAGGGTGCAAAGCAGGTAGTTCAGGAACGCGATCGCTGTCGCGACGCAGCCGTCCGGGCCCAACGAGGTGGTTTGCTGGTCGTTTCCGATTCCCGCCGACATCGTCTCCCGCAAGCCAACGCCTCTCCAGGTACTAGGCGACCTTTGTACCCGGTGCGGTGTCGACATCCGGATCGGTGACAAGACGGGACGGTTGATACAGTCAGCCGTCGTTGAGAGCGAGCCGGGTCAGCCCGTTCCGATCGACATCGACAAGAACGCGCCGCCGGGATTCGGCTTCGTGCAATCGAAGTATGACAGGGAGAGAAGACTCTACCTGGTCGCTCTCGCCTTCGTGCTCGACGTGCAGGCGCTGAGAGGCGAGCTTACACCCTGAGCCACCAGACGGTCGTCGAAATACAGCTTGTCATCCACCCATTGCAGAGTGTGAGGTTGTCCGTCCCACATCTCGGCCGGCAACTCCAGTTCCAGCCTGACCCACTCGCTGTCAAAGCGTTTCATCCCGATTCACCTCCCATGCCCATACCGGCATTTTAGCGAGTAACAGCAGGCGGGGGACAGCCGCTCCATACAATATGGTGTATCTGGCTACATTGGGAAGGACTTGTTTGCCGACGAGCGCCCTCCAGACAGGCTAAACCCTTATCTAGCCCTCTCTTGTTTCCACCGCAGGTAGTGCTCCAGGCTCTCGAACGGCGGCACGTGATGGGCCGAGAGCTCGTACGTCGTTCGGGCGAGCGGCGCGAGATTCGTCGGGATGTGACCGGCCATCTCCTGCTTGATCTGGTTGTAGCCGGGATCGCCAGCCAGGTTGATCCATTCCTCGGGGTCTTCGGAGTGATCGTAGAGTTCCTCGCTACCGTCGATGTAGCGGATGTACCGCCAGCGTTCGGTGCGGACCGAAAACTCGAAATAATCGTAAGTCGTGATGGCGGGATATTCCCATACAGCCCTCGGGTCCTCGAGCAGGGGAACGAGGCTGTGCCCGTCTAGGCCTTCCTTCTCCGGTAAACCCGCCAGCTGGACCAGGGTGGGATAGATGTCCAGCAGCGAGGTAACGCGCTCCGACCTCGCGCCGGCCGGCGTTCCCGCCGGCAACGCGGCGATCCCCTCGGGCACGCTGATCATGAGCACGACCCGCGCCACGTTTTCCCATAGCGCGAACTTACGCCAGTGTTCTTTCTCGCCCAGTTGCCAGCCGTGGTCCGACCAGAGCACCACGATCGTGTTGTCCGCGTATGCGCTGCTTTCCAAGGCGTCGAGCAGTCTGCCAACCAAGGCGTCCGCGAAGGCGATCGATGCCAGGTAGCCCTGGACCGCGTTGCGCCACTGGCCGGCTTCCAAAACATGCCGGTGATAGCCGCCGCCGCGATCGGCAATGTCGCGGCCACGCTCGCCGATGTCATCGAGGTCGTCCTCGAGCACGGTCGGCAGTCGCACCGACTCGAGCGGAAACATGTCGAAGTACTCCCGCGGCACGTACCACGGCACATGCGGTCGGTAGATGCCGCAGGCGAGGAAGAAGGGTCGGTCGTGCTCGCGGTTCAACTGCTGGAATCTTCTGGAATGTCGATCGGAGACCAGTCGAAGTCGCCGTACATGTGCTCGAACGCCGGCATGCTCACGGTCGCGCCGGGAACGGGACGGAAATAGTCCGGCATGTGCTTCTCAAGGGACGGAAAGTAGTCGTCCCAAGAGCCCGGGTCCGGCTGGTTGTTATGGAAGATCTTCCCGGCACCGGCCGCCCAGTAGCCGTTGTCCGAGAAATACCTGGGCAGCGTGACGGCGTCGGGCAGCACCTCGCGCCAGTACTGGTAGTTCGAGTACATGCCGGTGCTGTACGTGTGCATCCCCGTCAGCAGCGCCGTGCGCGAAGGGTTGCAGGCCGGCGACGCGGTGTAGGCGCGCGTGAACGTGACCGCC
>JBDHAS010000376.1:0-4300 GCA_039588015.1 Gemmatimonadota bacterium | reverse complement strand
CATCGCGAGGGTGCCGATGTATTGGCGAGCCTCCTCGGGTACGAACAGCTCGGTGACATTGCGTTGCAGCCGCCGCTCCCACGCTACGTAGATCCCGGCTTCGGTCGAGTTTCTGTCGAGAATCCAATCCCATTCCAATAGCATCCGGCGGGCATGTTCGACGACCGGCTGCTGCACGTTGAGGTCCCTTAGTAGGGGTGCGAGCGTGCGGGCCGGGATCGACAGCTGGTCGGTCTGCAGCTTCATCATGTCCATGATCGAGTGCTTGCGTCCGGAACCGAGCACCTCGTTCGCTCGCGCCCAGCGGTACGGATCGGACCAGACCCAGCCAACCGCGTCGCGATGCGGGTAGCCCGTCGGGATCATCTCGCTGTTGGCGGTGGCCCAATAACCCTGCTGCGGGTTCGAGATGTGCGGCTTGTCTTTGATCGGTAGGTAGCCATCCCATTCGTAGCGCCCGTCGCCGGGCACGGGCACCAGGCCGCTCCAGTTGCGCCGGATCGGTGCGATACCTACGGCCTGCCAACCGATATCGCCGTGGATGTCGGCCCAGATCATGTTTTCGCCCGGGATGTTGCTGTAGGCGCACGCCTCCCGGAACTCCTCCCAGGTCGTCGCCTGATTCATGCGTAGGCTGGCGAGGTAAGGCGATCCGCCGATTTCCATCCAAGCCGCGCGCACCGCGTAAGCCTTGTGGTTGTCGATGTCCTCGTAGACCACCGGACCATGGCGCGTGTACTTAAGCTCCGCGGTGTACGGGGCCTCACCCTCCACGTCCCGGTAGCGATACTGATCGGGATCGGCGGGATTCGTCTCGTAGACGTAGAGATCCTCGCCGTCGGTGGCGAAAACCGTCAGGCCCCACGCGCCGTACTCATTGTGACCGATAGATACGCCCGGGATCTCCGGCTCGCCTCCACCCAGCACGTTCCAGCCGGGCCCCACCAGGTGCACCCAGTAGCGCAGCGAAGGCGCCGACTGCGCCCGATGGGGGTCGTTGGCCATGATCGTGTTGCCGGTCTGGGTGAGTCGACCGCTCACCACCCAGTTGTTGCTGCCGATATCTTCGCTGCCGAGCGGTGGCCCCTGATGCTGTACCGCCGCCGCGAGCCGCGCGTACGCCGCAGGGTCACCCCGAAACGCCTGAGCCACGTCTTCCGGCGCGAACCGGATCGATCGACGGAACGCGTTATAGACGCCGAGTATGTCACCGAACAGCAGGTCGCCGTCGATCGTCGCGTCCAGCCCGATCTCGGGTTCGCCGGGATGGAAGTACTCGAGCCGCTTGACCTGCTCCGGGCCGATCAGCGCTACCGCCCTGCCGAAGGTGAGTTCCTGCGTGATGTTGCCCAGCAGGCCCTGGTGCCGGGAGATCACGACCTCGGGGGTCCACTTCTGTGGCGTGATCCCAAGGATCTCGAACTCGATGGGAAGCAGATCCGGATCCTGTGCGGTGCGCTCGATGTAGGCGTTTACGCCATCGACGAACGCCCGGATGATGAACGCGCCGCGCGGATGGTAGTGATTGAGTTCTTCAGTTAGGTCACCCCGGAACGTGAACAGGCGTGTACCGATGTCCCGCGGCAGCTCGCGACGGCCCAGGATCTCGGCCACGGTACCCGTCGCCTGCCGCCGCCAGATCTCCAGCTGGAACAGCCGATCGCGCGCGGCGTTGTAGCCCTGAGCGAGGAACAGGTCGTGCTCGGTCTCGGCGTAGATATGCGCAATGCCCCACCGGTCGACGATGATCTCGACGGGACGCTCGAGTCCGGGGACAGTGAGGGTCTCCTGCGCTCGGAGGGCCGGTGCAAACAGAAGATAGGCTAGCGCGAACAGTACGATGCGTTGTGCGAGGCGTTGGCTATGCATGGCCATCATCTCAGAGCTAAAGGGGGCTGCACTGCGCACCGCTCGCGCGTTCGCGCGCGAGCGATGCGATTCTGGCGTCAGATCCCCGGGCCGGAGCCCGTCGGAGCGACTAGCCTACGCTGAAGGAAACCGTCTTCAGCACGGTCCCGTCGGGCCCGACGATATCCACGCGCCAGGCGCCGGTCCACTCGGGAATGAACTTCTTCGAGCTCCACGTGCGCCAGGGGCTGCCGGCGACGCGTAGCTGGATGCGCGCGACCTCGGCGTCACCGCGATACCAGACGTGGCTGATCTGGACTTCGGCGGTCGCGCCGGTGATACGAGTCCAGCAGTAGACCGTCCCCGCGTTGGCGGCCACCGTTGTCAGCGTGTCCGTCGGCTGCCGGTCCGCCACGCTACTGGTGACAACCGCCTCGGCGACGGCGAGCACGGGAGCGGCTTGCGCTGTGTCCTGTTCCTGGGCCGCGATGTCCGAGGCTCCAATACAGACCGCTAGGGCCAGGAAGACGGCGGATGCTCGCATAGAACCTCCTAGACGAAGGCAGGGAAGGGACGCGCAGGGGGTCAATCGGGAGTCTAGACAACGTTGCCGCCGTGGACGCGAGCCGTCAAGAAGAAGCGAGCGGCGGGTGTGTACTGCCTGGCCCGCCTGGGCAGGGGGAACGGAGATAGGTCGGCTCGGGGACGTGTAGCCTCGTGCTCTGGCTCCGCGACACCTACGATGAGCGATGCGAGATATTCGGCGCTCGCGTCCGCTCGCAACGGGCTGTACGTTTTCCCTGCGCGTGATCGACACCAGCGAAATCACTTGCTAACTATCCAGCACGGTCCGGGACCGTCGTCTCCGGTCAAGGAGAACGTCCGCCATGTTCCGCCACACTCTTCGGATTGTTCTGGCAGCTGCGCTGATTCCCTGTACGGCATGCCAACCGCGCGACGCGGAGAATGCGGGAGGGGATGCCGTAGCTCCGGGTCGTCGCCCGAACCTCATCGTCATCGTCGTCGATGACCTTCGCTGGGACGAGCTGGGAATAGCCGGCCACCCCTATCTCGAGACGCCGCACATCGACCGCCTGGCGCGCGAGGGCGCATGGTTGACCAACGCGTTTCACGCCGTCCCGCTCTGCTCGCCGAATCGCGCCAGCATCCTGACCGGTCAGTATCCGTCGCGCCACGGGATCATCGACAACGTGGCCCGGAATCGGATGAGCCACCGGCTGGAGACGTTTCCGCGTGCACTGCAGCGAGAGGGGTATGAGACCGGTTACCTCGGCAAGTGGCACATGGGGAACGATCCCACGCCAAGGCCGGGCTTCGACTACTGGGCGGCCATTCCGGGGCAGGGGCGATCGATCGATCCCGAACTCTACGAGGACGGGCGGATCCGCACGGTCGAGGGATACATCACCGATGTCCTGACCGACCGTGCGGTGGCGTTCATCGAACGGGACCGCGCGAGTCCGTTCTTCCTATATATAGGACACAAGGCGATCCACCCCGACGCCCGGCAACTGGATGACGGCTCTGTAGACCTCTCCGTTCCGCGCGGGTACGTGCCAGCGCCGCGGCACCTGGGGCGCTACGAGGAGAAAGTCTTGCCGCGCCGCGCGAATGTCATCTCATCGCTCGACGAGTTGGCCGACAAGCCGGCGCTGCGCAGAGCTTTGCTGGACAAGAGTTCGCCAGAGATCGTCGAGATGTTCGGTGAGGCTGAGCTCGACCCTGGTTCCAGCGAGGAGACAATCCGGCGTCGTGCGGAGATGCTGCTCGCCGTTGACGACGGCGTGGGGCGGATCGTCGATGCCCTCGACCGACGCGGCATTCTGGACGAGACTTTCATCCTGTTCACAAGCGACAACGGGTTCTTTTATGGCGAACATGGACTCTCGATCGAGCGTCGTCTGCCGTACGAAGAATCGATCCGAACACCGTTGATCGTGCGATATCCGGCCGTGGTACAAGCTGGCCTGCGAAGCGATGACCTGGTCGTCTCCGTCGACATAGCTCCGACAGTCTTGAATGTCGCCGGCGTTCCCATCGGGGACCCTTGCTTCAGGGCAAAGCCACAGACTGGCGCCGCTCGGTCTTCATCGAGTTCTACACGTACGAGAATCCGTTTCCCTGGTTGCTCGACATGGATTACCGCGCCATCCGGACTGGCCGGTACAAGTACATACACTGGATGCAGCACCCGGGCGAGAACGAGTTGTACGACCTGGTCGAGGACCCTTACGAAACTCGAAACCTGATCGGCGATCCGGGCATGGCGAGCATCGTCGCGGATCTGCGCGCAGAAATGGCGGCGGCAGCGCTGCAAGCGATGGGGCTCGAGTGAGCGGCCACGGGCTTAAGCGCATTCTCGGCGTTTGGGATGGGCTCGCCGTTGGGGTTGGGCTCGTCATCGGCGTCGGGATTCTCCGCACCCCCGGCT
>JBDHAS010000375.1:0-3298 GCA_039588015.1 Gemmatimonadota bacterium | reverse complement strand
GCTATCAGGTTGTGCCTAGGCCGAGGTCACCTACGATCCGAAGCCTGACTACGTATTGGACGTCGAGTTCGTCACGCCAGACGCCGTAGATCTTGTCGCCGCGGAAGATCCGCGGAGCGAACCGATGTGGCATCGATATCGTGCCGAAGAAGCGGCCCTGCGCGTCGAACACGTCCCATTCGGAAGCACCCTGGTCCTCGATCGGGTTCCAATTCTCGTATTCGTCTTCGCTCAGCTCGGATGCCGCCTGGATGTGCTGCACCCAGGTCGTGCCCGACGGTCCGGCTATCAGGCCTGCGAAGGCGGGGAAGAACTCGCCGAAACTGATGTTCTGCTTCAACTGAGCGATCGTCTGGGCCGGTACGCCGGCGTCTCCCCACGTGTTCTCGAGGAACGTGATCAAGACGTCTTTGTCCGGCTCGCCCACGGGCTGGCGCTCGAAGGGCTTCTTGATCACGCGTTCCAGTACCCCGCCGGCCGAGTACACGCCGACGCGATAGTCGTCGTTGACGGCGAAAATCAGCGTGTTGTCGTTGGCCAGGGCCCAGGCCGGCTCCGGCGAATAGAACTTGAACCGGGGAGCGCCGCCTGAAAGTTGGAACGTCTCGCCCGAAGGGAAACTCAGCAGCGTATCCTGGATCGTCCCGTCCGGAGCCATGGTTCGGATCGCATCGTGAGGGCTCTCGATTTCGGGCTGGCCGGGAAGGGAAAAAGGTCGGACCTGCTGCGCCACCACGCCGCTTTCGGTGCCCTGAAAGATGATCGGGATACCCTGCTGCAGGTCCAGTCGGAAGCTTCCCAGGCTCGATCCATCGGGCGCGTAACGATTCACACGCTGGGTCTGTATGTCGGGTACGAGCAGCGTGTCGCCGGGCCCCATGATAACGAAGGCCGCACCCTGAAGCTCGCCGGGACCGCCGCCGCGCTGGCCGATGGTCTGTACGTAACTGCCATCGGACGCGTACACCTGGATGTGTTGGGCCTGGATGTCAGGGACGTAGATCTGACCCTTCGAGTCGACGGCAATGAAACCGACCTGGCCGAACTGGTACTCCGGGTCACCCTCAAGGGCTCCGATTCGAAGCTCCTCTTCGAATGTCCACTCCTCGCCGGGAGCCCACACACCTGTCTCAGTATTGGACACGATGGTCACGCCGGCGCTGTCAGATATCGTACCGGCCCAACGCGTCCCCTGGCCGCCACACGCCGCGAGAAATCCCGCCAGCAGCAGCGATATTCCAGCTCTATAGGCCATCTTCATGCTCGTGGTCCTCCCTCGATAGAGTTCACTCAGTAATGAGCCCGAAACGGCGTCACGACATGGCCAGGGCGAATAGGGGCCGTCAGTCGCAATTCCCGTTCCGGTTGCAGGCTTGAGACAGGCGCATGCTTACTTACATGCCTACGTAACTTCCGCCATTTCTGGTTCAAACTCAACCGAGCACGTATTTTTAGGTCTCTCAAAAGGAGGGCGGATGGATCCGAGCGACAAGAAGACTGCTCTGCGGATGATCCCGTACGGGCTGTACGTGCTGACCGGGCAGACCGAGAAAGGCCGGGTCGCGGCAGCGACGGTGAATTGGGTTACCCAGGTCTCATTCGAGCCGCCGCTCGTCGCTGTGGGCGTGAAGGCCGATTCGGGCGCGCACGCTGTGATCAAAGAAGCTGGCGCCTTTGCGTTGAACGTGCTCGGCAAGGGCCAGCAGGCGACTGCCTACGCGTTCTTCAAACCGGCCGAGCGTGAAGGCGACACCATAAGCGGCGAGCCTTTTCGTGCGGGCAGCTCGGGAGCTCCGCTACTCGAGGTTTGTCCGGCCTATGTGGAGTGCGCGCTCCGCGAGACCGTGGAACGAGGAGATCACTCGATCTTCGTCGGCGAGGTCGTGGACGCCGGCGTGAATCAAGCTCCCGAAGGACGACCGGACGAAGTGACGCTCGTGCTAAGGGATCTCGGCGAGAAGGTCTTCTACGGCGGCTGAGCCACGCCAAGACCGCGGACTGTGAAAGCATCTGTGCTCGTTGTTCTGAAGCAGTGCGCGATACGAGGTCATTCTTCGAGGTGGTTATATGAGCGGACTAGACGAAGCGGTATCGGATTTTCTGGACCAGCGGACCATAGCCGTCGCGGGCGTCTCGCGAAGCGGGAACGAGGCGGCAAACGTCGTCTATCGAAAGCTGCGCGGTGCTCGGTATGACGTGTTTCCCGTCAATCCGGCGGCGGAGGAAGTTGAGGGCGACGCCTGCTACCCGAATCTGGACTCGATTCCAAGCGGCGTAGACGCCGTATTCATCGCCACCCACCCGAGCGTGACGATCGAGGTCGTGCGCGAGTGCGTGGAGTTGGGAATCGAGCGCGTGTGGATCCACAGGTCGTTTGGGCGCGGCAGCGTGTCAGATGAAGCGGTCGAATTCGGTCGGGCGCACGGCCTCAGCGTTATCCCGGGCAGCTGCCCGATGATGCACCTCGATCCCGTCGATGTCGGGCACAGGTGCATGCGGTGGGTACTGCGTCTGACGGGAGGGCTTCCGCGGGTCTAGGCCGGTGCGCTGAACGCGTTAGACAGCCCATCGGCGGGGGTGTAGATTGGAGGCGTGGACACAACCGGTGCTACCATGCCTGATGAACCTGCAGTCTCCGGCCATAATCCGGGCGTAGGGCGTTCCTTGCCCGGTCGGAAACGAGCCGCCCAGCCCGGTTTCCTTCCTCCGGTCAGGACTCTACCGGAGGATGCTCGCCCCGGCATCTTCGCTCCACCCAACTGACTTCAATCGGCTCGATGCTCGGTTCGCCGCCGGGCGCAGGGAACCGAAACCAATCCTCCTTCCTCTGACGTCCGTCGCGGCGAAACCCGAATCCTCCCGCGTGACACAGGTGCGGGCCGGGCCGGTCCCCTGATATTGAAGATTGTACAAGAATTCCTGCAGCCGATTGGAGATCATGATGGCTGAGATTAGCGTTCCTTCAAACGATGTCTTTCCCGTACTGAAGAACAGCATACTGGTCGATGGATTCCATATCGTCATCGACCTGGCGAAGTCGCGCGGAGCTGTCATTGTCGATGCGCTCGAGGGGAAGGAATACCTCGATTGCTATGGCTACTTCGCGACGCTCCCGATCGGCCATAACCACCCCAAGATGGCCGATGAGGGGTTCTGCAGGTCGTTACTGACTGCAGCACTCTCCAACCCGGCGAACAGCGACATGTATTCGCGGGAGTTCGCCGGCTTCGTGAAGGTGTTTCGTGAATTGGCGGTGCCGGGCGAGTTCAAGCATCTCTTCTTCATCGCCGGAGGTGCG
>JBDHAS010000374.1:0-3300 GCA_039588015.1 Gemmatimonadota bacterium | reverse complement strand
TCGCTGCGGCGCCGTCTGGCCCCGGGGGAGCCACTCCCGATCGAAGTCGTCGTTCGTATCGCGCGCCAAGTGGCCGACGCGCTCGATTACGCTCACCGTCACGGCATCATCCATCGCGACGTCAAGCCCGAGAACATCCTGTTCTCCGACAGCCATGCCATCGTGGCCGACTTCGGCATCGCCAAGGCGGTAAGCTCGGTGGGCCGCGAGGCGCTGACCGGTACCGGCGCCCCATTGGGAACAGTCGGCTACATGAGCCCGGAACAGGCCATGGGAGCGGCCGACCTCGACGAGCGGACGGACGTCTACGGCCTCGCCTGCGTGGTCTACGAGATGCTGGTCGGGGCGACACCCTCGGTATGGCCCATGGAGGAGGACGTGCGCTTGGGTCGGCTATCCGATGCCCCGCCCGACCATCGCCGGCTGCTCGATGCCCTCCCGGGAAGGGTCGAGCAGACGCTTACTCGCGCCCTCGCCGTACGACCGGCGCACAGATTCGCCACGCCCGGAGAGCTGGCCGAAGCTCTCGAGATCGCGTCGGCAGGAAGCGGTCGTGCCCTCACCGACTCCGAGGTGCGAGAGGTGCTCGCTCGGGCTGCCGAACTGCAGGTAGAGCACCCCGCCGAACAAGCTGCTCTGTCGATCGGCGCCGTCGAGCAAGTCGCGGCCGAGGTCGGGATCCCACCCGAACGCGTACGGCAGGCGGTGAAGGAACTAGAAGTACGAGCCGAACACGCGCCGCCGGCCGGGCGAATGCCCGGTCGCGGATTGTATCCGAACTCGAAGCTTCGGGTCGAACGAACCATCGACGGCGAGGTCCCCGAGTCGGCGCACCAGGCGATGGTCAAAGAGATCCAGGCGGCGTTCGACCTCGTGGGCCACGCGTCCGCGCTCGGTAACTCGCTGACGTGGAGTCCTGTTGGAGCCGGCCAGGCAGGTCGGAAGGCGCTCGTGACCGTAACGCCGGAAGGCGGTCGAACGCGGATCTGCATCGAGGAGCAGCAAGAACTGACGGGCCTGAAGATCGTGCCGCTGGGGCTGGGCATCCTCTTCAGCGCGCTTTTCGGAATCTCGATACTACAGTCGCTGGGGGTGCCGGGCGACCTGAATATCCTCATCATCCCGTTCATACTGGGCGGTGGCTGGGCCACCGCGAACCTAATCTTCTTGAACGGCGCGCAAGATCGCTATCCACAACTGGAGCGATTGGCGGACCGACTTGCGACCATCGCAGAAACCGCTGCACGGCCGAGCTTGAGACCCGGTGCGGAGGAGGGTAGATGACCTTGCGAATAGAATTGCTCCTGACGCCGGATTGCCCTCACGCCCAAGCGACGGAACAACTGGTACGAAGCGTTGTAGATCGGCTGGTTCCCGATGCCGAGATCGAACGAACCATGGTACACAACCTGGCCGACGCGGAGCGGCTGGCCTTCTCCGGATCGCCGAGCGTGCGAATAAACGGGGAAGACCTGGCTGGGCCGTACTCCGGACCGCCAGCCTACGCGTGTCGCCGCTACGAGGACGGTGCTGGCTCGCCGCCGGAGTGGCTGCTTGAAGCTCGGATCCTCCGCGCGCTGGAGCCGCGCCACACGCTCTTCCTCTGTGTAGCGAACTCGGCGCGAAGCCAGATGGCGGAAGGGATCGCTCGAAGCCTGGCGCCTGCGGGCGCTTCCGTCTCTTCCGCCGGATCCGAACCGTCGAGAGTGAATCCGTTCGCGATTCGAGCGCTCGAAGAGCTCGGGCTCGACGCGTCGGGCCATCGCTCCACGGGAATCGACGAGATCCGCCAGGCCGGCGGACCCGATGTGGATGCCGTAATATCGCTCTGCGCGGAAGAGGTGTGCCCGGCCTGGTTGGGCAAGGCCTATCGGGCCCATTGGCCCTTGCCCGACCCGGCTGCCGCGACGGGAAGCGATGAAGAGATTCTGATCTCGTTCCGCTGGGTGCGCGACGAGTTGCGTCGGCGGCTGGATGCATTATTTGGTGCATGACTGAGAACCGGCCGACAAACCATCGGCGTCAAGACACGTGAGCGAGGAGATAGGTACATGAAGTACACTCCCATGGGCGATTCGGGGCTGCTGGTCTCCCGACTCTCGTTCGGAGCCATGACTTTCACCTTGGGGGACAAGAGGGTGGAAGCTGTCTTCAAGGTCGGCGAGGAGCTTGGCCAGGAGATGGTCGCCGTTGCCATCGACCATGGCGTCAACTTCTTCGACACGGCCGACGCCTATGCGAGCGGCGAGTCCGAGATCATCCTTGGCCGCGCCCTCAAGGGCCGCCGCGATGCCGTGGTGATCTCGACCAAGTACGGGTTCCGCGCCGGCGAGGGGCTAGCCCAGGCAGGGCTCTCGCGCCGCCACACGCTTTGGTCGGTGGATCAATGCCTGAAGCGGCTCGATACCGATTGGATCGATCTGTTCATCGCTCACAAGGAAGATCCGACCACTCCGCTGGAAGAGACGCTGGTCGCGCTCGACGACTTGGTGAGGTCTGGGAAGGTGCGCTACATCGGCTTCTCCAATTGGTCCGCCTGGAGAGCGGCAGCCGCGCTCGAGTTCCAGAAGGCGAACGGACTGGCGCGTTTCGTCACCGGCCAAATGTACTACTCATTGGTCGATCGGGACGTGGAAACCGACGTCATACCGATGATGAGGCATTACGGGGTCGGCATGATGGTGTGGAGTCCGTTGGCCCAGGGCTTCCTCTCCGGCAAGTACACGCCGGACAACCTGAAGAAAGGTGACCATCGCCTCGCTACCTTTGATGTTCTGCCTTTGGACAAGACGAAAGGCTTCGAGGTCGTGGATAAGCTCCGCGAGATAGCGGCCGCTAGGGACTGTTCCGTCGCTCAGGTCGCGATCGCTTGGTTGCTCGCCAAGGAGGCGGCGACGAGCATCATCATCGGGGCATCGAAGATGAACCAGCTCCAGGACAACCTTGGTGCCGTGGACGTTGAGCTATCCGCGGAAGAGGTCGGGACTCTCGACGCGATGATGCCGCCCCGGACGAGCTATCCCGCCTGGTTCAGTGAAATGACTTTGGACGAAGCGCATAAGAACGCGCTCGGGCTTTGAGGCACGGGGCTGGACGGCCCTCTCCGCTGCATCGCTGAGTGGCTCGATTCTAGGGATCGAGTCGATCCCAATTTGGCGTAAGTGATTGTACTTGCTCTATTTGCTGAGTATATTTCGCGTGCTCTAGGAAGTCTCCCCCGATCCGCTCTCGCGACTCCTTTGGCAATAGCAGCGCCTGTCCGGTGGTTACGTCTAACCGGAGGTTCAGCATGGTCAAGAG
>JBDHAS010000373.1:0-3303 GCA_039588015.1 Gemmatimonadota bacterium | reverse complement strand
CGTTCCCCTCCGTGCAGATATGGCTGGTTGAGGACTCCCGTGAGGGAATCCAGGGCTCCCGGATCTGCGGATTGAGTGTCAGATAAACTATACATTTCCCTGCGCAAGGCTAGCGGTGGCGCTTAGCCAGCCTGCGACCGACGGCGCGGGCCAGAAATCGCATCCTGTCCGGCCACGGCAACCGTCCCAGGTTGGTGAGCACAACTCCCCGCGTGAAGTAGGTCGGCTGCGAGTAGTCGACCGCCACCTCCACCACGGTGGGACGCCCCTCGTTGTGGACTTCGCGTGCCTGGCTCAACACATGGACAGCCTCTGAGTCTCTGTCTAACACCAGGTGCTCGACGCCCACCGCCAGGCAGAAAGCTGCCAGATCGATCTCTGGCAGTTCGCTGGCGGTCTTCTGTGCCAGGGCCGTGTTCTGAAACTGCGCGATCTGGGCTAGCTCCCCGTCGCGAAGGACGAGGACGGTCACCGGGATCTCGAGGTGGGCGGCGGTGAGCAGCTCGAGTCCGGTCATCAAGAACGCGCCGTCCCCGGCTAGGGCGACGACGGGCCTGTCGGGACATACGAGGGCCGCGCCCAGCGCGGCAGGCACCGCGTATCCCATGCAAGAGTAATCCACCGGCGCCAGGAAAGAGCGGGGTCTGTCGAGGCGCAGGCTCTCCATGGCCAGGAACGTGCCATTGCCACTGTCCGTGGTGTACACCGCCTCGGCGCCATAGATGTCCTGAACCGTCTCCAGCAGGGCCGCAGGCGCGACTCCGTCTCCGTTTCCGGTCGCTTGCGCTGCCCGCACGTCCTCATGTCCGAGGCGTATGCGCTCGTGCAGGGCAGGGTCGGGTTCACGCACTGGCAAGTCCTGCAGCAAAGCCTCCACGAAGACGGCCGCGTCTGCGTGGACAGACACGCTGGACACGTAGTTTCGGTCCAGGACACTCTCGTCCACGTCGACGTGGATCAGGGCGCCCGGTGGCTCGAGCCCGTAGCTGCCCGTCCCGACCTCGGAAAAGCGGCATCCGATCGCAAGAGTGACGTCGCATCCAGCGGCAACCTGCCGGGCAAACTTCGGCGCGGCTCGACCAAAGCCGCACCAGAGCCAGAGAGGATGGCTTTCGGGGAAGACACCTTTCCCTTGGATCGTGGTGGCCACCGGCGAGCCCAGCCGCTCGGCCAGATCGACGAGTTGTCTTCCGGCACCGGCAGCCCCCAAGCCCAAGTAGAGTAGGGGGTTACGCGAGCTCGCGAGTAGAGAACGAACGTTCGATAATATCTCCCTGCTGGGTTCGATAGGTTTCCCAGGGACTTCACTCCAGCCCTCGATCCCGGGCTCGTGGCGGAAGAGATAGTCGTTCACGGGGATCTCGACGAAGACCGGTCCAGCCGGGGCGTCTCGCGCGATCTGACAGGCCCGACGGATCGTCGCGTAGATCTCCAAGCCGCTGGCCGGGTGCAGTTGCGCCTTGGTGACGGGCCGGACCATCCCCATCTGATCTACATCGTGCAGCTGGTAGGCCTTTCCGCTGTCGGTGCGGACGCCGCAACCCAGAACCAGCATCGGGATCCCATCGAGGAAGGCCTCGGCGACACCGGAAAGCGCATGTGTCAGGCCCGCCCCGGGTACGAGGTTTACGCAGCCGAGTTTCCCGGACGCCCTCGAGACGCCGTCCGCCATGAACGAGGCGCTCTGTTCGTCGGTCACCAGCACCGGAAGCACGCTGCAGGATCGGTTCAGGGCGTCGTACAGCTCGATGTTGTGGGTGCCCGGGATTCCGAAGGTGAAGGGAATCCCCTCGTCTTCGAGGGCGCGCACGGCGATATCGGCGCCGCTCATCCTACTCATCGGGCACGCCCCCGTTGAGGAGCACCCCGGCCTCGCTGCGGATTCGCTCGGCTACGCGATCGGCGAGGGCCATGATCGTCAGGTACGGGTTTATCTCGATGGCGTCGGGGAACAGACTGGCATCACCCACGAAGAGCCAGGGTACACCGTGCACCTGACCGTAGGGGTCGGTGACGGATTCGGGAGCGGCGGTTCCCATCCCACATCCGCCCTGCAGGTGTGCCGCCGAGACGGTGACCGTACCAGGCCTGACCAGCGCCTCGTCTACCAGCGACTCGAGACGGTCGACTCCGCTGGTTTCGATCGCCGGCGAGGCCGCCATCGGCACGTGGACACGTTTCGCCCCGGCCGCGAAGAAGATGCGCGCCGAGGTAAGCGTACCGCGTGCGAACGAGCGCTTGACCCTCGGCGTGAAGCGGTAGTGAACGACCGGCCTTCCTTCGCGATCGACCGTGACGCGGTTGTACTCGTCCACGCGATCGATAGCGAGCAGGAGGATCATCTGCAGCTTGGGAAAGGCATGCATGAACTCGGCGTGTGCGGTGCCGAATCCCGAGAGGCTCTTCGCGGTCGTGAACGGGAAGTACATGCAGGTTTCCAGGATGAAGCCGTCCCGCTGGGCGAACTCGTCCAGGTAGAAGCTCTTTGGATGACCGACGAAGTTCGTGATAGGCTGCTCGTGTTCTCCCACCAATATCAGTGCGGGATGGCAGGTGAATCCGTGGCCCAGCCGGGGCAGGGAGGCCGGAAGATCCGAGCGTAGCAGGAGCGCCGGTGTGTGCACCGCTCCGGCACAGACGACTACGATCTTGGCGCTAATCCGATAATCTCCCGGTTGCCACGGGGACGGTTCTCCTGCGGTCCCCGGCGCTCGTTCTGCCACCCTCGCCAGCACCGAGCGACCCTCCAGGCGAAGCACTTCGCACCGGGTCACGACCTCCACGCCGGCATTCTCCGCGCGGGGAAGCTGAACGCGGTTGGTGCCCTGCTTGGCCGCGTTCGGGCAGCCGAGATTGCAGAGGCTCGACCCCTTACAATCCCTGACGTTGACCGGAAACTGTTCCGCGCGGTAACCCAGCCGGCGACACCCGTGAACGAATAGCCGGTTGTTGTCGTTGATCAGGTCTTCCTCGAGGAAGTGGGCATTGACCTGATCCATGTGCTTCTTGGTACGTTGCTCCACGTCTGCGAAGCTGAGCGTAGGAATATTCCAGCTCTTGATCACCCGCTCCGGAGCGAGCAGCGACGTGCCGGTGTAGACGATCGTCGAGCCACCGTATCCCCGGCCCACTGCAAGGGTCATCGAGCCATCAGATGTCAGGAAGCCGCCGGCATCGTCATAGAGGATTTGGGCCATTTCGATCTCGCACCCGATGAACTCCTCATCACGCAGGCGCGGGCCCTTTTCGAGTACCGCGATGCGGACGCCGTCTTTGCAGAGCGGCGCGAGTTCCTGGGCAACC
>JBDHAS010000372.1:0-3308 GCA_039588015.1 Gemmatimonadota bacterium | reverse complement strand
GAATGGGACGCGCTGCGTGCGGAACTCGATGCCATCACGTCCACCGATATCGCCGCCGTCAACCGGTGGGCGCGCGATAACACCATTCCGCATATCTCACTGCCAAACTGATATTCAGCGCGATCGCTAGGACAGACTCCTGGTGTGCTATACTGTCGACATGCCAGCTAAATCGCCGGTTTCACTGATCAAAACGCCCCCTCCCGGTCCGGAGACCCGCCGCCTGACGAAGCGCGAGGTCTCGGTCCTGGCGCCCTACGTGTACGGCGGTGAAGAGGATCGGTTCTTCCTGGCGAAGAGCGCGAAAGGCTCCCTCATCACGGATGTTGACGAGAACCGATTCATCGACTTCGCATCGGGGTGGGCGACCAATAATGTAGGCAACTGCAACCCCGAAGTGGTCGAAGTGGTCAACCGGACGATGCAGGAAAGCGGGGTCGCCTGCTGGACGAGCAACGCCAACAGCGTGCAGCGAATCGGGCTGGCCGAGAAACTGCTCGAAGTCTGCCCGTCGCGCACCGACCGGGCGCTTTTCCTGACCACCGGCACCGAGGCGGTCGAGGCCGCCCTCCGGATCATGCGCCGGGCATCACAGCGTCCGTTCATCATCTCCTTCTTCGGTCAATACCACGGGCTGTCGTACGGCGCGGTCGCGGCCGGGGCACTCTATTCGGGGATGCGCGACGACGTCGCTCCGCTGGTCAACGGCACGATCATGGTGCCGTATCCGTACGCCTACCGATCCCTGCTGCAGCCACCGAATGGCGGGCCGGGCCGCGGGACGCTCGATTACATCGACGAATACGTCCTGCGCTACGAGGTCGACCCTTCGCGGATCGCCGGGGTGCTGGTCGAGCCTGTCGTGGGCGAGGCGGGGGTCTGGATTCCACCGGACGATTTCCTGCCGGGGCTGCGCGAGATGTGCGACAAGCACGGCTGGTACCTGTGCATCGACGAGGTCCAGAGCGGCTTCGGCCGGTGCGGAAAAATGTGGGCGTTCGAGCATTGGGATGTCGAGCCGGACCTGCTCGTCATCGGCAAGGGACTTTCAGGAGGCTCGATGCCGATCGCCGCGGTCACCGCGCGCGCCGACATCTTGGAGAAGGCCGAGGCGTTCGTGGCTGGCACCTACGCGGGCCACCCGGCCGCATGCGCCGCCGGCATGAAGACGATCGAGATCCTCTACCGGGATAAGCTGTTCGACTACGCCAATGAGCTCGGACGCGTGGCGATCGAGAGACTGCGGGCGCTTCAGGAAAAATACCCGATCATCGGCGAGGTCCGCGGCATGGGGCTCTGGGTCGCGGTCGAGTTCGTCAAGAATCGAAAGAGCCGCGAGCGCAACTACGAAGCGGCCTCGGAAATCAACAAGCACTGCCTGAGAAACGGGCTCTACTACCTTCACGACAGCATCTCCTGGTTCTCCCGCTTCCAGCCCCCCCTCAACATCGAACGCGACCTCTTCGAACAGGGACTCGATATTTTCGAGGACGCCGTCCGTGCGGTCTCCGCCGGGGGAAGCTCCGGCCGGTCCTGATTGACCTGCCCCCCATAGACTGATCCGACTCATGAGGTAGGATTTCTTGCCTCAGCCGGGTCAGGAAAGGGGTCAGTAGATGCCGAAGAAACGTTACAGTCCTGAGCAAATCATCGCCAAATTGCGCGAGGCCGAGGTCGAACTGGCCAAGGGCCTGAACACCGGCGCCGTGTGTCGCAAGCTCGCGATCAGCGAGCAAACCTACTGCCGCTGGCGTCGCGAGTATGGCGGCGTAGTGAATCTATGAAGCAAGCCCCCTCAGATCGCGGGGCGGAGTCCCGGAGGCATGCTGCGATCCAGTCGGTCGTTCAGGTCGACCCGGGCCTGGACCTTCAACAACGAGGATAGAATTGACTAGAAGTCGCTAATATAGTTGTACCGAGGAGACGAAAACATGCTGATGAAAGAGGAACGAAACCACAGGCTGGCGTGCTGCGGCATCCTTCTGCTCACACTTGTAATGGTGGCAGCCTCTGCCGGCACGCGGGCCGCGCAGGTCGGGCCTACGGCGACGCTTCCGCGCGCTCTCATCGACGACATCGATGCAACAGTCGCCGAGGTTCTGGAGGCCACGGGTGTGCCGAGCGCGTCGATCGCCGTGGTTCACGACGGCGCGATCTCCTTGACGAAAGCATACGGCCTCGCACGGATCGAGTCGCCGATGCCAGCCGCGACGACGATGCGCTACGCCATCGGTTCCATAAGCAAGCAGTTCACCGCCACCGCCGTTGCGATGTTGGCGGAGGACGGCAAGCTGAGCCTGGACGACACTGTCGGTCGCTTCTTCCCCGAAGTCACCCGGGCGGGCGACATCACGCTACGGCAGCTTCTCTCCCACACCTCGGGTATTCGCGACTATTGGCCGCAGGATTACGTGCCGCCGTCCATGCTCGAGCCCATCATCACCCACGCGCTGCTCGAACGCTTCGCCAGCCAGCCCCTCGACTTCGAGCCGGGCTCGCAGTACCAGTACAGCAACACTGGCTATGTCCTCGCCGGCGCCATCGTCGAGAAGGTCAGTAGCCAGTCGCTGACCGACTTTCTCCAGGCGCGCGTCTTTACGCCTCTCGGCATGGAGAGCGTCGTCGACATCGACCAGGCTTCCTTGACCGAAGGGGACCCCACCGGTTACCAGCGCTTCGCCCTCGGCCCGGCCCGCCAAGCCCCGGACGAGGGCCGCGGCTGGCTCTTTGCCGCCGGTCCTCTCGCCATGACCGCGGAAGACCTTGGCCGCTGGAACGCGGCTTTCATCGACGGCGAGGTGCCCGGAGCCGGCGTGGTGCGTGAGCTGACCCGAGAGATCGTGCTCGACAGCGGCGTAGGCACCGGATACGGCCTCGGCGTGTCGATCGACCTCGAGGGAAAGCGTCGGGTCATCGGCCATGGCGGCGAGGTCTCGGGCTTCACCGCCACCAACCTCATTTACCCTGAAGAACGCATCGCGGTCACCGTGCTTTCCAACCAGGACGCCGCCAACGCCTCCGAGACCATCGCCGACGAGATCGTCGAGATTCTGCTGGCCCACAACGCAACCGCCAATGCGGCCACGCTTGACCAGGTCAAGGCCATCTTCGATGGCCTTCGCCGGGGCACCCTCGACCGCTTGCTGTTCACGCCCAACGGCAACCACTACTTCTCCGAGGTCGCGCTGGCGGACATCAAGGCCAGCCTCAAACGCATCGGCTCGGTGAAGGACATCAAGCAGACCTACGAGGGCCCGCGTGGCGGCTTTACCACGAGGGTTTACAGCGTCGAGACCAAGAAGAAGACC
>JBDHAS010000371.1:0-3315 GCA_039588015.1 Gemmatimonadota bacterium | reverse complement strand
TAGACACCTACGACTTCATGAAGACCGTGAAGGAAGTGACCGGCCAGAACATGGACTGGTTCTTCGAGCAGTACTTCTTCGCTCCGGGGCACCCGGTCTTCGAGATCGCCTCGAGCTGGGACGCCGGTGACAAACAGATTCAGTTGCACGTGGCGCAGGTGCAGGACCGAGATCACGGGGTCCCCATCTACCGAACGCCGGTGCAGATCGGGATCGTCACCGCGTCGGAGAAGAGGATAGAGACGGTGTGGCTGGAGAACGAGCAGGACGTCTTCGTCTTCGGAAGCGAGGAAGAGCCGCTGCTGGTGCGCTTCGACGAAGGCAACTTTCTGCTGAAGGAATGGACGTACAACAAGAGCGTCGAGGATCTACTCTACCAGGCACGCCGCGACGACGTCATCGGCCGGGAGTGGGCGGTACGACAGTTGGAGCGCTCGGGAAATGAAGAGCGGGTGCGAGAAGCGCTCGTCAATATCGCCACCGAGGACCCGTTCTGGGCGGTTCGGCTCGCCGCCATCGAAACGATGGCGAACGTTGATATAGCGGCGGCGATCGGGCCGGCCGGGATCGCGGCGATAGACACCAGCTCGCGGGTCAGGCGAGCGGCGATACGCATTCTCGGCGAAAGGGACGACCCGGCCATGGTCCCGTTCTTTCGCAGCCGCTTCGAAGCCGACGACTCCTACCTGGTACAGGCCGAGGCGCTGAGGGCGATCGGGCGTAGCGGAGACCCAAGCCAGCTCGAATTCCTCCGGCAGGCCTCCGAGATGCCGTCGTACCGCGACGTCATCCGACGTGCTGCCCTATGGGCGATCGAGGAGCTTGCAGAAGGTCGCTGATCGGCGCCCCTCGTTCGGGCGTCTGCGGCTAGCCTATCGCGAGCCGTTCCCGATGACCGCGCGCTCCCGCTCCCATGGGAGCTCGGGCCGCTGGGTCGTGCGGTTGCCGATCTCGTTTAGGGTCGCGGCGTCGTAGAGCCGGCCGTTCAGCATCACCATCTCCACCGACTCGGTGTGGCGAATGTTCTCCAGGGGGTTCGCGCTGAGAACGACCAGGTCTGCCAGCTTGCCTTCCTCGATGGAGCCCAATTGTCGGTCCAGACCCAAATACTTCGCGCCGTTGATGGTCGCGACCTTGATCGCTTCCAACGGCGTCATACCGCCCTGCTCGAAACTCCACAATTCCCAGTGGGCTCCCAGCCCCTGCATCTGCCCGTGGGCGCCCAGCAGTACCAGGCCGCCGGCGTCCTGGATCTCCTTGGCGCCGCGGGCGATCAACTCGTGGTTGAAGTCATCGTCGCCGGCCGCCTTCACTCGGCGGCGCGAACGCGGGTCCACAACGTCGCGAGGTACGAAGCTGAGGAGTCGTTCGTTCTCCCACACGTTGGTGCGTTCGTACCAGTAAAACTCGCCGGACAGCCCCCCATATCCGACCACCATCGTCGGTGTGTAGCCCGTTCCGCTCCGGCCGAACAGCTGGGCCACGTCCTCGTACACGACGGGGATCGGCAGCGAGTGCTCGACGCCGGTATGGCCATCTAAGACCATCGTCAGGTTGTTGTAGAGCAGCGATCCGCCCTCAGGTACGACCATCATGTCCAGCTCGTGGGCCGCCTTGATGATCATCTGACGCGCGTCACGCCGCCGCTGGTTGTAGCTCTTCACCGAGAACGCCCCGGCCGCCTTCATGCGCCGGAGGTGCGAGAGCGCGTCGTCGTAATCCTCGACGATCGCCTTGAAGGGAGTCTCGGCGCCGTAGAGGATCATGCCGGTGGAGTAGAGGCGTGGCCCGAGTTTGTTACCGGCGCGGATCATCTCGGAATTGGTGAAGACGGTCTGCGTGTTGTTGGATGGATCGTGCGACGTCGTAACGCCGAACGCCAGGTTCGCCATCAAGCGCCAGTTGGCCTGTGCGATGATGCCGTTGCTCTCGCTGCCCACGTGAGCGTGCACATCGATGATCCCCGGCATGATCGTCTTGCCGCTCACGTCGAACTCGCGGGCGCCCGCGGGCACGGGCACGGCCGAGCTGGGCCCGACCGCGGTGATCCGGCTGTCCTCGACCACCACCGTCCCGTCCTCGATGACGCCGTCGTCCTCTGCCGCGGTGATGATCCGCGCGCCGACGAATGCTATGGCCCCGCCGGGCTTGTCCGTCGTCGCGGTGAATCCGATCGCCAGACCTTCCGTCTCCGGCGTGGCCGGTTCGTCCTCACTCCCGGCTAACTCACTCCCCGCCACGAAGGCGAAGGTCTCGGCGAGGTCGCGCGTGAAGTACTCGGGTCCCAGCGTCCAGTGCAGGCGCTGGCTGTCGCCGGACCAGTGCAGATACCAGCCGGCATCCTCGGATACGCGCGCCATCGGGTATGTCTTGACCTGCGGCCCCAAAGTCACCGTGCGACCGGTGCGCGGGAACGCGGCGATGTAGGCGTTGAAGCGCTCGGTGAACGCCACCCACTTGCCGTCGGGCGATGGGACGACCTGGGTCGCGTTATCGGACGTGAAGTGAACGACCTCGTTGGTGCCGTGCAGGTCGATGCTGTAGAACTCGGTCTTCTGATCCCGCCCGCGGGTCAGATAGATCCGCTCGCCGGTGTGGTCGAACATCGGCGCGGTACCTGAACGGGTGACGCGCCTGGGTGCGGACGATCCGTCTACCGGCACGACGAATACACCGCGGTTCTCGGCGAAAGTGCGACCGCGGATATTGTCGCCATTGACGCTGCGGTAGACGATCAGCGAGCCGTCCGGCGAAAACGAAGGCTCGATGTAGTGACCGCGCGCCTCCACGACGTCGCGTCCCCGACTTCCGTCGCGCTTGACCACACGAACGCGACCGCGCTCGGCGTCGGTCCACGTCGTATAGACGATCCATTCCCCGTTCGGCGAAAACATGGGGTCATACTCGAGGCGATTGTCGCCGGTAACGCGCCGCACGTCTCCGTCTGGCAGTCGCTTGATGTACAGCTGCCCCATGGCGCTGTAGACGACATCGCGGCCGTCGGGCGAAGTGGCGATGTCCCTGAGCATCTTCACCGTGAACTCGTCCGATGCGATGTCCGGCTCGAAGCGCAGGGCCTCGTGTATCGTCTGCTCGACTTCGGCCGTGAATGGGATCTCCCGGTACTCGCCCGTGGTAGAGTCGACGTTCCAGATCTTACCCTCGCCCCAGATCACGATGGCGCTGCCGTCGGCCGTCCAGGTGTACTGCGGATAGAGGCCGTGGATGGCCCACGCTTCCTGCATGTCGCGATCCAGGCGATCGAACAGCGGCCACTCTTCACCGGTAGCCAGATCCCGAAGGAAGAGCACCGTC
>JBDHAS010000370.1:0-3331 GCA_039588015.1 Gemmatimonadota bacterium | reverse complement strand
CGGGTCCTCGCTGATCGGCTCGTAGACAAACGAGAAGCCATTCATCTGGAGCCCGGACCTGTGCGCCCGGGCTTCGTAACCCTCTCGCAGCCAAGCCACCGCCTCCTCGGCCTCCCCCAAGCCTGAGTGTATCCACGCCTTCAGCACGGGGGACACGTATCGGCCCTCATCGGACAGCTCATCGAGTCGCTCCAGCATCCGGCGAGCATCCTCTTCGCGACCCATGCGACCGTATACATGCCCGAGAAGCGCGACCTCATCGACGACGTCGCCTTCCATGAGAGGAATCTGCTTCTGCAGCTGCTCGGCGGCTTCCTCAAAATCGCCTTCTTGCGTGTAGATGTTGCCGAGCCACCAGTATCCAGCAGGATTATTGGGTTCCGCCTCGATAAGGTCCTTGACCATCTGTACTGGCCCTTCCGCGTTCCCGGTGATGAGGTAATCCAGTTGGGCGGTCGCGGTCCAGGCGGCGGGGGCCAGATCCCGGGCCTTTTCCACCAACGCGGCGGCTTCATCGGCACGCTTGGTGTTCACCAAGAACCAGGCATAGCTGGTGAGAATCTCCACGTTCGCCGAATCGAGCTCGAGAGCACGTTGGTATTCCCGCTCGGCGCCGGTCCAATCCCAGTCCCCTAACTCTTTTACGTAAGCCTGAGCTAGATGGGCTTCCGCGAGATCATCGTCGAGAGCGACCGCCTTCTCCGCCGCCTCTTTCGCTTTCGGAAAGGTCTGTTCCGGCGAGAGGACGTTGAACTGCCCCCCGATGCTTGCATGAGCCCTCGCCAACCCCGCGTATCCGAGTGCGAAAGTCGAGTCGAGGGCGACCGATCGCGTGAAGTGATCGATCGCCTGTCGCAGGTTGGAGCCTCCCTGCTGATAGTACTCCATCCCAAGCAGATACTCCTCGTTGGCCGCGGCTTCGGTGTCGTCGACCTGCTCGGCGCAAGCCGACAATCCCACCAGCGCGATGGCGACAACGGCAATCGGCGTCGCACAGGTCGCCAAAGCGTGGGTACGTCGTGGTCGGCGTCTCATGGCTGCAGCCCATCCTGCCGATGAGGGGTACCAATGCCTGCCACGGGGTCGTCTGCGGGGTAGGTGGCAGACCCGGGGGTCGTGGCGTGCCATCGGCTACAACACGTCGCGGCTTAGTAGGTCAATCTAGGGTGCGGAATCGCGGTGGCTAGATGCAGCGAGGGCGGCCCCGAAGGAACCGCCGCGCCGACCTACGTGGAGCGGAGCATCACGAGAAGCATCTTGAGCCGATCGACGGCCTCCACGGCGTGTGGGACACGCGCCGGGAGGCGAATGATCTGGCCGCAAGTAAGTCGATGGGAGGTACCGGCGATGGTGATCTTAGCGGTGCCGTCGAAGAGATAGAGCAGCGCATCAAATGGGGTCTCATGTTCGCTGAGCCCCTGTCCCGCATCGAAGGCGAACGCCGTAACGGTACCGGACGAGTCCTTAGCCAGCACGCGGCTCACCACGGCACCATCTTGGTACTGCACGAGATCAACGAGGTTACTCGGAGTATCGATCGCACTGCGTTCGGCCAACAGACTACCTCACCGGGCTGCCTAACGACGCCGCGAAGCGGGCGGTAGGGTCCGCTGCAATGATTTGTTAGGCGGCAGCTGAGTTGGCCAGAGCTGCTTTAATGATACCCATTACTTCTTTCGGCCTATCGGTCGAGAACGCAACGTCTCTGACCAGCCCCCTCTTTTCTTTAAGTGCTACTACTACTCTCGGGTACTCCAAGAAGTTTAACATTGCACGATATCGACCACGGATAGGGGAAAAGTGAATGCCGGCCCCACCGATACGCCACAGTGAGGTTTCATCAACGCATACTTCCTCGATGCTGTTCAACGGAATCTTCCAGCCAAAAACACCGAATCGGAGATGAAGATCCTCGGCCGATATGCCGATCGCTAGTACCCTGTAGTTTAGCGCGTAGAATGAGAAGAACAATGAGAGAAGCAACAAGATGCCGGCGATGACACCGAAGCCGGTAACTATCAGGCGCCAATAGAGGAGTGCAAGAAACAGGAAGGCGAGCGCCACGAATAGCACCTCTGTACGTACGGATGAGATCTTCTCCTCGTAGAGTGGATTACCAGACATGATCTCTCCGGTTTTGTATCTTCAACGGCGAGAATAGGGCCGCCTAACTCTTAATGGGCGGCGAAGGGTCTAGCGAGCTGCAGGCGAGGATTCGCTTTCGTCAGAAAGCGAGGCGAGGCCCCGAAGGAACCGCCCCGCTGCAACTTCGGCTAGAACTGTGCGCTCTGTGCCTTCGCCGGTGCTTCTTCCTCTGCCGACGCTCCACAGGTCGATTTCACAACGTCCACCACGAGCACGAGGAGCGCGAACGATCCCAGTATCGCGGGGACGTAGTAGACGGCGCCGTAATTGAGACCTTCCGGCCAATGGCCGAACACGGGCGAGCCGAGCCACGCGCCGATCCAGCCGATGATGGCTTTGGAAAGGAACGAGCCCGTTCCGGCCCTGACGTAGAACTTGAAGCCGTAATGAAGAACGGCGGAGACGGCGACGCTGATAAGCAGGAGGATCAGGAAGCTCCTAAGGTCCATTCCGATCATTGCTCTTCTCCTTCTGTTAACGACACCTGCTTCCCTGCCACCGGGCTATTGGTAGCTCCACTCGGTGATCTGCTCTCTCATCGCCTCCCGTGCAGCCTCAATGTCGTCGACGCCCAAGGCGACGATAAAGCTCTGTGGGCTGGTGTCGACCGGCAGCCAGATCTCGATGTTGACGCCCGCATCCGCTAATCGCCGACTGATGCTGGCCGCCTGGCCCGGTCGGTCCTCCATCCGGACAGTCACGACGGGCACTTCGCGGATCGCGACGCCCAAATCGTCAAAGGTCGTGCGGGTAGCCCCCTCGTCGCTGGCAACGACGCCAAGGGCCAGCCCTAGATCGTAGATCAGAACATTGATTCCCCGAGCCGCCAGTGCTTCCGTAACCCGGGCCATCTCACCGGGTCGGTTCGGGAGGTCGAAGACGAACGCGTTCATGAGTGCCTCGCATGTAGATGTCTACGAGAGGAAGGGCGGCCCCGAAGGAACCGCTCCTACTTTCACGACTGACTTCGGCTGAGCGACTACGGGCATGTCACGCCTTTGTAGTAAAAGTCGGCGCCCGTCGCCGCCGGTGCTGACCCCTATCCCTTTCGGAGTCGTATCGGGGGGCCGGCAGTCCACCTGAGTTGGGGACGATGCCGAGCGATCCATCGGTGGATGCCCCGCAGGTCGTCTAGCGAGAGGAACTCGGGCGCGCTCGCTCGAAAGCTCGGAATCACACAAGCGGC
>JBDHAS010000369.1:0-3331 GCA_039588015.1 Gemmatimonadota bacterium | reverse complement strand
TGCCATCGCCTCGCTGACGATGGCCACCTTGGCCGCTCCGGCGTCATCTTCGGCCCTGAAGTCGCGACCTTGCCGGAGCGTGATCCCAAGGGTAGCGAAATGCTGCGGCGTCACCGCATCTAATCCAGGGTCCCGGGCGAGGCGATGCGATCGAATCGAGGCCCGGGACGTAGAGTCTCTCTATCGAACCGGACCAGAACGGGACGCCGGTGCTGGCACTCGCGTGTTCGACGGCAGGCAGCGCCCGAAGCCGCTCTAGCGCACGCTCGTAAATCCGAGAGACTTCCTCTTCCGCTCGCTCCCGAGGTTCCAGATCCAGACGAGCGAGCAGTATCGTGTGCGCGTCGACGCCCAAATCGATTGACTCGACGCGTTGCAGGCTCCGCACGAAGAGGCCCGCCCCTACCAACAGCACCACAGAGAGCGCTCCCTGGGTAACGAGCAGAGCCACTCGCGTCCTCGACCGCCGCACCGCTCCTTCCCGCGCGCTCGTCTTCAGATCCTCCGTTACCGTCGGCCGACTAGCCTGAAGCGCAGGCACGAACCCGGCCGCCAGCCCGGTCACGACCGATAGAACGGCTGCAAAGACCACTACTTTGGGGCCGGCTGCCGATTCCGACCACGCGATGTCGGGGAGCCAGTAGCTGCGCACGAACTCGGCGCCCCACCCAGCCAATAGCAGGCCGACGCCGGCACCCAGCACAGCAAGCAACACGCTCTCGGTCAGGAGCTGAGCGACCAGGCGCGGGCGCGAAATCCCCAACGCTAGACGGATAGCTACGTCCTTCCTGCCACGAAGCCCCCGGGCCAGAAGAAGATTCGCCACATTGGCGCACGCTATGATCAGGACTATGACCGATACACCCATCAGCCAGCGCGCAACCAGCGACTCCTCGGACGCCTCCGGCCCGCGCGCCTGGATGATAGGAGCAGCAACGACGGTAGCGTTCGCATCCCACCGTCCCGATTCGATGCGCTCGCGTCGCCCGTTGCGATGGAGCAGCGTCGCCTCGGCTTCGGCTGTCCGCAAAGCGGCGCCGCCTTCCAGCCTCACGATCGTCTGGAGCCAGTACCACGAGCGACGGTACTTCCAACTATCGTCTCCCCGTTCGATCGACAGGGCGTGCATCGGCAGCCAGACATCGACGGGTTGAAGATCGACGCCCGTGAACCCGGGAGGCGCAACGCCTACGACGGTGTAGCTTCCCTGGCCGATGTCCAGCGTTCGCCCGAGCGCTGCGTCGGTGCCGCCGAACATCCGTTGCCAAAAACTGTGGCTCAACACGACCAAACCGGGTGCACCTGGTTGGTCGTCCGCTTCCCCGAAGAAGCGTCCAAGCTCGGGCCGGGTGCCCAACAACGAGAAGAACGACCCCGTGGCAAGCGTCGCCGACACTCGTCGCGCCTCGGCGCCCCGGCCCAACGTCAGTTCCTCCGTGGCATAGGTAGCGACGGAGGCCAGAGTACGGGCCTCGGTCCAGTCACTGTAATCCGCGTACGACAGGTAGGATTGCGTCGAGATCGTACCGGACGACCTTAGCTGCCCGCGGACTAAGAGGCGGCGAACCTGATCGGCGTCCTCCACGTGGGGTGGCGGGCTCAGCAGCAACCGGTCTACGACGCCGAACATGGTGGCGTTGACCCCGATGCCCAAAGCTAGGGTGAGCACGACGGCCGCGCTTACGCCCGGCGACCTTCGCAGTCCTCTGCTCGCGTGCTCGATGTTTTCACGAATAACGACCAACGCTGCAATCGCTCGAGCCATTCTTCGGCCTCTTGAGGTATCCGAGAGATAGATGATTCGGGTGACGATTCGAAAGGCAGACCGCATGCCAAAACGAGCCCATGAATTAAGCTGTTGCAAATGAGTCACTTATGTATCTCGGTCGAGCGAATTCCACTACTGGGGCCGTTCGGACGCGGGACGATCCGCGATCGGAACCGAACACCGCGTCGAAGTCACGCCGCAGGTGTCCGTTTTTGGGACGCGCCGATCCCATTAGCAGACAAATCGGCTCTGTTCCGTCGCTACCGGGTTTCCCAAATTATTCCTTGCCAGCGAGTTACGGTGCTAGTATACGTGGCACGCTTCTTTCCTTCGAGGGCATGGCCGAAGCATATTGTCGTGTGACCCGTGGGAGCTGCTGAACGTGGACATTGCGCGCGAACCAAAAGGTAAAGGACGACGCTGGCTCTACATCGGAGGCGGTATCGTGGCCGTGGTGGCGATCACCGTGGCTTTGAGCCGGCTCGGTCCCGCCGCACCGTCCGTCGACCGGTCGACGATCTGGACCGATGTCGTGAATCGCGGCGAAATGGTCCGGCAGGTTCGCGGTCCCGGGACGCTGGTCTCCGAACAGATCCGCTGGATCGCCGCCCTGACGGCAGGGCGGGTCGAGCGAATCATGCTCGAACCGGGTGCCGAGGTAGACAGCGCAACGATCATCCTCTTCCTCAGCAACCCGGACGTGGAGATCCAAGCGCTGGAGGCGCAGCGCCAGCTCACCTCGGAACAAGCGCGGCTGGTGGAACTGCAGACGCGGCTCGAGAGCCAGCGCCTCAGCCAGGTGTCTCTCGTTGCCACCGTGAGGTCGCAGTACTTGGAAGCGGAGCGCAACGTGCGCCGGGACGAGGACCTCGCCGAGCAGGGGCTGATCTCAGATATCAATCTGCAGAACTCGCGTGACAAAGCGCAGGAGCTGGAGGAACGCCTGCAAATTGAACAGCAGCGCCTTGCAGTGATGACCGACGCGGTCGAGTCGCAGGTCGAGGCGCAGCAAGCACAGGTAAGGCGCCTTCTGTCCATCGCGGAGTTCAAGCAGAACCTGGTCGAGTCCATGGCCGTCGCGGCGGGCGTCGCCGGTGTGCTGGCGGAGATGTCGCTGGAGGAAGGCCAGTGGGTGAGGCCCGGTGACTACCTAGCACGCGTGGTTCAGCCAGGCCGGTTGAGAGCAGAGCTGAGGATCCCCGAGACACAGGCACGAGACGTGGCGATCGGCCAACGCGCCTGGATCGACACGCGAAACGATACGATCCCCGGTCGCGTAGTGCGAATAGACCCTGCGGTACAGGGCGGCACGGTAACCGTTGACGTGCGCTTGGAAGGCGCGTTGCCAAAAGAGGCTCGCCCCGACCTCAGCGTCGACGGAACGGTCGAGCTAGAGCGCCTGAACGACGTGCTCTATGTGGGGCGACCCGCTTACGGTCAGGCCAACAGCATGGTCGGCCTGTTCAAGGTAGTAGACAATGGCGGTGCGGCGGTTCGGGTGACCGTGCGGCTGGGTCGCGCATCGGTAAGCACGATCGAAGTCATAGAAGGACTGTCAGTAGG
>JBDHAS010000368.1:0-3851 GCA_039588015.1 Gemmatimonadota bacterium | reverse complement strand
GCGTCCTGTCCGGACCCGTGAGAGCCATCTTCGTCGAAGATGCGTGACCCGTGACTTGATGCCGATACACTACGAGTTCCTGGTCGAGAAGTCATTCTCCACGGTCTATCGCACCTTTGTCGAGGCCTTCTCCGACTACGCCTTGGACATGAGCTATATGTCGGAGGAGAGCTTATATAACCGAGCCATCAAGAACGGCATCGACTTCGAGTATTGCGTCGGCGCGTTCGACGGCGAACGCATGATCGGCTTCACCCTGGTCGGCGTCGACCAGTGGAAGGGCCTTCCCGCCGCGTTTGATATCGCGACGGGCATCATCGCTCCGTATCGAGGGAAGGGGATCTCCGGCGAGATGCTCAGGATTGCGGTTGACCGATTGAAGGACAGAGGTTGCAAACTGTTTGTGCTCGAGGTGCTTCAGGACAACGATGCGGCGATTCGATCCTATCGCAAGATTGGGTTCAAGATAGTCCGCGAGCTCGATTGTTACGAGGATACCCGACCGGCTCCTGACCTTCGGGGCCATCCACCAAGGGGGATTGATCGGCGCGGTCGCATACTATCCGGCGTTACGCTGGGTCGTGGCCCTCGCCGTGGAAGCGCGATTTCGGAGGCAGGGTGTGGCGACGCGGTTGTTGGAATCGATGGTGCAGGCGATCCAGACAGAGACGCCGGCTGTCAAGATCGTCAACGTTCAGCGAGACGACGAAGCGATGTCCGCACTGCTCACGCGCTCGGGATTCGAGGTCTACGTGCGGCAATACGAGATGGTGCTGTCGATCTAGTCGGCTACGAACCCCGCACGTCCTTAAGGATCTCCCGGGCTGCATTGAAGCCCGGCCCGCCCGTCACACCGCCACCCGGATGGGCTCCGGCGCTGCACAGGTACAGGTTCTCTACCGGCGCTCGATAACGAGACCAGCCGGGCACCGGGCGCAGGAAGAACAGTTGGTCCAGCGTCATCTCGCCGTGATAGATATTCCCTTCGGTCAGGCCGAACATCGATTCCAGGTCGAGCGACGTCAGGACCTGCCGGTGGAGGATGGCCGACTCGAGGTTCGGCGCGTAAGCCGCCAACGTCCTGGTCACGATGTCTCCCAGATCCTCCCGCTTAGCATCGTCCCAACCGCCGTCGGCCAAATGGTAAGGCGCGTACTGGACGAACACCGACATCACGTGCTGGTCAGGCGGTGCCATGCCGGGGTCGTGCAGCGACGGTATGACGGCCTCCAGGTACGGCTCGGCGGAGTACCTCCCGTACTTCGCCGCATCGAAGGCGCGTTCCAGGTAATGCAAAGTCGGGCTGATGGAGATCAGGCCGCGCAGGTGCTCCCCGTCACCGGTCAGGCAGCTGAAGTTCGGCAGCTCGCCCAACGCCAGGTTCACTTTGGCACAGATGCCCTTGAACTTGATGTTGCGAACTGCGCGCAGGAAGCTCGGGTCGAGATGAACGGAGTCGAGCAGGTCGAGGAACGTCCGTTTCGGGTCTACGGCGGACACGACTCGCCGCGCCATGATTTCCTCTCCGTTCGCAAGCGCCACGCCGACGGCACGGTCCTCCTCCACCAGGATTCGATCTGCCCATGCCTGCCTTCGAATCTCCGCGCCGGCCTCCAGAGCGAAGGCCTCCAGCGCGCGAATGAGGTTTCCTGTGCCCCCGCGTAGGATGCCGACGCCCCTGAAGACGCCGGGTGCGGCGCCGACGTGCTGGTGCAGGAACATGAGCGCCGTGCCGGCACCCATCGGGCCCTGAAACAGGCCGGTAATGCCCGCCGCTCCGAGTGTCCCCTTGAGGGCGTCTGTCTCGAACCACTCGTCCAATAGCTCGCGCACGGTCATCGGCAATATGCGCATGACTTCCGTCATATCCCGCTTGCCTAGCCGGCGGAACTCACGACCGAGTCGAAAGAGCTCCCAAAGGTCGCTTGTCTTGCGAGAAAGGACGTCGGGTGGGACGTCTTCCTGCAGCGAACCCAAGAACCCGGTGGCTTTTGAGACGAGCGCGGAGAAATCGGTCCACTTGTCCGCGTCAGCCTTCGAGAACCGGCTCACAGCGTTCTTGGAACGCTCCGGATGCCGCCACAGCGTGAGGTGATCGCCGTCGGGCAGGGGAGTGAAGACGGTCGGGTCGCAGGCCACGAACTCCGGCTTTCCGTAGGTCTGGGACAGGCCGCTGGCTTCGGCCTTAGCGACGGCGGATTTCAGGTCTCGCGCGAGGATAGGATGCAACCGACTCACGCGGTGTGCGCCCGTCTCGAACTTGAAACCGGGGAACACCTCCTCCGTCACCGCTGCTCCACCGACCAGCTCGCGGCGTTCGAGCGCCAGCACCCGAAGCCCGGCCTTCGCCAGATACGCCGAAGTAACCAGGCCGTTGTGCCCGGCACCGATGACGATGGCGTCGTAGGCGTCCTTCATCGTTACCAGTCCTTCAGTATGTTCAGGGCGGCGAGGCGGCCCGACGTTCCGGCGATCCCGCCACCGGGATGCGTGCCCGAACCACACTGGTACAGGTTCTTCAACGGCGTGCGATAGTCCGCCCACTGCGCCGCCGGGCGGAGAAAGAACAGTTGGAACAGCGACAGTTCGCCTTGGAAGATGTTGCCTTGGGTCAGCCCGTACTCCTCCTGTATTTCCCACGGCGTCAGTACCTGCCGGTGGATGATCGCGTCCTTCAGGTTCGGTGCGAACTCCGCAAGCGTATTGACGACCGCATCGCCGAACGCCTCGCGCTTCTCGTCGTTCCAACCGCCGTTCAGTTCGAACGGCGCGTACTGGCAGAAGATCGACATCACGTGCTTGCCCGGCGGTGCCATTCCGGGGTCGATCATCGATGGGAGGATGATGTCCATGTAGGGGTGCCGAGAGAATTCTCCGTACTTCGCGTCATCGTAGGCGCGCTCTATGTACTTCACGCTCGGGCTGATCGAGATCGCGCCCCGCAGGTGTGGGCCGTCACCCGGCAGGCTGGTGAAGTTCGGCAGCTCGCCCAGCGCTAGGTTCACCTTGCCGGACGATCCACGGATTCTGAAGCGGCGTATCGCCTCCAAGAAGTCGGTGGGCAGATGTCCCGGCTCGATCAGTCTCAGGAAGGTCAGCTTGGGGTCGACGGAGGTGACCACGACCCGCGCATAGACCTCTTCGCCGTTTTCGAGCGCTACGCCAACGGCCCGGCCGTCCTTGACTATCACTTGCGCGACGCTCGACTCGGTGCGGATCTCGGCGCCGAAGCGACGGGCGGCCGCAGCGATCGACTCGCTGACCGCTCCCGTTCCACCCTTCGCGAAGCCCCAGGCTCGGAATACGCCGTCGATCTCGCCCATGTAGTGGTGCAACAAGACGTAGGCTGTACCGGGCGAGCGTGGGCCCAGGAATGTCCCGATGATCCCGCTGGCCGACATCGTCGCCTTGAGCGGCTCCGTCTCGAACCACTCGTCTAGATAGTCGGCGGAAGCCATCGTCATCAGCTTGCAGATCGCGTAGAACTGCTCCGGGCCCAGATCCTGGAAGTGCTTGCCGAGATTGAGCAGAGCCCGCAGGTCCTTCGGGCTGAGCGAAGTAGGATCGGGTGGGACCATGCCGATGATAGGCTTGAGCGCGAAGGCCAGGTGGTACATCAGCTTACCGAAGTCGTCGTATGCTTCGGCGTCGCGCGGCGAGTGGCGATACAGTTCCCGTCGCGTCTGGTCGTGATCGGCCCAGCGGACCAAGTAGTCTCCGTCCGGCAGCGGAGTGAACGTGCTTTCCAGCGGCAGGATCTCCAGGCCGTGGCCGGCAAGATCGAGCTCGCGGATGATCTCCGGGCGCAGCAGGCTGACCACGTAGGACAGGACCGAGAACTTGTAGCCGGG
>JBDHAS010000367.1:0-3380 GCA_039588015.1 Gemmatimonadota bacterium | reverse complement strand
GTAGCGCGGAATGGCAAGGTTGCCCTCGTTGGCGAGCACCTCCTCGATGGTGGCCACCTTGGCGAAGCCGGGCTCGTCGGCGAACGTCTGATAGGAATTCAGGATGCGCTCTTGGTGCTCGGGCTTGAGAAAGCTCTGCGCGCGCTCCCGCGCGACCTCGTGGACGGCGTCGATGAAGAGGGTCCTGCCGCGCCGCCTGAGCGCCGACCGGCCTCGAGCCTCTGGATCTGCCAGCCCGCGAGCCGCCGGGCAACGCTCGGAGCAGCGCGGCAGCCGCGACGGCTATCGAAGAACACTGCATCACCTGGCGGTCTTTCCACCTATCCGCTCGTCGTTAGCAGTCTGCGGAGATGGCTTCGGGCCGAGATGACCTTATTGACCGGCACAGGTGGCGAATGCCGGTGGAACTACATGGACGTTCCGGTCCCCGGTTCGACTCCGGGCGGATGGATGCTGCATCGAGCCGTAGCTCAGCAGATAGAGTAGAACACAGGTTTCGCCAATTCTTGTCGCCACCCGCTTTTGATACCGAGGAGCGTAGAATGCCCGTCAGGAGTGACGCCATGAAGTCCGCCGCGGCAGTCGAAATCGACGGTTCCATCGGTGAGGGCGGAGGTCAGATCCTCCGTTCGGCTCTCGCCTTGTCGTTGGTGACCGGGAAGCCGTGCAGCCTGAAGAACATCCGGGCTGGCAGGAAGAAGCCGGGGCTGCTGCGCCAGCACCTGACCGCCTTGAACGCCGCCGCCGAAGTCAGCTCCGCGATGGTCGAGGGTGGTGCGCTCGGTTCCAGGGAGCTGTTCTTTGACCCCGGCAGCGTCCGCGCTGGGTCGTACCGTTTTTCGGTTGGAACGGCGGGTAGCACAACTCTCGTCCTCCAGACCGTCTTGCCGGCGCTCGTGATTGCGAGCGATCCGTCGGAGATCGTCCTCGAGGGTGGGACCCACAACCCGTTCGCACCCCCGTTCGACTTCTTGGATCGCGTTCTCCTGCCGGTTCTGAGCAGGATGGGGCCGCGGGTTCGTGCGGAACTCGAACGACCCGGCTTCTACCCGGCCGGCGGTGGGGTCTTCCGTATTGCCGTGGAGCCGGCCCCTCGGCTGTCACGAATCGATCTGCTCGAACGCGGAGAGATTACCGGGCGAAAGGCACTTGCTCGGGTGTCCAACCTCTCTCCCCGTATCGCGGAGCGGGAGCTCGCTACCGTCGGCAAGTCGCTCTCGTGGAACGCCGAGTGCCTGCAGTCCGAGCAGGTTCAGGATGCAATGGGTCCGGGGAACGTACTGACGCTCGAGATCGAATCGGAGAATGTCACGGAGCTGTTCACCGGTTTCGGTCGACGGGAGGCGTCGGCGGAACAAGTTGCCGAAGACGTGGTCAAGCAGGTCCGGGAGTACCTGGTATCCGGTGCTCCAGTTGGCCCCTACTTGGCAGACCAGCTCCTGGTGCCGTTTGCCATTGCCGGAGGGGGCAGGTACCGGACGGTTCGGCCGACACGGCACACTCTGACCAACATCGAGATCGTGCGGATGTTCCTCGATGTGGATATCTCAGTCCAGAAAGAGGACCGTGCGCTGTGGACCATCGCAATCGATCGCTCCGCGACGCCGGAGGCCGCCCATGAAGGCTAGAGAAATGAGGAACCTCGGAATTCCTGCCGGTGAGCCGGTCCAGGTCGCGCTGAAGGCAGTCGGGCTTGCGAGAAAGGCTGCTCTCGACATGGCCACGATTCGCGACCGGATTCGCGGCGTGGTGGCCGATCCCGAGACGTTTCGCGACGACGCGACCTTCGGCGAACTCGCGGGCGAACTGCTAGCAAAGAAGGAGGCGCAAAGCTCGTATGTTCCCCGAGCAGAGTCAGCGCCCTACCGCCAGTGGGGCGAGAACTTGGAGCCGGGCTCCGTTCGTCAGTTGGAAAACGCATGCAAGCTGCCCGTGGCCGTGCGCGGAGCCCTGATGCCGGACGCCCACCGCGGCTACGGCCTTCCGATCGGCGGGGTACTGGCCACGAGGAACGCGGTCATCCCCTATGCCGTAGGCGTCGATATCGCGTGCCGGATGAAGATGTCTGTCCTGGATCTTCCGCTGGACAGTTTGACCGGCGATCCCGGGAAGCTGGCAAAGGCGATCGAGACGGAAGCTCGATTTGGGATCGGCGCGTCCTTCAAGAACCGTCGCGAGCACGCGGTCATGGATGAGGATTGGTCCATCACCGAACTCACCCGCCAGGTCAAAGACAAGGCCTGGGCGCAGCTCGGAAGCAGCGGAAGCGGTAACCATTTCGTCGAGTTCGGTGTCTTCGAGATCGGCGCCAACGATCTGGGCCTGGGAAGTGGCCAGTACCTGGCGCTGCTCAGCCACAGTGGCAGCCGCGGGGCCGGAGCGACGATTGCCGGTCATTACAGCAAGCTCGCCATGAGTCAGCATCCCGAGTTGCCGAAGGAGCTGGCCCATCTATCGTGGCTTGACCTCGACTCGGAGGAGGGCCAGGAGTACTGGAACTCCATGGAGCTGATGGGCCGCTACGCCGCGGCGAACCATGCCTGCATCCATCGGCACGTGCCACGCCACCTGGGTGCCCGCGTGATTCTCGACCTCGAGAATCATCACAACTTTGCGTGGAAGGAAGAGCACGACGGCGAGACCGTGATCGTGCATCGCAAGGGCGCCACCCCGGCCGGTGCGGGTGTGCTCGGGATCATTCCCGGGTCGATGGCGACGACGACTTACATCGCGCGTGGGAAGGGAAACCCCGAGTCGCTGAACTCGGCTTCCCACGGGGCGGGCCGCGTCATGAGCCGCACACAGGCCAAGCAGACCTTCGCCTGGTCGCACGTTCGGAAGTATCTGGACGAGCACGGCGTGACGTTGCTATCGGCGGGTATCGACGAAGTGCCGATGGTCTACAAGGACATCGACAAGGTCATGGCCGCTCAGTCCGACCTAGTGGAACCGGTCGCTCGGTTCCAACCAAGGATTGTGAAGATGGCTCCAGCAGGAGAGCGACCCGAAGATTGACGCTGGTGCCGGAGCCGGGATTCGAACCCGGATGAGCGTTGGATCGGGGGATTCTAAGACGTAAAGAAAAGGGCGGCGGATCAAGGTTTTCGTGATTCGTCGCCTTGCTGCATCTCAGGACATTCCGCACTCCGTCCTCTGCAACTGCAACTGCAACGCACCGAAATCAGGGTCTCCCGCGCAGACGCCACAGGCCGCCGCCCGGTTCGCCTTCGTTCGCTCCTGGCGCGCCCTCACCCGCGCGGCGGCGGGATCGATGGCCACCGCGTTCCCGTCGCCGACGTACGGATTGCCAGTTTCGCGGATCACCGCGCCCACCGGCGTCCGCCCCCGCCGCTGCACCGTTGCTGTCAATCCCGCTCCCT
>JBDHAS010000366.1:0-3396 GCA_039588015.1 Gemmatimonadota bacterium | reverse complement strand
ATCGGCGGCTTCGGCCTCTCCGGCTTCCGTTTCCTCGGTGAAGATTTCACTCGCTCCCCCATCGAGGACCAGCTCAGCTCGGGTATCGCTACACCCGGCTACACGACCCCAGGAGGCACGACGGGCTCGCCGTTCGGGCCTGCCGCGGACGGCATCTTCTTCACAGAAGGCACCCCGGGTCTCGCTGCCTGGAATCGGACCGAGTTCATCGCCGGTGAGCTGCTCGCCGAGTTCATGTCGACCCGTGGTCACATCGTCCGCACGGGCCTGTCGGCTCGCGCTTACCATATCGAAAGCTACGAGCGAACGGCCGCCTACCTGGCCGGCTCGCTGCCGAGCTATGCGCGCTTCTATCCGAAGACGCTCAGCGGCTACGCCGAGGTATCGCTGCTGGCGGTTCACGATGTGACGGTGCGCTTCGGTGCTCGCGTGGAGGCGTTCAGTTCGGGAATCACCTTCCAAAAGGACCGTCGGGACTTCCTCAGCCCGACAATCGATACCGACTGGCACGTCAGCTGGATGCCCCGGGTAGGGATGGCCGTCCCGCTTCCCGCGACGCACGGGCGAACGATGTTCCGTTTCAGCTATGGCCTCGTCTCCAAGCCGCCCGACTTTCGCTTCTTCCTCGACACCACTCTCGGCGACTCGTTGCGAGCGGACATCCGGCGGCAGGGCAATCCGAACCTCAGCTTCGAGAAGGGCACCGCCTGGGAAGTCGGGTTCACGCACCTCCTGAGCCCGAATTTCTCGATAGGCGCGGTAGGCTTCTACAAAGAGCTGCACAACCTCGTGACCAGCAGTATGACACTGGTAGGGGCCGAAGCCGGTCAGTTCACCACGGGAGACTTCGGTACCGTCAAGGGAGTAGAACTTTCAGCAGAGGGCTACTGGCCGTGGCTGCACGTGCGCGCCGGATATTCCCTGCAGAGCGCCAAGGGGGTGACGTCCAGCCCGTTCGAGGACCCTGGGGCCGGCCTTACCGATGAGCGCCTAGAGTTCCCGCTCGCCTTCGACATCCCGCACGCCGCAGACATCGTGATATCGGCGGGCCGGGCCGCCAGAGCGAGCCGGCACAGATGGGGCGTGACGCTCACCGGCATGCTGCGCAGCGGCTACCCGCTGAACCGCACGGTGCCGGAGTACGTCGGCGAGCCTTCGATCGGAGAGCGTCTGCCCTGGAGAGGTCTGGTTAACCTCCGAGCGACGTACGATCTCGGGGGCGTGCCCGGTTGCCCGCGGTGTTCCTGGCGTGTCATCGCCGACATCCGGAACCTCACCGGTAGAGAGAACGTCATCGCGCTCCGCCGCGACACCGGCACGCTCGCGCCGAGCGCCGACGAGCTCTTGGCTGCAGCAGATGACGTCCCCAACGACTTGAAGCCGATCCCGCGCGAATCGCGAGACTACAGCATGCTGGTCGATCTGAACCGGGACGGACTGATCACGGCGGACGAGATGCGCACAGGCCGGATCGCCGCCGCGCTCGATCGCAGCGACCCTTCGCTCTATTTCGGTTCCGCACGAGAGCTAAGGCTGGGAATAGAGGTAGCGTTTTGAGGCCGCATTCGATCACCTGCGCCTGCATCTCGGCCGCGACAATCGCGTCTATAACGCTCGCCTGCCGCGACCGGGTCGAGCCATACCAGCCGGTGGACCGGCCGCAGAATCCGGCTTCACCGGTTCGGCTCACTTACAGCCCCGGCGATGATCGGATGCCCGCCTGGTCGTTGAACGGCGACACGGTCTACTACTCCGCGGAATCGGAGTCGGAGCAAGTCTTCCCCGCTTGGACCCCCCGCGAGTGGATCCTGATGAAACAGCGGAGGACGGGCAGCTCAGCAGAGACTGTGCTTCCAAACATCCAGTCGTCCGACTCGCGCACCGAATATTGGCTGACATCGCCGGTGCCGGACCCTGAGCGCTCGCGGCTGGCTTTCATCGAAATCTCGGAGCTGTGGGCGCCGCACACGTGTCCGCTCCGATTTGGACCACCGCGCTGCTCACCAAGCCTCAGCGAGGAGCAGTCTCGGCAGCCACCGGTTCGACAGGTCAGAGTCATCGTGCGCCGGCTAGAAGCGACGCACTCGCTCGATGAAGATGAGTCGCTCGCAGTCCTGGTAGCAGGAAAGGAAGGCATTCAGACCGCGGTCATCCACTACCATCCCTTCCAGCGACTGTTCGCGGATGAGGGCGCGGTTGTATTTCGAGCCTCCTGGGCGCCCGACGGCGAGCGCCTCGTGTTCAGCGACGGCCTCAACCTGTACTTGTGGAGGGTTGGGGACGAGACTGCCGTGCCCGTACCGAACACCGAGGATGGCGCCTGGCCCGCCTGGGGCCCGGACGGCGAGTGGATCGCGTTCACGCGCATCGAGCGGGAAGGCTCGACAGGCGCCTTCTGCCGGTACATCGACAATGTCGGGGCAGTTATCTGCACGCAACAGCGGACCGATTACTTGGTCGGCCCGTCGGTGCTCAGCCTCGTTCGACCGGACGGCTCAGACCTGCGAGAACTGGGCGAGGGTTCGGAACCAGCGTGGTCTCCGGACGGCGCGTCGCTCGTTTTCCGGCGTGGCAACACGATCTGGTCCATCGGGGCCGATGGCACGAACGCCGAGGCGATTCCCGGGACGGAGGGCGGGCGTGAGCCGGCCGTCTCACCTGACGGCAGCTACCTAGCCCTGGCTATTCTCAGCGACGATGGCGACTACGACATATGGACTATCGCGTTAGTGCCGTAGCGCTCGCCGCCTGCGCAGCCCTCGTGGCGGCCTGCGGAGACCCGTACATCATCCTGGGCGACGCGCCTGGCGTCGTCCGCATCGTGGCCGGAATACCCGAGGTAGCCGGCGATAGTCTCGGCGACCTGGCGACCGACAGCTACCTCGACTCGCCCCATGGATTGGCCGTTGGGCCTGACGGCACCGTCTACTTCGCCGACAGGATGAATGCACGCATACTCGCCGTGACCTCCGGAGGTCAGATCGAGGCCCTCATCGATCACAGCTTGTACATGAGCGAACCTCGGCTGCGCCGGCCCGATGGGTTGGCGTTAGACGGCCAGGGCGGACTGGTGATCGCCGACCCGGAAGGCTGGCGAATCTGGCGCCTGGACCTCGGCAGCGGCGAATTGGAACCGATCGCCGGTGCCGACAGCGGCCCGATCGGCACCGACTCGATCGACGCGCTCCAGGTACAACTTCAGGAACCGACCGGCGTGGCCGTCGGCGTGGGCGGCCGCGTCTATCTCACCGAGACGCTGGGCAATCGGGTGCGACGGATCGAGCTCGATGGCATGCTCGTCACAGTTGCCGGCACCGGTCTGCCAGGGTTCGCGGGCGACGGTGGGCAAGCGCGGGAAGCCAAGCTGCTGCGGCCGGCAGGCCTGGCGATCGCCGG
>JBDHAS010000365.1:0-3400 GCA_039588015.1 Gemmatimonadota bacterium | reverse complement strand
TCATCGGGGCGACCGTTGCACAGCAATGCGACCGCCAGGACCGTGTTGGGCATAACGGACACCGGGTCCAGCTCGACGGCTCTCCGGGCTTTCACGAGCGCCTGATCCCAGCGACGGCTGTGGTTAAGAAGCTCGGCGTACCACTGATGCGCGGTCGCATAATCGGGATCGAGCTCGATCGCCTTCCGGTAGTCTCGCTCGGCGCCCTCGTGATCCCACTCGAACCTCGACTTGATGTAAGCGGAAGCCGTGTAGGCTTCGGCAAGATCGGGATCGAGCGTAAGCGCTCTATCGGTCGCCACCCTGGCGAGGGGCAGGATCTGGGGGATCGAGGGACCGCCGTACTCGGGGAGCAGCACGTAGGTCTCGGCGAGCCCGGCGTAGGCGCGGGCGTACTCCGGATCGAGAAGTACCGCCCGGTTGTAGTACTGGACCGCTGAATCGAACGCCGCCAGCGAACGCTGGTTCCAGAGATGCCGCCCGCGCAGGTAGTTGTAGTACGCCTCCAGATTCTCGGTCGGCACGGCCTCGATCCGTGCTCGTTCCTCTGGAGTAAGAACGGCCCTCAAGGTATGGGCAACCTGTCGGGCGACGTCGCTCTCGAGTTCCAAGAGGTTGCCGGCCGTGAGATCGCGGTCGTAGTTCTCGGCCCAGATTTGCCCGCCGGTGCTCGCGTCGAGCAACTGGAAGGTAAGTCGTATCCGATTCTGACCCGCATCCTTCCTCACGCTGCACTCGCCAACAAAACCCACACCCAGCTCCGCCGCCATGTCTCGGATCGGCCGAGGATTGTCCCGGCACCACTCGACCGACTTGCGCCCGATCGAGGTCAGCGATTGGATCTTCGATAGCCTGAGAAGGATCTCCTCATGAATTCCGTCCGCGAGATATGCATCCTCGGAGTTCGGACTGATGTTGTCGCAGGGAAGCACGGCGATCGCCGGCTTCTCGGCTTCCACATGGGTGGACTCAGGAATCGGCGAAGCCGACGGCCCTCCCTGCTCTACTCGAACCAAGAAGAGCGCCGCGCCCGCGATCACCAACAACGCTGCAACCATCAACAGCTCCGGCCCACTCACTCGCTGCCTGCCCTTTTCCCCGTGGTACCAGGCGACGACCAGCGTGACGAAGAAGCCAACGGCGAGGAGCACCGTGATACCGCGCTGCACCGCCAGCGGCCACCCGAAGGGCTCAGCCGTGACTTCCATCACCTGCAACACGACCCACGCCCCGGCCAGATAGGCCAGCGCCCACTGTACCAGCTTACGCTCTCTCAGGCGTTGGAGAAGAGTCGTCATGCGACACGCACCGATCGGATCGCTGATGCGTTCAAGGCCTCAGGCCCATCTCGTGCAGCAGTTCCAGGTAGCCCGGGTCGTCCTCCATCGTCTTGAAGCATGAAGTCATGAAAGGCCACAGGAGGCCCACTTCGCGGATCTCGTATGCAGTCCTCAACGCATCGACGGCTTCCCGTTTTCGGCCCAAGCGCTCATACGCGATGGCCCGGCACCAGTGGCAGGTCAGTGAGGCCGGTAGAGATAGATCGGCTGCCCAGAGACCGTCCCAGCCCAAGCCCTCCCATCTTCGTTCATAGGCTGCAGCCAACTCCGGACCCGTTCCTGAACGAACCAGCGCCCCGACCAGGGCCTCGAGGGCATCGTCATAGCTGCGGCCCATCTCGTAGTAGATCTGTACTTCGACATACTGACTCGGTGGCGATTCGATCCAGGTCTCCTCATTCCGGATCGTGCCGGCAGCACTGTAGGGCACGTGCGGCGAGAGCGCCTCAGCTAACTCCGCCGCCTCGCTCAGCCTACCCGCCCCCCAAAGGGCGTACGCTAGATTTGACTGGTTTATGGTGGAAAGCGGAGCGAGCTCGAGGGCCTTCTGCTTGGCCCGAACGGCCTCATCCCAGCGTCGCCCGAACATCAGAAGATCGCCGTAGAAGTTGTGAGTCGTTGAGTAACCCGGATTGAGCTCGATGGCGATCAGATACTCCCTTTCCGCCTCCTCCCAGTTGTGCTCGATGTACGTCAACACGATGCCCAGCGTCGTGTGAGCTTCGGCGGAAGTGCTGTCGAGCGCCACAGCCCTTCGTGCCGCACAAGCAGAGAGGGAATCGGTTTCCTGCATCTCCGACCGTCTGGCATCTGCGGAGGTCCGCTCGAGTCTCGGGAAGAAACGACGAGGGGCGCAGAGGTCTGCCAGGCCGCTGTAAGCCAGAGCGAACCCGCTGTCCGCCTCAATCGCCCGGCGGTAGAACTCGGCCGCCCGGTCGACCGCTTCTCCGCTGGTGTAGCGGGTGCCGAAGTGGTAGCGGCCCAGTAAATAGAGTTCATAGGCCGCCAGGTTATCGGTGGGTTGCGACTCGATTCGATGCCTCTCCTCCGGCGAGAGCTGCGCGGCCAAAGAAGCGGCGACGCGCTTGGCCACGTCGCCCTGTATCTCGAACAGGTGTGCGGCGGTCAAGTCCCGATCGTAGTCATCCGCCCAGACGTGCTCGTCACTGCTCGCATCGATGAGCTGTACCGTCAGACGGACCTGGTCTTCGGCCTTACGGGCGCTCCCCTCGAGCAAAAAGCCGACCCCCAGCTCCCCGGCGATCTGCCGCGCCGGCGGCCGTGCCTCGCGGTACTGCATCACGGAGGTCCGCGAGATCACCTTGATCCCTGAGATTCGTGAGAGCTGCCGGATGATCTCCTCGTGCATCCCATCGGCGAAGTAGGCGTCGTCCGGATTGGGGCTGAAGTTGTCAAAGGGCAGTACCGCGATCGCCGGCTTCCCTTCTTCAGCAACGGCGGGCGTCTCGTGCGGGGACGTAACTGCGACGTCGGGAGTCGTGGTCGCTTCTTCCTCTGGCCCAAGCACAGCGAGCAATATCGCAGCGATCGCCAAAAGCGCGGCAATCATCAACAGCTCGGGGCCGCTAACGCGCTGCCGGCCTCTCTCACCGTGGTACCAGGCGAGCACGAGGACCAAGACAAACCCGATCCCGAGAAGTACGTGAATCGCTCTGATGATGGACTGGGGCAGGTTCCACGGCTCGGCGAGCACCTCGATGCCCTGGAATACCAGCCATGCACCTGCCAGGTAGGCCAGAGCCCACTGGAACAGCTTGCGCTCTTTGAGGCGCTGAAGGAGGGACGCCATGCTGTTGGTCCCCACTCAACCGGGACTCAGGGGTCGGGGCTATTCTAAGATGCGATGCGACTACCTCAGGGGCAACGCGCTGTGAGCCGGCAGTGTAGTATTGAAGCAGAAATGTCCGCCCCTGTTGATTTAGAAATGTCCTCTTTCGGAGTTTGTTCGCTTCGGCTGAAGTGGACTGACAGCTCCGGGGGAGGAGATGCTGAGTTTGAGCCTTCGCGATCGTGATCGTCTTTCGGTGCTCCGGCAGGTT
>JBDHAS010000364.1:0-3401 GCA_039588015.1 Gemmatimonadota bacterium | reverse complement strand
CAGGGTTAATGTAAGAGTATTACTAGTAGGAGTCTTACCATGCGCATAACTACCAAGGGCCAGGTCACCATTCCGATCGAGATCCGCGAGGCGCTCGGCCTGCTCCCGTACACCGAGGTCGAGTTCGAGCTCATGGATGGTTGGGCCAAGCTGAAGAAAAAAGAGGATGGTCAGCGGGCACGCGGCCGCCGCATCGTGGAAGGCATGCGCGGCCGGGCCGATGCCGGCTTGAGCACGGAGGAGATCCTAGCGCTCACGCGCGGGGAGGGCGAGTGAGCCGCGTGTTGGTAGACAGCAACGTGCTCCTCGACGTCCTAACCGAGGATCCTGCGTGGTTCGAGTGGTCGGCGGCAGCCCTGGAGGAGCTGGCCGAGGACAAGGTGCTCACTATCAATCCGATCATCTACGCCGAGGTCTCGATCGGCTTCTCGCGCATCGAAGACCTGGACGCCGCCTTGCCGCCGGAAGCTTTCGAGCGGCAGCCACTGCCTTGGCCTGCCGGGTTTCTGGCTGGAAAATGCTTCCTGCGCTACCGTGAGCGGGGTGGAACCCGACGATCGCCGCTTCCGGACTTCTTCATCGGGGCCCACGCCGCACTGACAGGATGCGTGCTATTGACTCGAGACCCCGCCCGGTACCAAACGTACTTTCCGCACCTCAGGATTCACGCGCCGTAGATTAGCCAGTCGGGTGTCGAGAGATGAGGGGTGGCTCTTGAATATCGAATATCGAACACCGGACACCCAATCATGAGGTGGTCACGAACACTGGCTTCCACGACCACTTCGTTAGTCAGTGTTCAACATTCGATATTCGATATTCAAGGCCCCGCTCAAAGCCCCTCTTCCAGGAACTGCGTTAGCAGCGTAAACAGATTCACTCTGGCTACTGGCCCCGAGATGCCATGCGTTTTGTTCGGGTAGATCCGGAACTCGAACTGCTTGTTCGCGTCCTCCAGCAGTTGGACGAGCTGATACGAGTTCTGCGGGTGGACGTTGTCGTCGCCGGTGCCGTGGACAAGCAAGAAGTTCCCCTGTAGCCGGTCGGCGTAGGTCTGCGGCGCGCCCTGCGCATAGCCGTCCGGGTTCTCCTGCGGCGTGCGCATGTAGCGCTCGGTGTAGATCGTGTCGTACAGCCGCCAGTCGGTGACGGGCGCCACCGCGATCGCGGCTTTGAAGACTCCCGCGCCCTTGAACATCGAGAGCGACGACATGTAGCCGCCGTAGCTCCACCCCCAGATGCCGATGCGGCCCGCGTCCACGTAGGGTAAGCCGCCCAAGTAGCGGGCCGCGGCGATCTGGTCCGCGGACTCGTACTTGCCGAGGTTCAGGTACGTGATCTTTCTGAATGCCACGCCCCGCGCGCCGGTCCCCCGATTGTCCACGCTCGCCACGAGGTAGCCCTTCTGGGCCAGCAACTGATGCCACAAGTATCGGTCGCCGCCCCACGAATCGGTGACGGTCTGCGAGCCGGGGCCACCGTACACGTACATCAGCAGCGGGTACCGCTTCGACGGATCGAAGTCCGGCGGCTTGATCATCCAGGCGTTCAGCTCCGCACCGCCCTCGACAGGAACCTTCATGAACTCGGGCCGCGCCAATCCCAGCGCGTCCAGGTTCTGCTTTAGTTCGGCGTTGTCGGCCAGCGTGCGGACCGGCTGGCCGTTCGCGCGCCGGATCGTCTGGACCGGCGGCACGCCGGCCTCCGAGTAGGTGTCGAGGTAATAGGTGAACGTGGGATCGAAGGCGACGCGGTGCGTCCCCCTGGCGCCCGAGAGGCGCATGAACCCTTCGCCGTCGAGTCCGACGACGTAGAGCGGACGCGAAAGCGGGCCGTCGGCGGCGCCGGTGAAGAAGACGACGTCGCGCCGCTCGTCCACGCCGTAAGTGCCCAGCACATCCCACTCTCCGGTCGTCAGCTCGCGGACCAGCGTGCCATCGCGCTCGAACAAGGACAGCTGGCCGTAACCGGCGCGCTCGCTCAGGTAGACGAACTTCTCGCCGTCCTCGATCCAGATCAGGTCGCCGGCATCGATGTCGATCCAGGCGTCGTCGCTGTCGGTCATGATGATCTCCGACCGACCCGTTCGCGCGTCCGCAAGGTACAGATCCATGCGGTTCTGGTGCCGGTTCAGGCGCCGGAACCAGATTTCGTCGGACGAGTCCGCGAAGTCCATGCGGGCGATGTAAAACTCCTCGTCGGTCGGCCCGACATCGATCCAGCGCGTCTCGCCGCTTGCGACGTCCACGACGCCGAGCTGCACTTCAGAATTGTCGGTGCCCGCCTTGGGATAGCGCACCGGCGTCAGCTCTGGGTAGAGCGTCAGCTCGTTGATCAAGTAGAAAGCCGGGATCGGGCTCTGGTCGAAACGCCAGAACGCGATCCGCTCGCCGTTCGGGCTCCAGCGGAACCCGTCGGCCAACGACAGCTCTTCCTCGTAGACCCAGTCGGTCGCGCCGTTGATGATGTCTTCGCCGCCGTCCTCGGTCAGCGCCTTCTCGCGTCCCGTGGCCAGGTCGGTGACGTAGATGTTGTTGCCGCGCACGAACGCGACCCGGCTCCCGTCCGGCGAGAGCTTGGCGTAGCGCTGGGGGCCGGGCTGAGTACTGATCGGCGTCAGCGTGCGCGACCCGAACTCCCAGACGTAGAAGAACGCGCTGCGGCTGCGGCGCCAGATACGCTGCTCGCGCGTGGCGATCAGCAGCTTCGAGGCGTCAACCGAGAAGCTATAACTGTCGATGGTGATCGGCTCGCCTTCGCCGGGCGGGACCAGGTCCGTCCCGCGCACCAGCAGCTCCCGCTCGCCCGAGAGTATGTCCTCCTTGTACAGGTCGGTCCGCCCGTGCTGGTCCCGCTCGATGACCGTGTAGTGACGGCCATCGGCCATCCAGTTGACGCGGACCTGTTGCGGGCTGAAGTCCTCGGAGCCGTAGATCCGCTCCACGGCGAGTTCCGGGATTTGGGCGATTACCGGCGTGGCGAGCGCGACCGCCGCTGCGACGGCCAATAGACGCAATCTGGCTAGCATGGCGATTTCCGTGTGGGTTGAGGTTGACGGGCAAGAAAATAGGGCTGACTACCGCGGGAAGATACTCCTAACGAACCGGTGGGTGCGCTCGCCCGGCCCGGCGCCTGGAGGTATAATGTGGAAGGTATGCCCAGCACGAGTATCACCTGGCAGGACGTCCTTCTCATGCCGGAGGACGGCAACCGATACGAGGCGATCGGCGGGGAACTCTACGTGACGCCGCCGCCGCGCCTCCGGCACCAGGAGATCGCCCGCAACCTGATGGACGCGCTTCTCCCTCTGCTTCAGCATCCCGGCTATGGCGAGCTGCTCTTCGCGCCCGTCGGCGTCGAGTTTCCCGACACGAGGGAGGGCGTTCAGCCGGACATCCTGT
>JBDHAS010000363.1:0-3648 GCA_039588015.1 Gemmatimonadota bacterium | reverse complement strand
CTGGTTCCTCGCATCCCAGCGGACCAGCACCGGAGTCTTCAGAATGGACCCGGAGAGCGGCCGGATAGAGCGAATCAGCGAAGAGCCGGAGATGATCTGGTCGGCCGACTTCTCTGCTGATGGCCGCACATTGGCTTTCTACGGCCAGACGCCCTCGACGGTCGGTGAGATCTATCGCACCAGCACTCGCCGCTTCCGGCCCGAGCGGGTCACGAACATGACCGATCAAGTCTGGCCGCTGGGGACTCGGGAGATTGTCCAGTGGACGTCGCGTGATGGGGCCACTATCGAAGGAGTGTTGTTCAAGCCCGGCGACTACGACCCGAGTCGCAGGTACCCGCTGCTGGTGGCGATCCACGGGGGGCCGACGGCGACGTCGCGCCCGGCGCTCGTGGTCTCGTACGTCTACCCGATCACGCAGTGGCTGGCGAAAGGTGCCGTCGTCATGATGCCAAATTACCGCGGTTCGGCGGGATACGGCGAGGCGTTCCGGTCGCTGAACGTGCGCAATCTGGGCGAAGGCGATGCGTGGGATGTGCTATCGGGTGTGGATTATCTGGTGGAGCAGGGAATCGCGGATCCGGAGCGGATGGGCGCGATGGGCTGGAGCCAGGGCGGTTACATCTCCGCCTTCCTGACGACGACCAGCGACGTGTTCAAGGCGATCTCGGTGGGCGCGGGGATCTCCAACTGGATGACCTACTACGTGAACACCGACATCCACCGATTCACGCGCACGTACTTGAAGTCCACGCCGTGGGATGATCCGGAAGTCTACGCCAAGACCTCGCCGATGACATTCATCAATGATGCGCGGACGCCGACGTTGATCCAGCACGGCGAGTTCGATCGCCGCGTGCCGATCCCGAACGCCTACGAGCTGTACCAGGGTCTGCAGGATGTCGGAGTCGAGACGAAGCTGATCGTCTACAAGGGGTTCGGCCACGGAATCAGCAAGCCGAAAGAGCAGCTCGCCGCCACCTGGCACAATTGGCAGTGGTTCGCCCGCTACGTGTGGGGCGAGGAAGTCGACATCCCGCTCGACCTGGAGACGGATGAGGAGGAGGGCGGTGAGACCGAGAAATAGTACTCGATTACACCGGCGGTGACGGACGGCGGGCTTTGAATTGCCAATATTGAACATCGAATGTCGAATTTCCAAGGACAGTTCTTCGTAATTCGCTATTCGACATTCGGTGTTCGATATTCAAAGGGGTCGCCAATCCGTCAGCATCGGTGAAGTCCAAATACTAGTTGGCTCTCACGTCTAGCGGTCGCCCGTCCAGGTCGTCAGGGAACGGGACTCCCACCAGGCGCGCGAGGGTCGGTGCTACATCCACGGTGCGGACCGGCTCGTCGCTGGAGCCCGTCAGGATTCCGCCCCCCATGAAGATGAGCGGGATGTGCCGGTCATAGAGGTAGGGCGACCCGTGCGTCGTCGGCTCCGGATCCGAATGCATCCCTTCGGTCAGACGGAGCACAAGCCCTTCTCGGGCCAAGACGCCTGCGACCCGGCCTGGGTAGTACGAGCGTTGGTAGAGGGCGACGAAAGAATCGGGCGACTCGGGCCCCGAAAGGTCCGCCAGCGTCATGACGTCTGCTACGTAGTCGTGCTGCTCGAGCTCGTGGATCACCCGTGATTGGGCGGCGCTGTCGTCGCCGGCGCCTCTCGTGCGTTCGCTGGCAACTCGATGGTCCTCCCGAATTTCGCTCGCCCTGACTTGCCTGCCCTGTAATCCCAGCTCGCGCCGGTACGCCGGCAGCTGGACGACGCCGTGGTCGGATGTGAAAGCGACCACGTAACGACCCGCGCCAACTTGCTCGTCCAGGTAGTCGAAGAACTCGGCGAGCAAGCGATCCACGTGCAGAATGTTGTCGAGTTGCTCGAGGCTGAGCGGGCCGTAGTAGTGGCCGACACGGTCCAGCTGCGAGAGGCCTACGGCCAGGTAGTCCACGTGACCGCTGGTACCGAGCTGAAGCGAGGAGATTGTCTGCTTCGCAAAAGCAAGGATCGCCCGGTCGAGCTTCGGCGTGTGATCCCACCAATCGAAGTACGCTTCTACATCCATAGTGTCGCGCACTTCGTCGGCGGCTCGGTGCGGGAACGATGTGTGCATGCCGCGGTTCTCGTAGGGGACTGCATCGGCGCGTGCCAGCGATCGGACATCGGGCGGTAACGAGCACTCCCAAAGCGAGTCGGCCAGTAGCTGCGCCAGCGTTTGCTGGTTGAATCGCATCAGCCAGGACGGGTCTTCCTGCCGATAGTATGTGGAGGTGACGAAGCGACCGACGTCGTCTTCGAAGTAGTAGACGTAAGCGTCCCCCGTCTGCCCGGCGATCAACGTCGAAGCGGTGCGCTTGCCCGACACCGACACGACGCGGGCGGCGGGGTCGGCGGACTGGATCCAGTCCGGCAGGCCGCTGGCTCGGAGGTTCCTCGGAGACATCCCGACCTTCCCGGGTACTCCGATGATGCTTCCCTCCTCGTCGTCCACGCTGGGAACCTGGCGCCACTCGCCCTCCACCTGCTCGTACCAGTCGTTGTCGACAACTCCGTGCCGCGCCGGGAGCATGCCGGTCGCCAGCGTCGCATGCCCTGTAGATGTCACGGTCGCCGCGTGGTCGTGAACGGCCCGCGTGTAGCTGCGACCCTGCTGTAGCAGACGCCGGAATCCGCCCGTGTAGAGCGAGTCGTAACGCTCGAACAGATAGTTGGGGAGCTGGTCCACCGTGACCAGGACGACAAGGTCCACGGTGGCTTCGTCGCTGTCAGAGCCTGGCGCGCCGCCGCAGGCCACACAGGCGAGCAGACTCGCGAAGAGCGCCAGCTTTGCATATCGACTGCGATCCATATCAGCTATCCGGTTGGGTTGAGGCCGCCACAATCTAGCATTGTGAGGTGTCATAACCATACCACGTATGTTACAGCCCTGGCGCCTTTTCGCTTCGCGCACGCCGCCGCTTGCCGACTACCGACCACCTGTCATCTCTCGCGCCCCCCTAGACGCCTCGGCCTGCCCGTGTAGATTCGTGCCGGTGCGTGCCCTGCGGCCGCTTCCCTTTTCCCACGACAGCACAGCAGACCCCTAGAGACTGACGGAGGCGTAAGTCTATGCGGATGAATGATTTCCTCGGACAGGTGGAGAGATTCCGGGCGGAGATGGAGTCCTACGTGGCCGACATGGGCTGTCGGGACGGACTCGACCTCAGCACGTCGAGTGACGTACTGAAGTACTGCTCCGAGCACGGGGTCACCTCCATCCGGCTGTGGTTCACCGACATTCTCGGCTTCCTGAAGTCCTTCGCGGTCACGTTGCCGGAAATCGAGGGCGCCTTCGAGGAGGGAATGGGCTTTGACGGCTCGTCGATCGAGGGGTACAAGCGGATTCAGGAAAGCGACATGGTGGCGTTTCCTATCGCCGAGACCGCCCAGGTCGTTCCGTTCAAAATAGGCGGCTCCCGCTCGATTCGGATGTTCGCGGACATTCGTAACCCGGACGGCACGCCGTACGCGAGCGACCCGCGCGAGGTTCTGAAGCGGAACCTGAGGCGTCTGAATGAGCATGGGTTCTACCAGATGAACATCGGCCCGGAAGCGGAATTCTACTATTTCGCCGACGACAGGACTCCGGAGACGATCGACAAGGC
>JBDHAS010000362.1:0-3453 GCA_039588015.1 Gemmatimonadota bacterium | reverse complement strand
ACGGTGATCACAGCGACGGTGAGAAGCAACGCCGCCGGTCCCAAGCCGCCGAGCGCGAGAGCGGTGAGCAGTGGAAAGGATACCTGGGCGTACGCCCCGTGTTCGCGGGGAAGGAGGGATGTGCCCTGCTTCCGCGGCATATCTACTCGAGCCCCCGCTTCTCGTAGTACTTCTGGTGATACTCCTCGGCTGCGTAGAACTCGGTAGCTGGAGCTATCTCGGTGACGACTGGATTCCAGTAGTGGCCACTGCGTTCGAGCTTTTCCTTGGACTGCTTCGCCGTTTCCTCTTGGCCTTCGGTATAGTAGTAGATGGCCGATCGGTACTGGCTACCGATATCAGGACCCTGACGGTCCTGGGTGGTTGGGTCATGGATGTTCCAAAAGACATCGAGCAGTTGCTCGTACGTCACTTGGTCCGAGTCATACTCGACCTGAACGGCCTCGGCGTGTCCCGTCTTGCCTGTGCAAACGTCCTCGTACGTCGGGCCTTCCAACGCACCGCCGGTGTAGCCGACAGTGGTATCCAGAACACCGGCGACCTTCCGAAAAGCAGCCTCGACGCCCCAGAAGCATCCTGCTGCAAAAGTTGCCTTTCCCATTGCGTTCCTATTCTCCGCGTCGCTGTAGACGGTGAAGAGCGGTGCAGAACGGTTCGGCCCGGTGCCGGATGGTTCCCGTACCCGGACGCGCAAAGATAAAGAAAGAGGTTCGACCGGCAATATACCGCTGCCGGCCGGGCCGGGTTCCAACGGGACATAAGGAAAGAGCCCTGCCGGGTCAGCGGCAGGGCTGCGGGGCCCAGTAGGGCCCGCCCAAGGCGGCTAAGCTATTGCCCTCGTGGTCCTCGCTCAGCCTCCGAGCGGCAAAACGTAGCCGGCGGATAGGTAGAAGGTGCGCGTCTTGAGGTCATCGATGCCGCCGCCAGGTTCGGAGACGTCCGTGAGACCGTAGTTGTACAGAGCGTCAAGGAGGATGCCCCCGGCGCCGAATTCGAAGGTAACGCCGCCGCCGAACATCAGGCCCGAATCCGCTCCCTTGGTGCGCGGCGTTTCGAGGTTCTGTTCGATGGCTTCGTCGCAGCCGACGTTCTCGATTTCTCCGGCGGAGACTTTGCAGCCCGTCTCGAGGCCGAGCACCACGCCGAGGTAGATGTGAGGCGAGATCTTTGCCGGAAACTTGATGACCGCAAGGACGGGGATCTCGACGTAGTCCACCTTCAGGGCAACGTCGCCGTCGCCTTTGCCGAAGCCCTTCTGCGAGTACATCAGATCCGTTTGCAAGGCGAAGTTCTTGGCGATTTCTACGTTGCCGAGAATCCCGAGGTGGAATCCTGTCCTGTAGCCGACCGCGTCGGGGAAGTCCTCGCCTTTGATGTCGGCAGTCGCATAGTTGAGACCGCCCCTCACGCCGAAGCTCAAGGCCTGCCCGTAGACCGGCTGGGCGGCGAGAAGGAGGGCGGCCACGAGCGATAGAGCAAGTTGCTTCATGTGATCAGCAGCTCCTGTCAGTTGCGGATTCTCCCGGTGGCAGCGTGGCAGCGGGCACTGTGTCGGTTCTTATTAGGGGCTGTGACCCCGTTCCGCAACCGAGTGCCGGGTCCTGCCTGTTCGGCCGCGGTTAGAACGGCTGAGGAGGCTGAAACGCTGGCGTTCACCGGTTCTCCCACCCTCATTACGGGCAGTCAAGGCGGAGGTTTCGCTGCGGTTGGGAGGTGGGTGTGGCGGCTAGACGTCCCACTCGCTGACGACCGCGCGCAGACCGTCGGCTGCTGCGACCAGTTCCGCTACCGAGGCACTGATCTGCTCTGCCGTTGCGGACTGTTCCTGAACGGCGGCGCTCACATCTTGGCTGCGGGCCGCATGGGCCGCCGCAGTCGCCGAGACCGACTCTACGTGGCCGGCAACCTGTTCGAGAAGGGTGCGGCTGCGCTTGACCGTCAGCAGCGCCTCATCGGTGGCCTGCGAGATCCGATCGAGTCCCGAGGCGACGGTGTCGAGCGCTCCCTCGGCACCGCGGGCTACACCTTCGACCTTGAGGACCTGTCCTTCGCCGTCCCTCATTCTGGTGATGGCGTTGGCGACCCACTCTCGCAGTTGGGAGACGGTGTCATCGACGTCCTGTGCGGCGGAATCGGCGTCTGCCGCCAGCTTGCGGACCTCTTCGGCCACGACGCTGAATCCTCGTCCCTCGTGCCCGGCGTGAGCGGCTTCTATCGCGGCGTTCAGGGAGAGCAGATGGGTCTGCTCGGCGATTGAGGTGATCCGCTTGACGAATCCAGCGATCTGGGCGTAGGTGGATTCGAGGCCTTGGATTTCCTCGGCGGACTTGTGCACGACTTCACGAAGGGCCAAGAGCAGTTCGATCGCTTGACGGACCGAGGTCTGGCTCTCATTGGCCTCCTGGCGAATCGAGTGGCTGAGTTGCTGGTTTTCAGTGGCTTCCGCTTCTATGCTGGCCGTACCTTCCCTCAATTCGACGACTCCCGCGGCTGTCTCGCTGAGGGAGCGCGCCTGCCCCTCGGCGCCCTCGGATATGTCGGACATGGCCGCCGCCACTTCGTGGGTCGAGCCCGCTACCTGCTCTGAGATGGCGGAGAAGTCGGCGGCCGAGGCCGAGACTTGCGAAGCCGTCGATACGACCTGTTCGGCCACGTTTCGCAGCCCGCTGGCCATGCTGTCGAAGGCCGCTCCAACGGTGGCGAATTCCTTCGGCATCGCGTTGCCGTTGACGCGTGTCTTAAGATCGCCGGCGCCTAGTTGTCTGGATGCGACAACGAGTTCGGCCAGAGGGCGGTCGATTGAGCGGAAGGTCGTGAGGGCTAGAAGAGTACCCAGCAGAAACGCTATCGCCAGGATGCTGAGAACGTAGTTGGAGCGATCGCGCGCTCGGGCCTGCAGTGTCGATGAGGAGGCCTGCAGCACCTGAGTCTGGCGTTCCCCCAGCGCCGAGATCAAACCCGCAACTTCTTCCGCGAGAGGATGTGCCGCGTCGGCGACGGTCCTGGCTTCGTCGCGGCGCCCGATGTCGTAGAGCGCATGGGCTCGAGCGAACTCGACCTCGAGCCGCGTGAGCGATGCAGCCAATTGCTCCACCTGTCGGGCTTCCCGAGCCCCCATCCCCTCCAGTTCGCGGTAGCGCTTGGCGACATCTTGCGTGCGCCCGGCCAGCACGGCGAAGCGGCGCTTGTAATCTCGGTCGCCCGTGGCGAGATACCCTTCGGCTGCGAAGATGAGCTCCAGTACGTCGTTCTGAAGCTCGGTGCCGATCTCCGACACCTCGCCGACCTGCGCCATGCCCGCGTCGAACTCTCTGGCCAGCCCTTGAAGCGAAAGAATGCCCACGAGCCCGGCGGCCAGCAGCCCCAACAAGAGGACGGCGAACGCGGCCGCCTGTCGACCACGGATGGTGTTAATCACGTGCCACCTTCTATGCTTACGAGTTCTATTCTGTC
>JBDHAS010000361.1:0-3456 GCA_039588015.1 Gemmatimonadota bacterium | reverse complement strand
CGCCGAAGGCCGCGAGCGCGACGAAGGACTCCGATCGCCGCAGCAGACCGAGAGCAGCCGCGACGGTCACGACAGCCACCATGAGCAGGAAGCCGAACGCGGTGGAGACGAGCGCATAGAGCGCGGCTGCCGCCCAGATGCTCACGTAGAGGGCGCCGAACCCGCCGGCCGCCAGCCATAGGCCGTAGACCCTATAGCCACGCGCCCGGATCCACTCGCCCGCGATGACGGCGGCGATGCCGACTCCGCCGCCCAGCAGCACGCGGGCCGCCGGGCCGATCCACTCGCGCTCGATCGCCTCTTTGACGAAGAAGCCGACCGCGAGGACGCCGGCGGTGACGCCAAGCAATAGCAGGCCCCTTCCCCCCAGCCAGAACTCGAGATCGATGGCTTTCTTCTCGCGTTCCGCCGCTGTGGTAGCTTGCCAGGCTTCTTTGTGTGCAGGCCGCCGCGGCGGTTGCATCGGTGGCGCCTGTGGTTGGGGCGCACGCTCGACCGGCGGCGTGGGCGGCTCTGGCGACGCGCGATGCGGAGGCGGTTCGACGGCACCCGACTCGCGGCTCTCGACTTCCCGCTTGACGCGGTGAAGCTCATAGCGCAGCTCGTCCAACTGACGTTGGAGCACGTCAAGCCGCGAATGCAGACTGTCTCGCTCTTGCTCGGCCATTGAAGAACCCGCCATTGAAGTCGAGGTGGAACCGGTCGCCGTGGCTGATGCACGCCGGACGTAGAATTGGGCGAGTTGCGCCTGCAATTATGGTGTCGCGGATCGAGTTGGCGCAATCAAACAGTCCTGAGGAGGTGCGAGGCCGGAGCGCCCGTCAAAGCCTCCTAGACTGGGCATCCGTCCGGCGCGATGTTGCGCTTCTCACCCTTGCCAACGCGCCACTGACCGCAGGATCGTTGCCCATTCCAACCGTTGCGTCGACAGTTGATGAACTAGCACGAGCGGCGCCTCATCGCCTGGTCACGAGCCTAGCCGTCGGAAACGCGAACGCGATCTGGGCCGGGGACTGGCGGCCGTTCCGGGCGTGCCTCAACTTGTGGGTCGGGACTCTCGGGCGGTCGGTTGCCCCATCGTTGCGCACTCACCATGATGACCGATCACCCGGACTTCAGCGGAACCTGAGGAGGTACTGAATGAAGTACTATCTTCCCGAACCTCAGCAAGATCCTGCCGCCGCGACGGTTCCCAAGCTGCCACCCTGGGGCGAGACACGTGTCGTTGGGCAGGCGCTGCCTCGCGTTGACGCCTACGAAAAGGTGAGCGGCACCGCGGTGTACACGCTGGACATGGCCCTGCCGGACATGCTACACGCGGCGATCGTCCGCTGTCCGCACGCGCATGCGCGCGTCCAACGGGTGGATACGAGTCGGGCCGAGCAGATGCCCGGGGTCGGCGTCATCATTACGGCGTCGACGCCGGGAACGGCGCTCCCGTGGTACTTCAGCCGCGGGGGAGCTTTGAGCACCCTGTTCGACGACCACTGCCGGTATGCCGGCGAAGAGGTGGCGGCGGTCGCGGCGGAAACGCCGCACCAAGCATGGGACGCGGCGCGCGCCATCGAGGTGGAATACGAGGTTCTGCCGTTCGTGATCGACGCGGAGCGGGCGTTGCAGCCGGACGCGCCGGCGGTGCACGATGACGGCAATCTGCTCGATACCAGTACCTACGAACGCGGCGACGTCGAAGCCGGTTTCGCCGAAGCGGATATCGTCCTGGAGGAGACTTTCCGGACTCCTTGCGAGATCCACGCTCCTATGGAGACGTTCGTCTCCGTCGCCCGCTGGGACGGCGACCGGCTGACGGTCTGGGACTCGACGCAAGGCGTTTTCGGCCGGCAGTCACAGCTCGCCAACTATTTCCGCCTTCCGATCAGTTCGGTCCGCGTCATCTGCCCGTACATGGGCGGCGGCTTCGGCAGCAAGCTGACCACGGGCAAGTACACGGTGATAGCCGCGCTGATGGCGCGCATGACGGGGCGGCCGGTGAAGCTGGCGTTGACGCGCGAGGAGTCGTTCCTGTCGGAGGGCAACCGACCGGCCAACGTGATCAAGCTAAAGGCGGGCGTGAAACGGGATGGCACGCTGACGGCGCTGGAAGGCTCGTTCCTAGGCAGCGGCGGGGCGTACCCGGCAGGTGCCGTATCGCCGGGCCTGGTGCAGACGGTCTATCGATGCGCGAACGTTCGCACTGAGAGCACTCTTGCGTTCATCAATGCCGGCCAAGGACGTCCCTTCCGGGCGCCAGGCTACCCGAACTGCGCCTGGGCGTTCGAGCAAATGATCGACGCGCTTGCCGAAGCGATCGGGGTGGACCCGGTCGAGTTCCGCCTCCAGAACATCGCCACTACCCTGCAGACGCGCGACAACATGCCGTACACCAGCATCGGGCTCAGCGAGTGCATCAGCGAAGGCGCCCGCGAATTCGGCTGGCAGGATGGGCGCCGGGGACCGCGCGAGGAAGGCCACCTGCGGCGCGGCGTCGGGATGGCCGCCGGCATGTGGGGCTATCCGGGCGACCCGCGCGCAACCGTGATCGTCAAGCTGTTCGCGGACGGCAGCGTGAACCTCAACATGGGCGCCAGCGACATCGGCACGGGCACGAAGACCGTGATGGCCATGGTCGTGGCCGAGGAGTTGGGCGTGCCGCTCGAGCGAATCCAGATAGAGCACGCCGACACCGGCACCACCCAGCCGGCACCCGCCAGCGGCGGAAGCCAGACGCTGGTCGTATCGGCTCCGGCCGTGCGAGCGGCCGCCAACGAGGTCAAGCAACAGGTGCTGGAGATCGCCTCGGGCGAGTTGGAACGGCCTACCGCCCAGCTGGCTCTGCGCGACGGAATGGTCGTGCCAACGGATGACGAGGAGGCGGCCGTCCCGCTGGCGCAGCTCCGCGGCCTGCGGCGCCGGCAGATTATCGTGGCCGTCGGGCGGCGCCACCCGCACCCCGAGGGCAAGATCGCGCTGCCCTTCGCGGCGCAGTTCGCCGAGGTCGAGGTCAACACGCTGACCGGCGAGGTCCGCGTCGTACGGCTGGTGGCGGCGCACGACAGCGGACGCGTGATCAACCGTCTGACCTACGAGAACCAGGTCTTCGGCGGCATGGCGATGGGAGTCGGTTTCGGGCTTACCGAAGACCGGGTGCTCGATTCACAGACTGGCAAGATGGTCAACGCCAACTGGCACGACTACAAGATCCCAACGGCCAAAGACGTCCCGGTGGATCAGACCTGCGTGTACGTCGACCCAAATGACACGGAGGCCAACACGACGGGATGCAAGGGCCTCGGCGAGCCCGCTACCATCCCGACCGCGGCGGCAATCGCCAACGCTGTCTACCACGCCGCCGGCGTCCGCGTCACCGATGCTCCTATCACCGCCATGCAGATGGTTCGGTTGCTGGCCGAGAAGCGAGGAGAGTGAGCCATGCTGCCCATCTTCGATTACGTACGT
>JBDHAS010000360.1:0-3482 GCA_039588015.1 Gemmatimonadota bacterium | reverse complement strand
CGCCGGCACGGCACGGGCGCAGGACGAGGAAGCACAGCGGTGGGCTTTCACCGCCGAGGTCAGTGGCGTTTGGGTTGCCGGCAATTCCGAGTCGAACACTCTCGGCCTAGCCAGCACGCTCAAGCGGATATGGGACAGGTCGGAGCTGAGATTCGAGGGCGGCGCGGTCCGTACGGAGGCCGGGACTACTACACGCACCGCTGTGGGGATGTCGATCGACGACTTCGAGGTGCAAGAGGAGACGGTAAGGAAGAAGACAGCGGAAAACTACTATCTGCGCGGTCGATACGACTACAAGATAAGCGAGCGCTTCTACACCCTGGTCGGCGCCGACTGGCTGCGCAACACCTTCGCGGGGATTGATAGCCGGATCCTGCTGGCGGCCGGCGCCGGCAACATCTGGCTCGACGATGAGCGGATGCGTCTGACCACGGACTACGCCGCCACGTATTCGTTCCAGGAAGACGTCGTCGCGAACCCGTTCATCAGGTCGAGATTCCCGGGCCTGCGCCTGGCCTACGGTTTCTGGTGGCAGCTGACGGGCTCGACCGAGTTGGAGAGCAAACTGACCACCGACTTCAATCTCGACACGACGGAAGACATCCGCGCAGACTTCACCAACGCGCTGCCCATATCGATCAGCTCGAAGCTGGCCTTCAAGCCGAGCCTGCAGCTGCTCTGGCGCAATGACCCGGCGTTGACGAGCCTCGAGCTCGTGGAGCCCGATGGCACGCCGACGGGCGAGACCGTTCTGGTGCCGCTCGACAAGCTGGACAGCTTCTTTACGCTGGCGCTAGTGGTGAAGCTGTAGCTCAGCGGCGGGTGAGCCGCCAGCCAGGATCAGCGAGCCGGGCACATCGATCTTGAAGTGCTGCTCGATGTACAGCTCCAGACTTTCGGCCAGGGCCACGGCGAACGCCTCCCGATTTGCGGCCTCGTCACGCAGGCCGGTCCAGTGGGCTTCGATCTGCACGCCGCTGGTGGGTCCGCCGTCGCGCGAGCCGTGCCTGCGCGTGTTGTAGCCGCCGTTGTAGTACGGGAGGCCGCCGGGGTCCGGGTAGGCCGGACTCGGTACTCCCGGGATGCCGCGCTCGGCCAGTAACCCGCCCAGACTGGTCGAACCGCGTAGCAGCGCCGCGAAACCGACGTCGGCTTCCAGCGCGAGAGTCCGGATGCTGCTCTTATCGATGTAGACCGCCTGCTCTAGCTGGTCGTCCGACCGCGACAGATCGCTGGACGACAGCAGATAGCCGAGCTCGAGCCGCTGGAACTCGTGCCCGTGGCCGTGGAGATCCATGTAGAAGCCACGATCGTACGACATGGCAACAGTCTGCTTGGCCGTATCGATGAAGTCGTGATACTCGTACCAAGCCTGCCTAGCGTATGAATTGCCCTGCGCCGCCTCGACGATCTCGCGGTTCGCATCCAGCTTGGACCTGTGCAAGTGACATATGATGATGTGAGCGTAGTGGCCCGTTCGCTGGTGGATCGCATCGCTGATGGCCCGGGCCAGTTCCTGAGTCCGGCGGTCCTGGCCGGTGACGCCCCAGGTCCGATCCGGGATCTCCGCCGGCTTTAGGTACCCTCCGTGGGGAGCGGAGAGAACGATGGGCAAGTCGCCCGCGATATACTCCACATACTCGTTGCGACCGAAGTACGCCTGCCCTGGGTAGTACTGCGGGGTCGGGATCTGGACCTCGAACCTCGCGTCTCCGCGTGCATCCCCCGCCTTAGCGGTGATCGTCGCGACGCCGGCTCCCTCGGCGGTAGCGAGGCCGCTGCCGGAATCGACCCGGGCAACGACCGGGTCGCTGCTGCTCCAGGTGACCTCAGCACCCGGGACCGGTTCCCCACCTTCGTCTTCGACCCGAGCCTCGAACCGCTGCGTCGCCCCTACGTGATCGACGACAACCGACTGGGGAGAGACGACGACACGCGCAGGGACCGCCGGCGGCGCCAAAACGTCGTCGCCTCCACAGCCGAGCCAGGCCAACGACGCGATGGCGGCCAGCCCGATCGCGAGCTGCCCGACAACCGAAGAAGAACCGCTGCGGTCAGTCACATTCATCTTCTTGCCGCGTTAGTCGTTGCGGCCATCTCGCACGTCTGCCTATGTAGCATCCAGGAACCGAGCGCGCGAGATGCGGGCCACGACTTCCCAATCCGCGTGCTGTACCCCAAGTTGCTGCGACCCGCGTGCGCGCCCTCCCGCTGAAAGGCTGAACCATGCGCTTGCGAACCGCGTTGATAGCACTCGCCGTAGCCATTGCGGCCGTCGCCTGCCGGAGCGATCACGTCAGCTTCATTCGCGTCAACCAGCTCGGTTACCTGCCGGAAGGGCCGAAGATCGCCGTCATCTGCTCTCTGGAGGAAGTGGGTGTCGAGGACTTCGAGCTGCGCAACGATCAAGGCCAAGTTGTCTTCGGTCCGGCGATCGCGGAGAGCGCCAATCGATTCGGGCCCTGCGCGGCCGCGCACCGCCTCGACTTCAGCGAGTTCGACCAGCCGGGTATCTATCGGGTCGTCGCGGCAGGCACCGAGTCGCGGCCGTTCGCCATCAGCCCGAACGCTTACGATCGCACGGCAGACACGCTGCTGGTTTACATGCGACAACAGCGGTCCGGCTTCAACCCGGTCTTCAACGACTCGGTGCACCACACGACCGATGCGATCGTCGTAGACCACCCCACGCGCGAAGGCGAATTCGTGCCGGTCGCCGGCGGTTGGGCCGACGCCGCCGACTACCTTCAGTACGTGACGACTTCGGCTCACGCCACATTTTCGATGCTGATCGCCTACAGGGACCACGCGGACGCCTTCGACGATGCTTACCAGGCGAACGGATTGCCCGGACCTAACGGTATCGCCGATGTCCTCGACGAGGCGCGGCATGGGCTCGAGTGGCTATCCCGCATGTTCCCGGGCGACGGCACCGTGTTCAACCAGCTGGGCGACGACCGCGACCACGTATACGCCGACCTGCCGGTCAACGACTCGTCGGACTACGGCTGGGGCCGTGGTGGGCCGCGGCCGGTCTATCCATGCACGGGCCAACCACAGGGCTTGCTCGAACACAAGAACCGCTCGACCGGTATCGCGTCTACGGCCGGCAAGTTCGCCTATTCCTTCGCGCTCGGAGCGATGGTGCTGGGCGAATTCGACCCCGCCTTCGCCGAGATGCTGGCGACCAAGGCCGTCGCCGCGTACGGAATCGGCGCTGCGAACCCGGGCGTTTGCCAGACCGCTCCGGCCCGGGCGCCCTACTTCTACGAGGAGGACAGCTGGGCCGACGACATGGAGTTGGCGGCGATCGAGTTGTACGCGCTGACCGGCGAGGGCCGCTACCTGGACGACGCCATCGCTTACGCCGGCGAGGAGCCGGTCACGCCCTGGATGGGCGCGGACACGGCACGGCATTACCAGTGGTTCCCGTGGCATAACTACGGCCACTACGAGATCTGGAGGCTAGGACCGCCGGAGGT
>JBDHAS010000359.1:0-4827 GCA_039588015.1 Gemmatimonadota bacterium | reverse complement strand
ACCATCACCGGCCTCGCGCAACCGGAGCAGGTCGTGGCTGCCCTTGTCACCGACGGGCTCTTCCCCGTGCTCGGCGTGAGCCCGATCCTGGGTCGAAGCTTCGACGAAACGGACGGCGCTCAGGGCAGCGACGCCACGGTCATCCTTTCTCAGGGCTACTGGATTCGGAAGTTTGGGGGCGATCCCGCCGTCGTGGGCCGGACCATACGCATCGACGGTAACGAGGTCACTATCGTCGGCGTCATGCCTGCGGGTCTGCGCCTCGGCAGGCTGGCGCCGGATCTGTATCTCCCGCTCGCGTTCAACTGGGTCGGCGTTGGCAACTGGAGCTTCCCGGGAATCGCCCGATTGCGCCCAGGCGTCGGACTGGAACAAGCCAATCTGGACTTGGACCGAATGACGGTTCTCGCCACGGAGCAATACGGCGGGATGCCTTTGAGCACGTTGCGGGAAAGGGAGTTCAGCAGCTTCGTCCGACCACTCAAAGAGGACGTGGTTGGGGGAGCGAGCACGGCGCTCTGGGTCGTGTTTGGGACGGTGGGCCTGGTTCTGCTGGTTGCCTGCACCAACGTGGCCAATCTGTTTCTCGTTCGTGCCGAGACCCGCCACCGTGACGCGGCCCTGCGGTCGGCCGTAGGTGCTTCAAGGGGACGCCTGGCCCGGCAGTTCATTACGGAGAGCACGGTCATCGGAATCCTGGGAGGCGCAGCGGGTCTGCTCCTGGCCTACGGGGGGCATCAGCTGCTCTTGCACATGGCTCCCCCCAACCTGCCACGCTTGGAAGAGATCGGCTTGAACTCGTCTGTCTTGCTGTTCGCGCTCGGCGTGTCGCTCCTGGCCGGGTTCTTCTTCGGTAGTATACCGGTTCTCCGGTACGGGAGGGGCGAGCTGGCCGAGTCGCTCAAGGAAGGGGGACGAGGAGCGGGTGCCGGACGCCGTTGGGTTCGATTGCGATCGCTGTTTGCCATGACGCAGGTAGCGATGGTCGTCGTCCTGCTCGTTGGTTCGGGGCTCATGATCCGGACGTTCCAGGCACTGAAGAACGTCCCGCCGCGGCGAGGACCCATCAGCGGATCTTGGAGGGGATCACTGGGATCCCGGGAGTTACGTCGGTCGGGGCCGCAGGCTCGGTAGCCATGGACGGGTGGGAGGCGTGGGACGACGTGGAGGTCGAAGGATTCCCGGCAACCCAAGGAGAAGTACCGGTTCTAAGGCGTTTCAATTGGATAACGCCAGGCTACTTCGCCACGCTGGAGAATCCGATCCTCGCCGGGCGCTCTATTGAGTGGGCCGACGTGTATGAGCACCGGCCAGTCGCCGTGGTCACCGAAAACTTCGCGCGAGAGTTCTGGGGACAACCAGCGGAGGCCGTTGGAAGGCGATTCCGCACGGCCCCCGACACCCACTGGTGCGAGATCGTGGGAGTCGTGCAGAACGTCCACACAGCGGGCGTGGGCGAGACGGCGCCAACCGTGGTCTACTGGCCGCTTATCGTGGAGGAACTGTGGGGGACGGGTGTCCTCACGATGCGCGATCTTCGCCACGCCATCCGCACCTCGCGGCCGGACCCCGCGAGCATCTTACCCGAGGTACGGGAGGCCGTGTGGAGAGTGAACCCCAACCTGCCGCTGGCCGAGATCCTGACCTTGGAAGACATCCTGGCCAACTCCATGGCCCGTACCTCCTTCACGCTGGTCATGCTCGGAATCGCGGCCGCCGTCTCGCTCCTGCTCGGGATCGTGGGGGTGTACGGAGTGCTCTCTTATCTAGTGGCCCAGCGGACGCGAGAGATGGGGGTGCGTTTGGCGCTGGGGGCCCGTCCGGTTGATGTGCGCCGCATGATCGTCCGGCAAGGAGGCACGCTGGGCGTGGCAGGGGTCGCCATCGGGCTAGGGGTGGCCGTCGGCCTCACTCGCCTCATGTCGACGCTGTTGTTCGGCGTGAGTCCGGTAGATCTACCGACATACGGGGGCGTCGCCGCGGCCCTGCTGGGAGCCGTGCTGTTGGCCAGTTACATTCCGGCGCGACGCGCCGCAGGTGTGGACGCTACGGAAGCATTGAGGTGGGAGTAGCATCAACGATCACGAGTAAGGATCGCAATCGTCCCCCTCAGCGTTTCCCGCGCTGGAACAGCACGGCGCAGATGATGATCGCGCCCGTCAGCATCAGGCGAGTCGCCTCGGGCGCGGCGTTGAGCGAAAGGATCTTCTGCAGGTAGCCGATCGTCAGCACGCCGATCAGCGTCAGCACGACGCTGCCTTTGCCTCCCGCCAATGTGGTGCCGCCGATGACCACCATGGCGATGGCGTCGAGCTCGTACGCCATCCCGGTCTCGGGGTCGCCGTGGGTCTCCTGGGCGGCCTGGCAGATCCCGGCGACCGCTGCGAGCAGTCCCGAAAGTGCATAGGCCGTGATCAAGGTGCGGCGCACCGGTACGCCCGAGAGGTGGGCCGCCTCTTCGTTCCCGCCCACCGCGTAGATGTAGCGGCCCAGACGCAGCCGTGACAGAACGATCCACGTCACCAGGACGCAGAGCAGGAAGATGATCGTCACGATCGACAGGTTGCCGCCCAGCACCTTGCTGTCGATGACGCCGAAGATGCGAGGTAGATCGACCAGGTGCGTGCTGCCGTCCGGCACCGTCACGTAGTTGGTGATCTTCCTGCCTCCCGAGATCACCTTCGCCAATCCGCGCGCGAAGACCATCATCGCCAGCGTGACGATGAAGGGCTGGATTCGCATTCGGGCGACCAGCGCGCCGGAGACCGACCCGAGCGCCGTACCGAACGCCAACACCAGCGGGATGGCGAAGACGGCCGGCCAGCCCTGCGGCAGCGTCAGCCAGGCGAACGATACCGCCGCCAGCGCCAGCAGGCTGCTGACCGAAAGGTCGATGCCCGCGGTGATGATCACCACCGTCATCCCGCAGGCCAGCATGCCGTGGACCGACACCTGCCGCAGCATGTCGCGGTGGACGCTCCAACGGTAGAAGGCTCCGTCGGCGCTGAAGATGCTGCCGATGGCGATCATCAGCAGCAGGGCCAGAAGCGCCCGCGCGACCGGCGTGGTCCACCAACCCAGTAACCTAGCGCGCCATGTCGTGCTCAGTTGGCACCTCCGCTCTCGGGACCTCCCGTCAGCCCCATGGCCGCGGCTAGAACGGCATCCTTCGAGGCCGCCTCACGCGAATGCTCGGCGGCGACGCGCCCCCGGTGCATGACCAGTATGCGGTCGCTCAGCGCGAGCAGCTCGTCCATCTCCGAGGTGATGAGCAGTATCCCGATGCCCTGCTCGACCCACCCTCGCATCAGATCGTAGATGTCGGCCTTGGCACCGACGTCGATTCCGCGCGTCGGCTCGTCGAGGAGCAACACACGCGGCTGAGGCAACAGGCAACGAGCCAGGTACACCTTCTGCTGATTGCCGCCGGACAACGTGCGCACCGGAGCCTCGAAGGACGGCGCGCTTAGCCGGAACCCGTCGGTCACCGCTCGAACCGTTTCGTCCTCCTGTTCAGTGCGAACCCATCCGCCGCGATTACAGAAGCGAGAAAGGCCGGCTAGGCTGACGCTGTGGGTCACGTTGAGCTCCGGCGCGAGACCGAGCGACTTTCGATCGTTGGTCAGCAACACGACGCCCCGCTCGACCGACTCGCGGGGGCCGCGCATCGGAAACGCCTCTCCGCACAGCCGAGCCCGACCAGCGACGCGGTGCCCCAGCGCGCCGAACAGCGCGTGTAACACCTCGCTCGTCCCCGAGCCTTGGAGTCCGGCGAGCCCGAGGATCTCGCCCTGCCGCAGGGTGAACGAGACGCCTTCAACCACGGAGCGCGCCTTGATGGTAGGGTGCGCCACCCGCAGGTCCTCGACTTCCAGGGCGGGCTCCGCGGCGAGACCGGCTCGCTCTTCGCTCCGTACGCCGAGCTCTCGTCCCACCATCCATTTCACCAGGTCTTTGGGTGGCAGCTCGTTCGCCGCGGCCGTACCCACCAGGGCGCCGTCGCGCAGCACCGTGATCCGGTCGGCCAGGCGATAGATCTCCTCGATCTTGTGAGTGATGTAGACGATGCCGCGGCCCCGGCATCGCAGCTCGACGATCCGTTCGAACAGCGAGTCGATTTCGTGCTCGCTCAGGGCGCTGGTGGGCTCGTCGAATATGATGACGCCGGCGTCGCGGGCCAGCGCTCGGGCGATCTCCAAGCTCTGTTGGCTGGAGATCGGCAGCTCTCCCACCGGCTGACGGGGCGAGAAGTCGAGCTCCGTTTCCGAGAGAATCCGGGCAGCTTCCGATTCCTGGAAGGCGAAATCGACACCGCGCAAGGGTCGTGTCACCTCACGTCCCAGGAACAGGTTGTCGGCGACGCTCATCGAGGGTACCAACGAGAGCTCTTGATGAATTGTCGCGATGCCGGCCCCTACGGCCTCGCTCGGGTGAGCGAAGCGCTGCCGTCGGCCTCCTACGTACAGCTCGCGGAGAAATCGTCGTAGGCGCCCGAGAGGATCTTGATCAGCGTGCTCTTTCCGGCCCCGTTCTCACCGGCGAGCACGTGCACTTCACCCGGCAGCACCTCGAAGTCGACTCCGTGCAGAACCTCCACGGGCCCGAACGACTTGCGGATTCCGCGCATCACGACAATGGGATCGCGATGGAATGGATCTACCATTCCAGCCTCGCGTCCAGTTGTGACAGGCTCTTCTCCGGTCGCGGTCATCCCCTCTCTTTCCCGCCCAGCTACTCGCGGGCAGATTAGCCAGACATCACCAGTGGATTGAGTACGCTAAGGGAGGATAGGGTCATGAACAAGCACCTCGCTACCATCCTGTTGGC
>JBDHAS010000358.1:0-8390 GCA_039588015.1 Gemmatimonadota bacterium | reverse complement strand
GGCATCGGTCTCCGAGCCCTCGAGCTTTTCTAGCGTCGAGGGCTTTTTGTTGACGGGAGCCGGAAGAGGTGAGGGTCAGGGGTCTTTTCTACAGCGGCGAGAGGCTGCGCGCGATATGGCGGCTGCTTCTCTTCGTGGCGCTCACGGTCGCTGGGCTATGGGTGCTGGGTACGGCGGCGTCGCTGATCACGCTGCGTCTTCAGCGCGTGGGGGAACTTTGGGAGCTCGCCATTCCCAGCATCGTGATCGTGCTGTCGCTGCTCTTCGCGTCGGCGGTCGTGATGCGCTGGGTAGAGCGCCGGCCGGTTGCCGCCGTGGGGCTGCCGCTTGGGAGGGAGGCCTGGAAGGGATTCGGCAAGGGCGCCTTGATCGGTGGCGGTTTCATCGCTCTGATCGTGGTGCTGCAGACGCTGGTCGGCTGGCTGAAGCCGACCCCGGGCCCGGGCTCGCTATCCGGCTGGGCGGAATACCTGGGCGGCCTAGCGCTGTTATTGGCCGTCGCCGCAGCGGGCGAAGAGCTGCTGTTCAGGGGCTATCCGTTCCAGGTGCTGGTCGAAGCGATGGGCGCGCCGCTCGCGGTGATTCTATCCGCGGTGGCGTTCGGCGCGATCCACGCCTTCAACCCGGAGGTCGGGTTTACAGCCGTGGTGAACATCGCGCTTGCCGGTGTGATCATGGCAGCGGCTTACCTGCGGACGCGGTCGCTGTGGGTGGCCATCGGCCTCCACTGGGCATGGAACTGGGTGATGGCCGGCCTCTTCGATCTGCCGGTGAGCGGAATCGAGTTCGAGGTTCCCGGCTACGACACGTTGATGTTGGGCCCCGAAGCGATGACTGGTGGCGCCTTCGGGCCGGAAGCGGGATTGCTGACTACGTTGCTGTCGGTACCGCTCATCATATGGCTGTTCCGCACGCCGTGGCTGAGTGAATCGCAGCGGATGGTCGAGCTTCGACCGCTGATCGATTCGCGGGTCCCGGCGACGCGAGATTAGACATTCAATTCGGAGGTTGGACAGATGAGTCCGGACAACGGGGGCAAGGTGGCCGTAGTCGGCGCCGGTACGATGGGCAACGGGATCGCCCACGTCTTCGCGCAGAGCGGCTTCGATGTGACGATCATCGATGTGGAAGCCAGTTTCCTGGACAAGGCGTTGGCCGTCATCGACAAGAACCTGTCGCGTCAGGTCAAGAAGGGCGTCATCGACGAGGACGCCAAGGGAGCGACGCTCGGCCGGATCACGAAGTCTACCAACCTGGACGATGCCGGCGGCGCGTTCATCGTGATCGAGGCGGTCACCGAGGACGAGGCGGTCAAGGCGGAGACCTTCAAGAAGCTCGATGGGGTCGCCTCTCCGGACGCGATCCTGGCCAGCAACACCAGCTCGATTCCGATCACGCGGCTTGCTGCCTACACCTCGCGGCCGGAGAAGGTGATCGGCATGCACTTCATGAACCCGGTGCCGGTGATGCAGCTGGTCGAGATCGTGCGTGGTCTAGCCACCGCCGACGAGACGGCGGATTCCGTGGTCAAGCTGGCGACGGACCTCGGTAAGACGCCGGTCGTGGCCAACGATTCGCCGGGCTTCGTCAGCAATCGCGTCCTGATGCCGATGATCAACGAGGCGGTCTACTGCCTGTACGAGGACGTCGCCGAGGCCGAGGCCATCGACCAGATCATGAAGCTGGGGATGAACCATCCGATGGGCCCGTTGGCGCTGGCCGACCTGATCGGGCTGGACGTCTGCCTCTTCATTCTCGAGGTATTGCATCAGGACCTGGGTGACGACAAGTATCGTCCTTGCCCCTTGCTGAGGAAATACGTGAACGCCGGCTGGCTCGGGCGTAAGAGCGGTCGCGGGTTCTACTCGTACGAGTGAACTAGCCTACAGGCTGGACGGACATACTACATGAAGCGCGACTACACGCTGAACGAGGAGCAGGAGCAGATCCGGCAGCTCGCGCGCGAGTTCGCCGAGAACGAGTTGCGGCCGCACTCGGCTCGCTGGGACCGGGATCAGGCGTTCCACTCGGAGGTGATGGCGCAGATGGGCGAGCTGGGCTTCTTCGGGATGCTGCTGCCGGAGGAGTACGATGGCCTGAACACCGGTATGCTCAGCTATCTGGTGGCGCTGGAGCAGCTCTCCTGGGGCGATGCCTCGGTCGCGATCACCTTGTCCGTCCACAACTCGCTGCCGACCCAGATGATCCTCAAGTACGGCAGCGAGGAGCAGAAGCGGAAGTGGTTGCCGCCGATGGCGCGGGGCGAATCGCTCGGCGCCTTCTCGCTGTCCGAGGCCGACTCGGGCAGCGACGCGGCCAGCCTCAAGGCCCGCGCTGTGCGCGATGGCGACGATTGGGTCTTGAACGGCGAGAAGATGTGGGTGACCAATGGCGGCGAGGCGGACGTCGTGCTGGTGATGATGAGGACCGATGCCCCGGGCGACCGCCGCGGACCGCGCGGCATTGGCGCCTTCATCGTCCCGACCGACACGCCCGGCTACACCGTCGGCAAGAAGGAGGACAAGACGGGGCTCCGCGGCTCGGAGACCGTCTCGATTTCGTTCGACGACATGCGGCTCGGGCCCGAGGCGCTGCTGGGCGAGCCGGAAAAAGGCTTTATCTACGCGTTGTCGAGCTTGGAGGGCGGGCGGCTGGGCGTCGGAGCACAGGCGCTGGGGATCGCCCAGGCGGCGCTCGAGCACTCGGTAGAGTACGCCGGCGTGCGCAAGCAGTTCGGCAGACCGATCAAGGACTTTCAGGGCCTGGCGTTCAAGCTGGCCGACATGGCCACGCGAGTGGAGGCGTCCAGGGGTCTGCTGTACCGGGCGGCGCGGGCCTGGGACGGCGGCAAGGCCGATATGCGGCTGTCCAGCATGACGAAGCTGCATTGCAGCGAGACGGCGGTCTGGGTCACGTCTCAGGCCGTCAACATCTTCGGCGGCTACGGTTTCATGCGCGACTATCCGGTCGAGAAGCTTTTCCGGGACGCGAAGGTGACTGAACTGTACGAGGGGACCAGCGAGATCCAGCGATTGGTGATCGTGAGAACGCTGTATCAGGAAAAGGCAACTAATCCGTAGTTCATAGAGTTCTGACGGGCTGTAGGAAATAGAAAGACGAGGTGCGCGATGGATGTCCTAAGGCCTATGGGTAAGTACGGTCACGAGCAGGTCCTGTTCACCCGCGAGGAGGCGGTCGGCTACCTGGGGATCATTGCTGTCCACGACACGACCCTCGGGCCGGCGCTCGGCGGTTGCCGCTTCTGGAACTACGATTCCGAAGAGGAGGCGTTGATCGACGTACTGCGCCTGTCGCAGGGCATGACCTACAAGGCGGCGGTCGCCGGCCTCAACCTGGGTGGCGGCAAGTCGGTGATCATCGGTCCTCCCGACCTAAAGAGCCCGCGCCGCGAGATGATCTCGAGACGCTGAAGGGCCGCTACATCACGGCCGAGGACGTCGGCACCTCCGTCGAGGACATGGACTTCGTCCACATGGAGACCGAGCACGTGGTGGGCATCGCGGGCCGGTCCGGGGATCCGTCCCCCGTGACCGCATACGGCACGTACCGCGGAATGAAGGCCTGTGCGCTGGAGCGCTACGGCGAGGAATCGCTGAAGGGCAAGGTCGTGACCATCCAGGGCGTCGGCCACGTCGGCTACTACCTGTGCGAGAACCTGGCGGGCGAAGGCGCCAAGCTGGTGGTCACCGACATATCCGAGGATAAGGTCGAGCGGGTGATCGAGGATTTCGGCGCGGAGGCGGTGAAGCCGGACGAGATCTACGAGGTCGATGCCCAGATCTTCGCGCCCTGCGCATTGGGCGCGATTGTGAATTCCGAGACGATCCCGAAGCTGCGAGCCGACATCATCGCGGGCGCCGCCAACAATCAGCTGGCGACCGACGAGGATGCCAACGGTCTGCAGGAGCGCGGGATCCTGTACGCTCCCGACTACGTCATCAACGCGGGCGGCCTGATCAACGTGTACTCGGAGCTGGCCGATTGGACGACAGACCGCTCCAAGCGGAAGGCGGGCGAGATCTATCAGACGCTGCTCGAGGTCTTCCAGCTGGCCCGCGAGGAGAAGCTGACCACCGCGGAGGCGGCGGATCGAATCGCGCAGCGGCGGATCGAGACCGTGGGAAAGCTGCATCGCTCCCGCATCAGCTGAAGGCGAGTCGAACAAGTCAAACGGATCGTGGACGCGGAAGCACAAGGGAATCGTAGGATCGCCGTCGGCTCGGACCACGCCGGCTTCGATCTGAAGACGCGGTTGAAGGAGGCGCTGGCTGAGCTGGGGTACGAGCCGGTGGATTTCGGTTCGGACTCTGACGAAGCCAGCGATTATGCCGACTACGGCCACGCCGTGGCCTCGGCGATCGCCGCCGGCCAGTGCAGTCTGGGCGTGCTGGCCTGTGGGTCGGGGATCGGCATGTCGATGACCGCCAACCGTCATCGCGGCATCCGGGCCGCTTTGGCCTGGAACGAGAAGCTTGGCGAACTGGCCAGGACACACAACGATGCCAACGTGCTCGTCCTCCCGGCCCGCTTCATCGAAGAGGAAGAGGCGTTGAAGGTCTTGAGGAGATTCCTCGAGTCGTCTTTCGAGGGAGGGCGGCACGAGCGACGAGTCAGAAAGATGGATCTACCATATCAGCAGCCGGGCGGAGAGGAGCCGAAGTGAAGAACCTGGAATCGGTCGATCGCGACATACGGCAAGCGATTCTGGATGAGACGCACCGCCAGGGCGAAGGGCTCGAGTTGATCGCCAGCGAGAACTTCGTATCGCCGGCGGTCCTCGAAGCGATGGGCTCGGTGTTCACGAACAAGTACGCCGAGGGCTATCCGGGCAAGCGCTACTACGGCGGTTGCGACTTCGCTGACATCGTGGAGGACCTGGCGCGCTCGCGGGCCTGCTCCCTGTTCAAGGCCGACCACGCCAACGTGCAGCCGCACAGCGGCGCCCAGGCGAACATGGGGGTCTACTTCACGCTGCTGGAGCGCGGCGACACGATCCTCGGCATGAACCTCTCGCACGGTGGCCACCTGACGCATGGCTCGCCGGTCAACTTCAGCGGCCAACTGTTCAACGTCGTCGCCTACGGCGTGCGCGAGGACGATCAGCGGGTCGACTACGACCAGGTTCGCGACCTCGCCCGTCAGCACAAGCCCGCGCTGATCGTCGCGGGCGCCAGCGCTTACCCGCGCAGCCTCGATTTCGAGATCTTCGCGTCCATCGCGCGCGAGGTCGGGGCGCGTTTCATGGTCGACATCGCGCACATCGCCGGGCTGATCGCGGCCAAGCTCCATCCTTCGCCGGTGCCGTACGCCGACGCGGTCACCACGACGACCCACAAGACGCTGCGCGGCCCGCGCGGCGGCCTGATCCTCTGTACCGAAGATCTGGCCAAGGGCATCGACAAGAGCGTGTTCCCCGGTATGCAGGGCGGCCCGCTGGTCCACGTCATCGCGGCCAAGGCCGTGGCGCTGAAGGAGGCGATGAGCAAGGAGTTCGTAGAGTACTCGCGCCAGGTGATCGCCAACGCGCAGGAGCTCGGCGCGGCCTTGCAGCAGCAAGGCTACAAGCTGGTCGCCGACGGCACCGACACGCACCTGCTGGCAAGGAGGCCGAGGAGGCGCTCGGCCGGGCCAGGATTACCGTGAACAAGAACACGGTGCCGTTCGAGACCCGCTCGCCGTTCGTCACGTCGGGAATCCGCATCGGTACGCCGGCGCTTACGACGCGGGGCATGGGGACCGGCGAGATGAAGCGGATCGGCGCCTGGATCGGCGACATCCTGCGGCAGCCCGACGACGAGTCGCTCGCTTCCCGCGTCCGCGAGGAGGTCCGCGCCCTCTGTAAGGAGTTTCCGCTCTACGAAGAGTGGGTGGAAGGAAGCTTCACGCGGCCGGCGGGGCTGGGCCCGAACGCCGCCTCTTGAGCCCGGGTCCGCGCCTGGCCGTTCGGGCCACTCTGGACGCGCCAAAATCGTGCCCTTGACTGTGCGGGCGCCTCGCGAGAGCTTGTACGGGTCGGTTTAACGCGGAGCGCGAGGTGCGGACAGTGTTAGGAGCCATTCTTACTCTAAGACCAGGTTGCTGAGGCATCGGGTGGGGGCCGTATGGTCGGGTTGAACCTGTTGGAGAAGCTCCGGGAAAAGAATCCGCGTTATTCGGACGCCGCCTACCTGTTTGTCCTTTCAGCGCTTCAATTCGCGATCGATCGGCTGGATGAGCCCCGACACATCACGGGGCAGGAGCTGTCGGAGGCCGTCAGGGACCTGGCCATCGAGCAGTACGGACCGATGGCCCGGACCGTGCTCGAGCACTGGGGCATCCACGCTACTTCCGACATGGGCGCGATCGTATACGCGCTGATCGATTGCCGCGTGCTCATCAAACAAGAGAGCGACAGCCTGGACGATTTTCGAGACGTCTTCGAGTTCGACGACGCCTTCGATCGGGACTATCCCTGGGGAAGGGTCGAGCGGCGCCGGTAAACGGCGTTGCCCGACCGACGGCTGTAGCATAAGACCGCCTACTGGGAGAGGGGGGTGAGTCAATTGGAACGCGAGCGGGAATTCCCGAATTGCAGGAAGTGTGACGCGGGGTCTTTGGTTCCGCTGTCGGATTACGGACGCGAAGGTGCGCCCATCATGTACAAAGCCTGGGTGTGCAACAATCCGGAATGCGGGTTCAACATCCGCATCGACAACGGCGAGATCAGCATCGGCCGCAACATCCAGCAATCCTACAAATAGCCGCAGCGGGTAAGCCCAAACCAGGCGGCTACAGTCCGGCGCGCCTGCGTCCGGGCTCCAGTCAGGCGGTGAACCGATGAGCGACCTCTATGGGGTGGGGCGGCTGCCGCTGCCAAGGGCGGCCGAAATGGCGGAGATCGATCGGCGTGCGAGGGAGGAATACGGGGTCCCGGAACGCCTGCTGATGGAAAGCGCCGGCAGGGCGATCGCCCAGGTCGTGCAGCACTTCTTCCCCGAAGGCAGAGTGGTGGCCGCGGTCGGCAGCGGGCACAACGGCGGCGACGCCTACATCGCGCTCCGTGTGCTGAGAAGCTGGGGCAGGGAGGTGCTGGCCATCCAGGCCGGCAGCCAACCGCCCGATCTGGCCCTCGCCCACCACTGGGACGTTCCCGTAGAGCCCGCCGACTCAGCCGACAGCGCCTTCGCTTACGCCGACGTGATCCTGGATGGAATTCTGGGGACCGGTACGACCGGGGCACCGAAGGAGGAACAGGCGCAGATCATCGAGGCGATGAACACGGCCCGCGCCCGGCGAGTCGCGGTGGACGGGCCGTCCGGCATGAACTTCAGCACCGGCGACGTGCCCGGCGCCTGCGCCGACGCGGACATGACCGTCACGCTCGGTTTCCCGAAAGTCGGCCTGCTGTTCCAACCGGCCCGCTCGTTCTGCGGCCGCATCCTCGCCGCCGAGATCGGGTTCCAGCCGGTCGACGACACCGAGGTGTCGGCGCTGGTCATCACGCCCGGCTGGGCCGCCGAGCACGTGCCGCAGCGCGAGCCGGACGCTCACAAGGGCGACGCCGGCTACCTGCTGATCGCCGCCGGCCGCAAAGGGATGGCCGGCGCCGGCGTGTTGGCCGCTCGCGGCGCGCTCGCCATGGGCGCCGGCATCGTGCGGATCGCCTCCGACGCCGCCAACCGCAAGATCTGCCAGACGGCGGTGCCCGAGGCGATCTTCGTCGACATCGACGATGAGACCGCCATGGCGGAGGCGGGCGAGTGGGCGCACGCCGTCGTCATGGGACCCGGCTTCGGCCAGGATCCGGTGGCGCGCGAGCGGCTCGACCGCGCGCTCGAGTGCACGGGCACGCTGCCGATCCTGATCGACGCCGACGGGCTGAACCTGCTGGCCGCGCGGCCCGCGGTGCTGGCCGAGTTGGCGAAATCGCGGCCCGTAGCCATCACCCCGCACCCGGGCGAGATGGCGCGACTGCTGGGGCTGACGATCCAGGAGGTCCGCGCCGACCCCGTCGCGATCGCCGGCCTGGCTGCGGAGAAACTGCGCGCCGCGGTCCTGCTGAAGGGCGCGCCGTCGGTCGTTGCCCTGAGCCACGAGCCGGCGCTCGTCTCGTCCACGGGCTCGTCGGCTGCCGCCTCCGGCGGATCCGGCGACGTGCTGTCCGGGGCTTGCGGCGCCATGCTTGCCGCCCGACTGCCGCGCCGCGAGTCGCTGGCGCTGGGACTCTTCTACTGCGGTCGCGCCGCACAGCTGGGTCCGGTGCGCGGACGCAGCTCGCTCGAATTGGTCGACAGCATCCCGGCCGCCTTCGCCAGTCCGGGCGCCGCCGCGCCGCCACTGCCGTTCATCGTCTTCGACCAGCCGGCCCCGCGGTGAACAGCACCCCGCTG
>JBDHAS010000357.1:0-3559 GCA_039588015.1 Gemmatimonadota bacterium | reverse complement strand
TGAGCGGCTGAACAGACCCGATCACCCGACGCTTATATGCGAGGGGTGGTTGAAATTCCTATGCTGATCGCGAGCGATCATGGAACGCTCGGTGCTGAAACGGTACTATAAAGACTGCAAGCCGGCTGCATCTTACCTCATGCCACAGGAGCCCGCACTGGCCCGCTATCGTGTGATCATCGAACAGGATGAAGACGGAGTGTTCGTCGCCGAGGTCCCGTCCCTTCCAGGCTGTGTGAGCCAGGGAAGGACGAGCGATGAGGCGCTGTCGAACATCCGGCGTGCGATTGCGGGCTATCTCGAGAGTTTGCGCGCGCGTGACGAGCCGGTTCCTCCCGGTTCTGAGGAGGTCGTGGTTGAAGTTCCGTGACCCGGCTTCCGGTCCTCAGCGGGGCCGAGTTGGTACGAGTGCTGGAGCGCTTCGGCTACGAGGTTGACCGACAGACCGGCAGTCACATCATTCTGCGACGTGCCTCACCACCGCATCGGCGACTCACCGTTCCCAACCATCGAACGCTGGCCAAGGGCACCCTGCGGGCCATCTTGCGCCACGCTGGGATCAGACCAGATGAACTGCGCGAGGCTCTCGGGGGTTGACCGAACGAGGGCTCATCGCGGCTGCGCCGGGCGATATCGCAGCACGCCGCTGGGTGTCCCTGCCGAGCAGAAACGGTCGATCGAGCGAACTCTTCGACGATCTCTTCGAGCAAGCGGTTGAAGGTCTCTGGATCCGCCACCATCACCAAATGCCCAACTCCTGACATGAGTACTGCGTCAAGAGGTTGCCGATCACACCACGCTGCCCCTGTCGCGCATCCGCTCGGCCCGGGCCTCCCACTTGGCCCGCGCCATCACGCGCATGTCCTCGACGGTGTCCATCTCGTCGACGATCTCGAGCCCGATCAGCGTTTCCACCACGTCCTCCATCGTCACCACGCCGTCGAGCCCGCCGTACTCGTCGAGGACGAACGCGATGTGCTCCCGCTCATCGAGCAGCCGCTCGAACAGGGCCGGCAGGCTCAACGTCGCGGGCACCATGAGCGCCGGCCGAGACAGCTCGCGAACCGGCGTCCCGTGCCGGTCGCGCGCCGCCTCGAGCAGCAGCTGGTCCTTGAGCACGTAGCCGGTGACGCGATCGGGCGAGCCCTGCCAGAGCGGGACCCGCGAGAAGACCATCGACTGGCGATCGGCGATGGCGTCGCCCACCCTCGTCCCCTCGTCCAGCGAGTGGACCACCGTTCTGGGGGTCATCACATCGCTCGCGGTCAGCGACCGGAAGCGGAGCAGTCCCTTGATCACGCGCATCTCGGACGCGTCGAAAACACCCTGCTCCGCGCCGAGCCGGGCCAGCGCCGCGAACTCCTCGCGTGACAGCCGCTCGGCCTTGCGTGCCCTCTTCATGAACCGCGTCAGCAGCTCGGAGAGCCAGACCAGCGGAATCAGCACGACGATCAGCGGCGGAAGCACCGCGGCGACGAATCCCGTCAAACGCGGCCAGAACATCGCGCCGAGTGTCTTGGGTATGATCTCCGAAAGAAACAGGATCAGCAGCGTCAGCACGGCCGAAGTGACCGCCAGCACGCTCGACCCCCACAGCCGCTGCGCCTCGGCGCCGACGCCCACGGCCCCGACCGTATGGGCGATCGTGTTCAGGCTGAGGATCGCCGCCAGCGGCCGGTCGATGTCCGTCTTCAGCCGGTGCAGCCGCCGGCCGGTCGCCGGCCGCTCGTGCTGCAACCGGGCGACGTGCGAGGGCGTCACGCTGAGCAGCACGGCCTCGAGGATCGAGCAGAGAAACGAGACGCCCAGGGCGATGGCCATGTAGACGAACAGCAGTATCATCACCCGAGATGATAATCCGGACTGCACGCCCTGGGGAGGTTTGCTGCCAGAAGCGGCCCTTGAGTCCTGAAAGGGGAGAAGTCCAGCCCGAGCACAGCGCGCCTACAACGCGCCGACCTGAAGGAGAAATCCCTGTCCACCGGCCCTCTGTGTGCCTTCGACTCGACAGGGCGACGTCGCAATGCCAGGCCGAGCGGTTGGTCAGCTCCAGTTCCGTACGGCATACGTGGGATCGGTGGATTCAAATCCCTATCCCGCGCTCAGCAGCACCAGCAGGTTGATCAGGGGCTCGAGCATCTGCTTCTCCTTGGACGGGAACGATGGGAACGACGGGAACGACGGTGGGGGGCGATCGCCAATCGCCAATCTGCACCAGCACAGACCGCGCGGCTGATTGCTCATGAGCTGCTCGGTGTTGGTCGTGGTGCCGGCGTCCTCCCAGGGCGCGCCCTCCTGACGGCGCTGGATCCGGTAGAACGCGGGCGCACCGCCGTTCCCGGGGCTCTTCCACCGGAGGATGGCCCAGGTGTCACCCTCCGAGACGATGGTGATGTCCCGGGTCTCGCCCGGCGGCGGCAGCGGGGTCCCGTCGCGACGCGTGCTCCACCCCAGCCGGCTCAGCTTCTCGGGCTCCTCCCGCACGGCGAACTCGGCGTACTTCAGATCCGCCTTCAGGCTGTCCACCAGGTCCTCCAGCGCCTCGTCCTTGGCGGCGTGCTGTTCCCGGGCGGTCGTCTCCGCGGCGACCGCGGCGGCGCTGGCCGCGTGGAAGGCGCCGAGCTTCGCCTTCAGCTCTTCGGCGGGCACCGGCGGCGCCGGAAAATCCTGCGCCGCATTCGTGAGTCCGTCGACCGCCCGCGACTCCGTGCGATGGGCGCCCGCGCGGGGACCCCCCATCACAGGGACCGGCGTGCAGCGGCGAACGGCGAAGTGGCCCGTGGCAACGGGCCGATGTCGGATGGCATCGGGGGGATGTCAATTGACCGAGGGTCGCGGCAATTCCCACACGATCGATGTCAGGTGACAGGCGGCGTGCGCGAATTCGCGGCAGGCCGATGCCAACTGACATCGGGGCGATGCACAGTTCCCCGGCCGCGGGCAATCCGCCGCGGGCGGATGTCAATTGACGGACGGTCGATGTCGATTGCCATCCGGTCGATGCGAACTGACATGGGGCCGCGTGAGTTGGCAGACGGCCGGTGTCAACTGACACCCGGCTCTTGTCAGGGGCGCGCCGGCACCCGCAACTCTCTGTCACGCATGGGGTTACGGTGATCGGCCTCGCACCAGGGCTCGTCACGGGATCACCCTCCTGCCACGCTTGGTAGATCGGGCCGTCCAGGTCGTTGGCGAACTCGGACGGCGGCGGGCGGTGACCGCGGTCGACGTGCAGGAAGCGGCTTAAGCGATTGTGGGGGCTTCTTCGCCAGTGCCTTCGCCACCCACCCACCGATGGCCGTGCGTGTCGCCCGGTTGAAGGCGATGGCCTACCAGTACGAGCAGACGGGGTCCTGCCGGAGCAGCTCTGACCGCTGTGGCGAGACGGGCGGAACAACTACCCGGTCCCGACCGTACTTGGTAGCATGGTGCGGCTATCGATCGAACACTTGCTTTGGCGTTGGGGCCCCATGCTGCTGCTCGGTGTCACGGGCTGCAGCGAGGAGCGTTTGCGCGAGGTCTTCGACCACTACACGCCGCACGAGCGATACGAGCGGCG
>JBDHAS010000356.1:0-4795 GCA_039588015.1 Gemmatimonadota bacterium | reverse complement strand
CGATCAGTTGCCCAACGGCTGGCGGTTCGGCGTGCCCTACAAGTTGTTCCTCGATCAGAACGGCTTCTGCTGGGAAGGGATCGGCGTTCCGGCCGACATCCGGCAGACCAACCGTAAAGAGGACATAGAGGCTGGAGTCGATCGAGCGCTCGAGCTAGCCATGTCGCTCATCCTCTCGGGTGAACTCGGTCCACACGGGGATATGGGCAGCCTGCGCGACGTCCGCGAATCGGCCGTCGAATTGATCGAGCGCGAGTTGGGGCATAACGGGCTCGATGCAGCGACGCAGGCGTATTCCCGAGTCCGAACGGCCGAACCCGAAGCCTTCTACCTCGACGAGGACGATCTGCTCGAATTAGGTCGGCGGCTGGCGGCGTCGGGCCGGCTGGAGGCGGCTGCTGGCATTCTGGAGATCGGCGTGCGGGAGTTCCCGAAATCGTATGCCGTTCAGGAGACCCTGGGCGACGTCCATTTCGACTTGGGCGATGAGGAACGAGGTCGCCAGAGCTACGCCCGGGCGCTGGAAGCGAATCGCCGCAGCTATCCGTGGGAGAAGCAGGCGTACGAGGCGCAGCGAGAGATCGCCGCCGGCAAGCGCGCGCTTTCCAGACTTCTCGGGACGGCCGAAGATGACGCAGCACTGTCGGCGGTGCTCGAGGGCTTTCGTCGCGACCGCCAGGCGTATCACGTCAACGAGGGGGAGATCAACAGCTTCGGCTACGTCCTGTTAAGAGAGGGCAGGGTCTCGGCGGCGATCGAGGTCTTCAAGATCAACGTCGAGCAGTTTCCCGAGTCGTGGAACGTCTACGACAGCCTCGGCGAGGCGTACATGGTGCAGGGCGACACGGCGCTGGCGATCGAGCTGTACGAAAAGTCGATCGAGATCAACCCAAACAACACGAACGGGAGGGAGATGCTGGCTCGCTTGCGGGGCCAGTAGGATTCCCGTCCGCGCTGCAACGGCGCGGATCTATTGCGCGATTCGGTGCGCGTGACCTTGTCGTGCCTTGCGCTCCCGGATAATGTGCGGGGGAAGCTGTCGATGTCTGCTGATGAAGGATTGACATAGAATGAAGCACGTAGCGCGCCTTGCCCTGCTCACTCTTATTTTCATGATTTGGCAGGCGCCGGCGATCGATCAGGGGCCCGTCGTTCGGGCCGTACTGTTCTTCTCTCCCACCTGTCCCCACTGCCACAAGGTCATCAACGAGGATTTGCCCGTCATCTTTCGCCGTTTCGGCGGTGACGCTCGCGTCTGGTTCGATCAGCAGAAACCGAGAGAAGAGGTCGCCTTCTACCTGGTCTCGAACGGGCAGCTGGAGATACTGCTGGTCGATGCATCGCTGCCCGCCGGCAATTCGGTATTCAATGCTTCGACCGAGGCGTTGCGGATACCGGACGACCGGGGCGGCGTCCCGCGCCTGGTCGTTGCCGACAGCATGCTCCTGGGTTCGTTTGAGATCCCGAACATTCTCCCGACGCTGATCGAGGCTGGGCTCGCCGAAGGGGGGATAGACTGGCCCGACATAGAAGGCCTCGCTCCGGCCCTGGCCGCTTTTCCCACGTTGCAGCCGCTCGCCGGCGAGGAGCCCGAGGGTGAGCCCGTGGCTGATGCCGGCACAGAGCCCGAGGCCGAGGCGGAACGCGTCGCCGACCCTGGGACGGAACCGGTGCCGGAGATGGAGACGGCGCCCGATTCGGTAGCGACCGAGGCGAGCCCGGAGGCGTCGCCGGAAACCGGAGCGACGGGCGCGGGCCCGGAGACTATGGAGGCCGCCGGGACGGAAGCCGCCGAAACCACAGAGGGTCCTGCAGCGACGGTTACCGAAGCTGATAGCGCCGGAGTGGCCGAAGCCGCCCCCGGCGAAACCGATCTGAGCATGATCGCCGTGCGTCGGCCCGGCATGCTGGAGATGTATCGACGCGACCCGGTGGGTAATGGCTTCTCCGTGGCGGTCCTGATCGGGATGCTGCTCAGCCTTTTCGCCGTATACAGCATGTCGAGGCAGCCCGGCACGGCTCGCGAGCCCAGCCTGGCCATCCCGGTCCTCTCGCTCGTCGGCATCCTAGTCGCCGGCTACCTCTCCTACATCGAATCCACCGGCGCGCAGGCCGTGTGCGGGCCCGTCGGTGACTGCAACACGGTGAATCAGAGCGAGTACGCTGTGTTGTTCGGCGTTCCCGTGGGCGTTCTGGGTTTGGCCGGTTACGTCGCGATCGTCGGCGCGTGGCTGATGTCGCGGCGCGGGTCCGGAGCGGCGGCCGATTGGGCGAAGGTCGCGCTGCTCGCGCTGGCCGCGCTCGGCACGCTCTTCTCCGTCTATTTGACCTTCCTGGAGCCGTTCGTCATCGGTGCGACCTGCGCCTGGTGCCTGACGTCGGCCGTGGTGATGACGCTGCTGATGCTCCTGGCAGCGCGGCCGGGTTTCGAGGCGCTCGAGCGGATGCGCGCGACCTGACGCGGTAGCTCTGACATACTGCTTGAGGTACGTGTGCAGAAGTCGGTCGCGGGCGGCCAACCCCGGGCCGCGTTAGCGACGCGTGAACGCCCGCTCGCCGATCTGTTGTAGGTGGCTTTCTCCCGTGGCCTCGTCGCGGTTCCGCGACGTGGCGTCGTAGGAAAACAGAATCAGGCCGCGAGTCCCCAACTCGCGCGCGACCGCGATCTTCTCCAGAGTGCTCTCGACCGGGATACGCCAGGCGCCGATCCCCGCCCAGACGCGATCGCGGCCGCCAGCTTCCAGCGCGACGCTGATCTGTTCGCGGAATATCTCGGTATCGGGCGAATAGGCCATGGGGCAGGCGACGTCCAGGATCCCTAGCCGCAGCCAGCCTCGCCAATCCTGGAAGCGGTTGGCGTAGGCGTCCTCGGAGTTGCCGAAGACGGCGGCGCTGACGAGGACGTCCGGCTTGCGCTTCTTGACGCCGTGGTACACGCGCTCCACCAGAGCGGTGATCTGCTCGCGCCTAAAACGATCCCAGGCATCCGGAAACGAGTCGGTGTAGATCAGCGGGTCATCCGGCTGAAGCGCCGCGTAATATTCGGTCACCGAATCGGGCAGCTGAGGCTGTAGCCAGCGGCGAAACCGCTCCAGCGCCGGGCGCGAGTAGTCGTAGTCGGGGGCGGGATAGCGAACGTAGTCGAAGTGCATCCCGTCGACGTCGTAGTTCTCCAGGATGTCCATCCAGATCGAGTAGAGGTGCTCCTTCACCTCCGGCACCGCCGGGCTGGTGTACAGCCCCTCGACGTGATCGGCATTGTCGCGCGCGTATTGGGCGAGCGCGTCAACGAATCGCGCGTCGCTGGGGTCCATGTCGTAGAGATCCCGCGCGATCGGCTGCGGTACGGCCAGGATATCCGGTCGCGTGAAGATGACGTGGCTCGGGCGGGTCGGTAGTTCTTCGGCATTGGCGACCAGATGCGTGTTGAGCCATACGTGGCGCTTGTGCGCTTCCTTCAGCACCAGCTTCAGCGGGTCGTACTTCTCCTTGTAGAGCGACTCCGCCTTCGGCTCCCAGCGCGCATCGTAGAACGCGTCGCCGCGCCCGCGGATTTGCACGATCAGCGTGTTAAAACCGGCCTCGTCGGCGCGCCTGACCATCGCGCGCACGCTGTCGGGATGGTCGAGCGTGTACCTGACCACCCAGAGCGCCCGCACCTCGTCCGGTGTCGGCAGTGGACCTTCGGGGGCCTTCGGCGCGCAGGACGCGAGCGCCAGTATGGCGAGCAGCGGTAGAATCTCTCGAGCTTTCATCATAGCGTGGACTTGCGTTGAGGGCTGTCTTCAAGCCTAGCTGCGTGCGAGCGTTATGCTCCCACGACTGTCTCAAGTGAGATGCATTTCAATATGCCGCGGCCCGCATCGGCCGCAAGGACGCCGGTTACTCGCGGCCTTACTGGGGCACACCGCGCAGAGCGATGAACTGAGACGGCATGCTCAGAAATAGACGCTCAACCCGAAGAGCACGCCGTCTCCTTGTAAGTCCCAGGAATGCGTTTTTGTAACTCCTAGTCTATCTGGGTCCCCCTCTCTGGTTTTGGCTGTGAAGTAGGTGAAGCTGAGGCCGTATTCGGCATGAATTCCAATTGATTGGATAGGAAACCACTCGATTCCCAAACTGCCAATCAGGCCCAAGGTCCACCGGTGCTCGTCCACCCTACGTTCCTCCGCGCGGGAAGATGACTTGAAATCGAAGCTATTATGTCCCACCAAGGGACCGACTCCCCAGAAAGGGCTCACCCTTCCCGAGGGGTTCGAGTATCGGAGGTATTGCAGATCAATACGGAATCCGTAGCTGTGACCGTCACCTTCGGAAGGGATGGTGTCGCCAAAGGATGGATGAAGGCTCTCTATCGCAGAACTCGAGAAACCTAGGCTCATGCCTAATCGGAGCGCTGAGCGTGCGGAGTGGTGACGCTTCAGCGAAATAGCGCTTCCACTGAAATCGCTCAGTGTGAAGTTCTCGCTGATTCGAAATTGTAAAGCCAACGAGCCACCTTCCAGCGGGTTGGTGCGGGTCTCCTGAGAAGCGCAAGTCTCCGGGTTGGCTAGCCAGCCGCCAAACACAAACGAGATAATCAACCCCCAGGACAGAGTCTTGGCATACATGGCCGACCTCCTTCGGTTCGTCGAACGGACACATTTCAGGTGAGTCAGGGTCTGCAGTTTTCCAATCGTTGGGCGTCGGGCTATCGCCGCGGAGATTCGGTGACTTCGTCGTGCGCCTGGCGGCACTGCAGTTCTTAAGGGGCTCGTGCAGTCAGGCGCGTGTGAGCGGCCGTGACAGCCGAATG
>JBDHAS010000355.1:0-3589 GCA_039588015.1 Gemmatimonadota bacterium | reverse complement strand
GGGAATGCTCTTGGACACTTCCTCGAGCGCCGGTTCCCGCTCGAGGTGGTAGTCGTACTGGAAACTCAAAGAGAACGAGGGCAGCCACCAGCGCCGCGAGGCCTGCCCTAGCTGAATCTCCTGGGCCTCGATGTTCTTGTAGATCGCTCCGATCTCCGGTGAGTTCTCGAAAGCAAACGTCACCGCGAACTCCTGCATCCGGCGCTGCGAGACGGCGTCAGTGGTGTACCTCGACAGCTCGCCGCCAAGAAAGGGAAACGTGTCCGGGTCCACCGTCATCTCCTCCGGTGCGAAACGTCGGCCCTGTTCCACTCCGAGGATTTGGTTCAACGCGACCCGCTCCGCTTCGATCGTGGCTATGCTCGCGAACAGATCGCTGCGGCGACTGGCGAGCTCCGCCTCCCAGCGATAGACCTCGTCGCGTCCGGAGAAGCCGACGTCGGCTCGGAACTTGGCGAGCTCGAGATTCTCTTCCGTCAGGTGCAGGTTCGACAGATCGATCTGATACAGCACGCGCGATAGCGCGAACCTCATATACTGTACGCCAGCGCTCTCCAGGATATCGTATCGGTCGCTTTGATATTCGAGCTGACTCCCCTCGTACTGGCGGCTCGACGAGCGGAAGCTGCTGACGGTCTTGTCGTCGTAGATCATCTGGCTGGCAAGGAAACGAGCGTTGAGCAGCTTCTCGGGAATCAGACCATTCAGCCCTGCCGGGTCTATTGCGAAGAACTGTGGATTGAAGGCGATCTGAGGAAACATCGGGCTGCGCGCGAGCTGCTTGTCTCTCAATGCCGTCTCAACATTCTGGCTTGAGATCGCGAGCGTTGGGTTGCTTCGCTCGGCCATCTCCAGGGCGTCGGCCAGCGGGAGCTCCGCCTCATCGAGGGCGAGCGCGTCTTCGTGCAGAAAGCTCGCGTAGCTACGCGTCCGAATGGTCGGTCGGTACCCCACGGCCACCGCGGTTCGGCCATTGACCAGAAAGCGCGGGTCGGCTGACAGGAGAACTGGGAGGCTACTGACGTCAGCACCTCTGATCAGTTCACTCAGATTGAGGGCCGCCCGCCTCGCCACCAGGGAGGTAATATCGGGCGTGCGTGCGGCCAGCGCACCGATCTTGACGTCTTCATGCCCAAGCAAGCTGAAAGTAGGAATCCCCTCAGCGGTGAATCCTTCGATGAGTTCCTTTCTCTCTGCGATGGAAAGCCTGGGTGTCGAGGCCAGCACGAGCGCGGTGACTTCCTCTCCCACCGCTGCCAAGCTCGCTGCCACGTCCGGGCCGATCCGCAGGAGTGCGATGCTCAGGCCGCTGGCACTTTCGAGCGCGGCCTTCTCGTCACTCAGCCTCGCATACTGATCGGCGTACTCCTGCGGGAGCGCTAGATGGACAGTGTCGGTCAGAACAAGCTCGCTGATTGCTCGCAGGTCGCCTTCAGCTCGTTGAGCGATCAAGACGAAGCTCAGGTTCGCCTTTTGGGAGCGATTGGCCTCCGTATCGGCGGCGCGGAACAGATCGGCTCGCTGGACGTAGGCGCTGACTACCGGCTTGTTGAGTTCCATGCGAGTCGCTGCCTGCGTGATGAGCAGACCCGTTGTAAGGACGAGGTCGACCGCCGGGTCGTCCAGTGCGGCCTGCAGGGCAGCACCCATCCTGGCACCTTGCCAGCCTGCATCGAACTGCGGGGCCGTTTTGAAAGTGATCTGGGCGGCGTTGCTACCGAGCAACGTTCTCAGTTCATCTTCGATGAGTCTGGGGAGCGTGTCGCCCGGCGAGGGACCGTCACGCACGACCCCGATCGTCAGGCGGCGTCCAAACGCGAGGTCGAGAGTCTCCTCCTGGGAAATCCCCTGCGACGACGTTAGCGAAACGAGGAAAACCAGACTGGTACAAACGCGAAGAAGAAGGAGATGCGCGCCGGAACCAACGCCAAAGCCGAAGAGGAGGGACGCAAGTCGGGATCCGCTCATGGAAGCACTTCCTCGGGCTGCGATTGAGACTGTTTCTTGCGAGCGCATAGATTGACCGTCGGGTGCACGGTGGTCCAGAACGTCGCCCTAGTCTTCTTCTGGTTGCCGCCCGCGCTACTCGGAGCGCCGCGCCCAGCGGATCGCATCGAGCAGGGCCGTGCCGTCAAGGGGCTTACGAAAGAATCCCGCCGCCTTCATCTTCTGTGCTTTCCGCCGGGTTTCCGGTGCGTCATCGGCCGTAATGACAATGATCGGCACCTCGACCTCGCGCGCCTCGAGCTCCGCCTGCAGCTCCTCGGCCGACAGCCCGGGCATTCCTGCGTCCAGCACCATCACACAGCCGGACAGCTCAGGCTCGACAGCGTCGAGAAACTCGTCCGCGCTGGCAAACTCCCTGACCCGGTGGCCCGCTGCGCGCAACAGGCGCGCGAGCGCCTTCCTCGCGGAGGGGTCGTCATCCACCACGAACACACAGGTTTTGCACGTCATTTACAGAATAGTTACACCCCGTGGCGGAAGACGACCATACCACCTTGGTGGTATGCGGGATGTGAGGTGAAAGCGGCCGTTGCCGGGTGGTCCGTGGCGTGGCTACCGGCGGCGCGATTCGGCGGGGGCGATACCAGCTCTTTCGCAGAGGCGGACGAGCTCGGGGACGGAAGGGATCCCGAGTTTCTGCATCACGCGGCCGCGGTGGATCTTGACCGTGTCCTCGGAGATGCCCAGCGCGGCAGCGATCTGCTTGTTCCGCATGCCGGTGATCACATAGGTCATGACCTCGTGCTCGCGCGGAGTCAGCTCATTGATGACCCCATTGATGGTGCTGCTTTCGGCCCGCTGAGCGCGGTTCTCGGCATCCTTGGCCAGCGCCTCGCGGATGGCCCCCTGCAGGTCGTCCCTGTCAACCGGCTTCGTCAGAAAATCAACAGCGCCCTGCTTCATGGTCTGGACCGTCGTGGGCACATCTCCGTGTGCGGAAAGGAAGATGATCGGCATGCAGTACTCGGCCTTGCCCAGCTCTTCCTGCAGCTCCGGCCCCGTCATCTCGGGCATGCTCACATCCAGGACGATGCAACCAGGCCCATCACACTTCCCAGACGTCAGAAAGTCCCTGGCGGAAGCAAACGATTCTGCATTCATGCCTGCCGTGCGTACAAGACGTGCGAGTCCTCGACGGGCGGACGGATCGTCGTCAATGATGAAAACTGTTGGTTCACTCATTTGAGGCGCTCCTCGCGCAGCACGGGGATTGCAAACCCGACGCGGGAGCCTCCCTCGGGCCTGTTCTCCGCCCACATGCTTCCGCCGTGCGCTTCGATGATCGACTTGCTGACCGCCAGGCCCATGCCTGTGCCGCCGGGCTTCCACGTCGCCAGCGGCTCGAAGATGCGATCGATCTTATCTTCATCGATGCCCGGGCCGCTGTCCTCGACCCAAGCCTTGACCTCGCTCGCATCGTATGCCGTCACGACACGGAGTCGGCGATCATCCCTCTCTCCATCGCTCATAGCCTCGATCCCATTCACGAGGAGGTTGACCAGGACCTGCTCGATCTGGATCCTGTTCCCGTTCACGGGAGGAATAGATGACGCACAGTCGGTCGTAACCTCAACATCCTGCA
>JBDHAS010000354.1:0-3934 GCA_039588015.1 Gemmatimonadota bacterium | reverse complement strand
CGAAATGGCCGCCGCGGTGAAACCGCCCAGCATGGTGTATATGGCGATGATCAGCGCGTACGCGATGTAGAAGACCAGCGGATTGGTGTACGAAACGAGTCCACGCAACTCACCACGTTTGGCCCGCTCGTGCAACTCCTCGTATCGGGTCAGCTCGGTCGAAGTCAGTCCCTCGGCCGTGCGCGACTGAAGCTCGCGGTATTCGCGGAACCCCGCGACCGCCGCCGCCTCGTCAGCCGTGTACGCGCTCTCGGCCTTTGGGGTGAGCGCCATCATGGTCTTGCCGGCCACCATATAGCTCGCGCCGCCCCCGATCAGCGCCATCACCAGAGTGAACGCCGCAAAGAACTTGCTGTCGAAACGCTCGTCCAGCAGATCGCCCGTCGTGATCAAACGCGAACGCCGGAACCAAGCCGCGGTGAACCAATAGAACGGGGTCAGGAATAGAACCAGGAACTGGATCCACATGCCTCCCAGTCCCTGGCGGTATATCTCCCGCGAAACGCCGACGGCCTGGTTCGAGTCGGTAGCGTGGCCGAAATGGAGGAAGAACTGGTAGAGTTTTCCGAGCTTGCGACCCGCCAGGTAGAAGTCCGTCTGGCTTTTCACCCGGCGACCGACCCAGCGGCCGATCCAGAGGACCACCAACACGTAGACGCCGACTATGGCGACATCAACCACGTGGAGTCCGAACAGGTACACGCTACCTCACCCGCTCGCAGGCCGCGAAGAACGCGTAAACGTTCTCTGGAAGTGCGCCCGGTCCGAACTCGCACTGGGCGATGAAGCCGCCTTCGCGATGGAAAGCCGCCCTCAACCTCTGTGCGGCCCTGGCGATCTGCGCGGTGCTGGCTCGCGGCAACAACTGTTGTCGATCGAGCTCGCCCCAGAACGTTAGTTTGCCGCCGAATCGTCTGCCTAGATCGTCGACGTCCATGCAGAAGACCTGACTGTTCAGCGCGTCCAGGCCGATCTCGATCAGGTCCGGTATGATTTCCGTGATATGCCCATCGGAATGCATGAACGCGTACTTGCCGTGTTCGTGCGCGATCGAGATGTAGTTGGCGTAGAGGGGCTTGAACAACTCGCGCCACAGCTCCGGCGCGATCAGCAGCGCCTGTTGGCTGCCCCAGTCGTCCATGAACGTCAGTGCATCGACCTCCGTCTCGGCCCAGATCCTCAACTCCTCTTTGTAGAACGCGTGCAAGCGCTCCAGGAACGCGCGCAGCGCCGCCGATGGATGGCTGATGTCCAGGTACAGGTTCTCCGGACCGCGCAGGAACTGCAGCCGCTCGAACGGCCGCGGACAGGTGCCCGCCAGGACGAAACGGTCGGTGTTGCCGCAGAATTCCGCGACCTGCTCCGTGTCGATCGCGAGTCGTTCACGCGGGAAGCGGACGTGGCTGGTATCGGACCAATCGGTCACCAACGGCTGCTTGACCTGGCCGATGATCCCCTCTTGCAGATTCTGGAAGGTGCATCCCCACGCATCGACGAAGGTGCCCACCGTGTGAGCGTTGCCGCCGCCCGGCACCGGTTCGCTGCAGAAGATGGGGATCGTGACGATGTCCGACGGGAAGTCGCGTTCAATGCGCTCGGCCTCTTCCGGGTACCGTTTCGTCGCCCAGGGCAGCAGCCACATCTGACGCGGAAGGCGAGCCGGGCCGCGGAAATCCAACGTCTGTTTGACCAACTCGCGCGGAGTGTCGGTTTCGGTTGCAGGCCGATCGGGAGCGATCTGCGGCTGAGCGGATGGTACCGAACCAGGCGCGCGTTCTGTCGCTTCGACATGCGACGCCTGCTGCTCGACCGCCTTTGCTTCTTCCGTCACGAGTCCTTGGGCCGCGCTGACCGCTTGCGCGGCCGTGGCCGCATACGCGTCAGCACCGATCTCGGCGGCGTAATCCGCCGTCAATGGCGCGCCGCCGACCAGTACCCTCACCCGTTCCCGTACGCCGGCGCGTGTCAACTCGTCCACCACCTCCCGCATCGCGGGCATCGTCGTGGTCAGCAGGGCCGAAAGACCGACGATATCGGCGTCGTGTTCACTCACCGCCGTCGCGAACGCGGCCGGCGTGACGTCGATCCCTAGGTCGTGCACCGCGAAGCCGCCACCTTCCAGCATCGCAGCGACGATGTTCTTGCCGATGTCGTGCAGGTCGCCGGCCACGGTGCCAATGACGACTCGACCCGCAGGTGGCACGTCACGTTCTACCAGCAGCGGCTTGATCAACGCCAGCGCCTCCTTCGTCGCGCGCGCGGCGAGCATCAACTCGGGGAGGAAGAAGCGCTGGTCCTCGAAGCGGCGGCCTGCCTCGGCCATCGCCGGGATGAGCCCGTCGTCCAGCAGTTGCTCCGGAGGCACGCCCGACGCCAGAGCGCGCTCGGTCAACTCTCGCGCCCGCCCCGCATCCCCTCCCAGCGCCGCGTCACGGAGGCCGGCGGCCCAGTCGTCGGTCACCGCTTGATCCTCCCCGCCGACGCGCCCGCCGCCAACGCCTCGACCTCTGCGACCGTGACCAGGTTGAAGTCGCCGGCGATGGTCTGTTTCAGGCACGACGCTGCGACCGCAAACTCCAGCGCTTCCTGGCTGCTCTTTCCGGTCAGCGTGGCGTAGATCAGGCCGGCGCTGAACGCGTCGCCGGCACCAACACGGTCGACCAGGGATATGCGGTGGGATGGAGCGCGCAGGAACCGGCGCCCGTCATGAAGGCACGCCGACCACGTATTCTCCGACGCCGAGTGACTTTCCCGCAGCGTGATCGCGGCCATCCGCAGGTCGAAGCGCTCGACTAGTTGGCCAGCGACATCTTCGTACGCCGCGAAATCCAGCGCGCCTCGCTCCACATCGGTCTCCCCCGCAGTGATGCCGAACACGTTGGCCGCATCCTCTTCGTTGCCGACGAGCACATCGACGTATTCCATTAGTGGCGTCATCACGGCTCCGGCGCGCTCCCGCGACCAAAGCTTCGAGCGGTAGTTCAGGTCGGCGCTGACGGTAAGGCCCAGGCGTTTCGCTGCCCGTACGGCCTCCAGCGTCACCGCCGGCGCGCTCTCGCTCAGGGCCGGCGTGATGCCGGTCCAATGGAACCAGTCGGCGCCCGAGAAGGCAGTTTCCCAGTCGACTTCGCCCGGCTCAATACGCGACACCGCCGAGCCGGCACGGTCGTAGATGACCCGCGACGGGCGCTGCGATGCGCCGTGCTCCAGAAAGTAGATACCCAGGCGGTCTCCGCTTCGCAGGATGTGCGACGTATCCACGCCCAAAGCGCGCAGCTTGTCCAACGCGGCCTGCCCGAGATCGTGCTCTGGCAGAGCCGTCACGAAGCGGGAAGCCAGTCCCCATTGGGCCAACGAGGCGGCTACGTTGGCTTCGGCGCCGCCGTAGGTGACATCGAAGCTCGTCGCTTGACGGAACCGGTTGCCCGCCGGCGGAGACAGCCGCAGCATGATCTCGCCGAAGGTCACGACGCCGTTGTCCCTCTGCGGGACCGGCTCAGCCACCTGACGAAGCGGGCGATCTGAATCGCTAGCACGTTCCCCGGAAATCGCTTCCAACCAGCGCTCCACGTCCGCTCGCATGCGGTCGGCGTCATCTATGTGGCGAACCAGGGCCGAGCCGCAGAAAATCCCCTCGGGATCTTGCTGCGACAGCCGTCCGACGTTCTCGAGCGTCACGCCGCCGGTGTAGACGATCCGCACTCCCGGGTAGACGGCGCGCCACGCTTTCACGGTTGAGCGTACAGCGTCTTCGTCAGCCATGGCAGGAAACACCTTGTAGACCCACTGCCAAGGCCTTCGCTGGCGCAGCTCTTCCAGCGTGCACCCGTACAGCTCGGCCTTCTGGACCAGCTGCTTGCCGCAGTCGGCCAGGCCGCCGGGCACGCACATCACGTCGGCCGCCACGCACGCCTCGAGCACTCCCGGCACGTAG
>JBDHAS010000353.1:0-3600 GCA_039588015.1 Gemmatimonadota bacterium | reverse complement strand
GTATCGAGTTCGCGGCTTGTGGGCACGCCGTAGCCGCCGCCGATATCGAGCGTGTCCACTTTCAGCCCATACCGCTCGGCTTCCGCTGCGATGCTCACAAGGATTTCGAGTGGGCGCACGTAGTCGCGGGTGCGACGGATGCCGGTGCCGACGTGACAGTGGAGTCCCTGGAATCCTAGTGTCTCGGAACCGGCGATTCGTTTCAACGCCTCCGTCACCTCGCCGGACGCAACGTCGAATCCGAAGACGCTCAGCTTTCGCGAGCCGGTCGCCGAAGCGCGATTCATCCCTTTGGGCACGGCGTTGGGGTTGACGCGGATCAGGATACGCGCGCTGGTATCGAACTCGCCGCAGATCTTCTCTATCAGGTCCAACTCGTGTGGTCCATCGACTACGATCAGCCCGGCGCCTTCGACGATCGCGGTCCTCAGTAGGTCGCCTTTGTGGGGGCCGTTGACCATGATGCGACTGGGTTCGACGCCGAGATGCTGCGCGAGACACCACTCGTAGGCCGTCCCGACCTCGGGCCTGAAGCCTTCGTCGAGGATCATGCCAACTATCCCCGGCGTGTTGTTGGACTTCATGGCGTAGTAGGCGGAGAAGGGACCGGGGTAGGTGGTCTCGAAGGCGTTACGCAACCCGTAGGCGCGTCGCCTGAGACCGATCTCGTCCACCACGTGGAGGGGCGTCCCGAACTGCGCGGCGAGGGCTTCGGCGCACGTTCCACCGATCACGAGCGCGCCGTCATTCGAGCTAAAGCCCCAGTCCTCGACTTTGAGCATCATGCGACCACCTCCATCGGGCGTTCCGCAGCAATGCGGCCGTCGCACAGGTGAACGACCTGGTCGGCGTAGGCGGCGACTCGCGGGTCGTGGCTGACGACGACGGCCGTGGCGCGGCGTTCTCGAGCTACCGCTCGCAGGATCTCCACGACTTCAGCGCCGATCGACCAGTCGAGATTGGCGGTAGGCTCGTCCGCCAGGATGAGACGCGGCTCCGAGATCAGCGCTCGTGCGATCGCCACTCGCTGTTTCTCGCCGCCGGAAAGCTCGGCCGGGAGCGCCGCCGACCGATCGCCGAGGCCGAGCCGGTTCAACGCCTCGATGCTCTTGGCGAGTGCTTCCTTGCGCCGGAAGAACCGGAGCTGGAGCGCCACCGCCACGTTCTCCGCGGCGGTGAGCACGTCGATCAGCTTGAAATCCTGGAACACGAAGCCGACCTCGGCGCGGCGAAAGCGTACGAGCGAGCGCTCGCTCTTCGTTCCCAGATTCCAGCCGAGCGCGTGCACGTGCCCGGTTGTCGGTCGGTCGAGACCGCCGGCCAACGCCAGTAGGGTCGTCTTGCCGCTACCGCTGGGACCCTCGATGACAGTGAAGGAGCCGCGCTGGATGGCGAAGGAGACGCCGGCGAGTGCGTGCACGGGCGACGGTCCCGCATAGACCTTGTGAACGGCATCGAAGCGAAGCGCGCTATTTCGTCTCATCTTCCGAAGGCCTCCATCGGTGGTAGGCGCGTGGCGACGCGGGCGGGGAAGAGCGCTCCGATCGCGGCCATCCCGACCGCGCCCGCCAACGCGGCGGCGGCGATCCACGGCTCGAGACGGAACTCGACCTCGGGTGCCAGGGCCGGAAGCAGTGGTCCGAGCGCGAGCAGCAGCGCCAGCCCCGCGATCCCGCCGGCGACTGCTGCAACTATCGCCTGCTGCATGACGACCGCGAATTGAGTGGAGCGGTCGGCGCCGATGGCGGCGAGCAACACATAGTCGCCGCGCTTCTCCAGTACCGCCGCGTACGTCATCAACGCGACAACGCTTCCGCCCACAGCCAACCCCAGCATCGCGATTGCCCAGAGGACGGGTAGATAACCGGCCTCGATCTCCTGAAGGTTGTTGGCGAGAAACGTCTCGCGGTCGAACGCCGAGATCTCGGGGACCGCCGCTTCGATGCGACGAGCGATGGCAGTGGCGCGTCTTGGATCTGTGCTGACGAGGAAGAAACTTGCCCTCTCCTCCAGTCCCAGCAGATCGAGCAACTCGGCGCGCGCGACGAACGCGTACTGCGTGACCAGCAGGTTCGTCTCGCGACTGACCCCCGCGACGCGCAGGCGACGCCCCGCCAGTACCAGATCATCGCCTTGCCCGACACCGGCCCGTCGCGCGAAGGCGCGGTCCACGGTGATCTCACCAGCGCGGGGATTCCCAATGCCTTCCTCCAGATGCCTCGGCACGCCGGCGTTCGCATCCGGATCGAGCCCGACGACTAGTAGCGTGCGGCGCTGGCCGTCGTACTCGGCCGGCAGCAGTGCGCTCAAGATCGGCTCGACAGAGGTCACACCTTTCACTGCGAGGACTTGTTCGCGAATCGAGTCGGGCAGGAGTCCGCTAGCGCGCAACAGGTTCCAAGAGCCACGCCGGCCGACCCAGACTGTGGCGTCGGCGTTCTCGATGTAGCTGACCGAGCCGTGAACGGCCCCCTGGTAGACGCCGGCGAGGAACACGGTGAGCACCACGGCGCAGGCCAGGCCGCCTGCCGTGAGCAGGAAGCGCGCGCGTTCGCGCAGAGCGTAACGGAACCCGACGTCTATCATCGTTCCCCCTCAGAAGACGCGTCGGAAGCCGGCTCGGACGATCCCCACCTGCATAAGCACCGGCGCAATGAACAGGTGGAAGAGCATCACCGCCAGGATCGGCCAGAAGAGGATGTCCGGCGCGCCTTGCAGCCAAATCAGCGCAGGGACCATGGCGCCGAACGAGAGGTAGTTGATCGCGCTCTCGAACCCGAACTTCCAATGCGTGGTCATCAGGCTGGTTATCGGGTAGCGTACCGGCAGCCAGCAGAGCGCGATAAGCACGGCGGTGTACGCCGTCGCGAAGACCGGCGGCAACTCGAGGAACCAGAAGAGGAAGACCGAGAAGAACGCGGGTGGTGCGCCTCGGCTGGCACCGGCTTTCAGCAGCTTGGCCTTCATCGAGTACTTGAGGCTGCAGGTCGCTGCCGCGGCTACCGCCAGTGGGGCGCCCCAGCCAGGCAGGAAGACGTCCGCCTGCCAGTAGAACAGCATGGGCACGAAGGTGAGTCCGATGACGTCGGTGATGATGTCGAGCGTCTCGCCGGAGACCTCCGGGATCTTCTCTCCCACCTTGTACTTCCGGGCCAGCGTCCCATCGGTGTGATCGACCAACAATACGAGAAGCAGCCAGCGTGCGGCGGCGTCGATGTCGCCGGCGAACAGCCGCTGAGCGGCCAGCATCGCGAACGAAAGACCCGCCAGCGTCCACAGGTGTATCAGGAACGTCCACTTCATGAACATCTTCATCCTCAGGCTCCAGTCGGTTCGGCCGGCTTCTTGACCGACGAGACTTCGAAGCCGGAATAGACGAACGAGCGATCCCGGTAGAGCAGCCGGGCCGCGAGATCCTCGTGAGGCGTGAAGAGGTGATGCAGCGAGCTGGGGTGCCCGCGGCGAACCAGCAGGTTGCGGTAGCACAGGCGACCGCCCGGCCGCGCGACGCGATGCGTCTCGCGCAGCATCGCTTCGAATGTCGCGGCCGGAACCCACTCGAATACGTTCGAGAAGTTGAAGCAGTCGACGCTGTCCGAC
>JBDHAS010000352.1:0-3606 GCA_039588015.1 Gemmatimonadota bacterium | reverse complement strand
AAAGCAGCGTCGGGAGGCATCTCTTGGTCGGGGTCGACGCGCGTGTCCAAAACCTCACGGACCTTAACCGCGAGCCCCTCCGAGCTATATGGCTTCTGGAGAAAGGCCATACCCGGCTTGAGCATCCCGTGCTCGACGATGGCCGTTCCCGTGTAGCCTGATACGAAGAGCACCTTGATTTGCGGGCGCATTGACAGCATGCTCTCCGCTAGCTCGCATCCGTTCATCCGAGGCATCACAACGTCCGTCACGAGCCCGTGGATGACCCCGGCGTGCAACGCGCCTATATCCAGTGCCTGTGTGCTCCCTCGTGCTTCTAAGACGTCGTAGCCGTACGCCTTCAGGATCGAACAGGTGAGGGCCCGGAGCTCGTCGTCGTCTTCCACAACGAGGAGCGTCTCGCTGCCGCCCCGCGCCAGCTGGCTGGGAGTGGAGGCGAGTTCGAGCGAACCGGCGGCCGCTTCCGAGCGCGGTAGGTAGATCTTGAACGTGGTGCCGCGGCCCGGTTCGCTGTAGACCCAGATGTAGCCATTACTCTGCTTTACGATGCCGTAGACGGTGGACAAACCGAGGCCCGTCCCTTTGCCCGTGTCCTTGGTGGTGAAGAAGGGCTCGAAGATACGCTCACGGGTCTCTGCGTCTATTCCGGTGCCCGTGTCGCTGACCGCGAGCATAACGTAGTGCCCCGGGACGATGGTCTCGTGCGTGTCGGCGTACAGCTCATCCAGCTCCACGTTTGTCGTCTCGATGACCAGCTTGCCGCCTTCCGGCATAGCATCGCGCGCGTTGACGGCAAGGTTGACGATCACCTGCTCGATTTCCCCGGGGTCGACATGCACCGGGTCGAGCAATGAGTCCAGACCCATGATGACACGGATGTCGTCGTCGATCACGCAGCGAAGCAGCTTTTCCGCGCCGGTGGCCACGTCGTTCAGGTTTATCACCTTCGGTTCCAGTGGCTGCTCTCGGCTGAATGCGAGCAGTTGACGAGTCATGGTGGCCGCACGCTCGGTGGCTCCCCTGATCCCGTGAACCCTCTCCCAAACTTGCGTCTCGGTGGCGAGCTCATTCAGCAACAGATCGCAATTGCCCGCTATGATCGCCAGCGTGTTGTTGAAGTCGTGAGCGATTCCAGCTGCCAGCTGGCCAACGGCCTCCATCTTATAGGCCTGGCGGAACCGTTCCTCGAGCTGCTTATGCTCGGTGACGTCGGTGGCAACTCCGATGAGGCTGGCGACCGCTCCGTCCTCGTCTCGGATCGGACGATAGCGAAGGTTGAACCAGAAACCATCAATCATCAGTTGTGAGGAGAACGATTCGCCTGAGAGCCCGCGGCGAATATCTTCGAGGACCAGCGGGTCTTCCTTGTATACTTCGAACGCCGATTGTCCAACCAGTTGACCGGAGCGCAGTCCCAAGCCGTCGAGACCGCTGCCTTCCAACAGAGTGAACGTGCCCTCGCGATCGAGAGCGAACAGAATGATAGGTGCGCCGGTGACGGCGCTCTGAAGACGCTTTTCGCTCACCGCCAGCGCCTCTTCCACTCGCCGGCGCTCGCGGATGAGTAGCTCCGAGAGCAGGCCTAGGCCCAACCCGGCTGTGAGCAGGATGCCGGCGACCATCAGGAGTGGCCTCCATTGAATCTGGCTCGCGAAGATATGTTGGGCGCCGAGCTCGAGAAGGAGGACGACGATGATCCCAGCGACCATCGTCCGTGTCGCGCCAGCCCAACCGCGGTAGTAGGCGAGCAGGAAACCGGGGATCAAGAGGAGGAGCCAGGAAAGAGCCTCGTAGCCGCCCAGGACCTCAGGGCTCAAGAAAGCACCGAACACCGCTACGGCCAGCGCCGCCAGGCTCAAGATGAGCGCGCGGGGAGGGACGGACGGCTGCCTGCTGGTGAGTCCGATGGACCCCAACGGCTGTGACATCGATATTTGCATTGGACGAACCCTCGTGGCAATCCGAGAGCTGCGGGAGGGCGAGCGGTTGGCAGCCGACAACCTCTACCGCTTGGGCGGACTAGGCCGTCTAGCACGAGGCCACCAAGGTGTTTAGGGCAGGTCCCGTGCCAGATGCGGAAGAAAGATTGTCGGTTAGCGCTAACTCAGAGCGTTTGTTTCCTGGAATGCCTCCTGCCGTTGCGGCAGGAGGTGCCTGGTCTCTGAAACGAGTGAGTTGTTTGACGGGATGTGTGAACTTCTTACCTAGACCCTACACTTCTTGCATGCTCGACGTTAGGTGGTTTGCTGTAAGGCTGAACTCACGCTAGCTGCGTGCGGTTCTCCCGCGCTATGAACCTCTTTCTCCCCCGATGTCCTTTCGGGCTCGCCAGGCCTGCTCGAACTATAGCGCCCCCCGGCTCGTCCCGCTTCTGTCTAGCCGGAGCTTTGAAGCTCTGCCGCGCGCCGGACGGCCTTGAAGATGTGGTCGTAGGCGCCGCAGCGGCACAGGTTCCCGCTCATGCCCTCCTGGATCTCGGCCGGGGTCGGATTCGGGTTCGCTCTCAACAGCCCTTCGGCGGCAACGACCTGGCCCGGCGTACAGTAGCCGCACTGGAAGGCGTCTTCGTCGGCGAACGCCTGCTGCACCGTTCCCAGATCCTCTCCCTGCATCAGTCCCTCAACGGTGGTCACCTCGCGTCCTTCGGCCTCGAGGGCCAACGTCATGCAGGCGTAGCGCGGCAACCCATCCACCAGCACGGTGCAGGCACCGCACTCGCCGCGGCCGCAACCCAGCTTGGTGCCCGTCATCTCCAGGTCATCGCGCAGCACATCGAGCAGCGTCCAGCGGGGCTCGACGCGCAACGCGACCCTGCGGCCGTTGACCATTAGCTCGAGCGGCTTCAGTCCGTCCGTCTCGGCGAGCGGGGCCGCTTGTGCGGGCGCGGCCGTGCCGGCGACGGCGGCGCCGATCGTCCCCGCTCCGACCGTGCCAATGAAGGCGCGGCGACTGAGGCCGCGGCCCGTGCTGTCCCGCTTTCCAGAATCTTCGCTCATTGTAGTTTCGCCTCTTTCGTCAGTCATCGGTCCGCCGGATCCAGCACAAACGTCACGCTAGCGATTCGAGCGTTTCCTGTACGACGCCGCGTACCAGATCGACCTTGTAGCCGTTGTACGGCATCGGGCGGGCGTCGGCGACACACGCCTGCGCTACGCGGGAGATCGTCTGTGAGTCTAGCGGATTGCCCGCCAGCGTGCGTTCCGCCTCGACGGCCCGCCACGGAATCGGCGCGACGCCCGACAGCACCAGCCGGGCGCTGTCGACGCGACCATCCCCCATCTCGAGCACGGCGGCTACGCCCGCCAGCGCGAAATCCCAGGCACCGCGAGCTCGCACCTTTCGGTACGTGCTGTGTACGTTGCGGCCCGGCGGCGGCAGAAGCACTTCGGCGAGCAGCTCACCGGGTTGTAGCACGGTCTCGCGCTGGACGTCGTCGGCCGGCAGAACGAAGAAGGACTCCGCCGGAACCGTGCGATCGCCTCGTCGCGAGACCAGGCGGAAGCTGGCATCCAGCGCGACCAGCGTCGGGGCCGTATCCGACGGATGGACGATGTAGCAACCGTCGCCGCCGAAGATGCAATGGTACTCGTTCGCGCCGGCCACGGC
>JBDHAS010000351.1:0-4911 GCA_039588015.1 Gemmatimonadota bacterium | reverse complement strand
CGGTTCACGCCGTGCGGCCCTCGGCATGGCTTTCAAGTTGTTCGAGTCCGCGGAGAAGCGCTGGCGGCGGGTGAATGCTCCCCACCTGGTTGAGCTGGTAGCGTTAGGAGTCGAGTTCCAGGATGGGATTCAGGTAAGGTCAACCCTACGAAGGGACGCCGCCTGATGGACTCCCGTTCCACAACATTTGACAATTACTCGTCGGCCCCTTTGAATATCGAACACCGAATATCGATTACCGAATAGCGAAGATCTATTCTTGGATGTTGGACATTCGATGTTCAGCATTGGCGATTCAAAGCCCGCCTTATGTCAACCAACGGCTGGCCCTGCCCATGCGTCATTACCACTGTGGCTGACCACTAGTAGTATTCTTCCAGTAGCCTGAGCGCTTCTCTGCGACCGTCACGAGTCAGAGCTACGCGTCCTCCGGCGGTGTACTCGTAGTAGAGCGCGTTCGCATCGACCTGAGCCGTAACGTTCTTCTCGGTTGCGGGCTGCTTGGGCGCATAGTCCAGCCGACGGAAGACACGTACGACGCTCTTCGGGGCGACCGCCTTTCTGTGATTAGCTAGCACCAGAAGCAGTTCCTCACCGAACGTATGTGTACGCGGCAGGATCTCGAGAACGAATACCGTCTCGTCGACGTCGTCAAACGAAATAGTAGGTACCTGTTCCGGCTCCTCTTCGCTGGCTTCCACAGCGGGTGGCTCCACGTATATCAGGTCATCTCCGTCGTAATCCTCGTCTTCCTCCAGATATTGAAGGTCCTCGAGGACCTCATCGGTCTCGGCCCCTGCTTCTTCGACCGTCGCCGGGTCCGGTTCGTCTGCTACCTGAGGTTGTGACTCCTCTTCGGGCTGGACCATGGGACTGGCCGGTCCGTTCTCGGCTTCGACCAACTCCATATACTGGCGCAGCAAGCCCATGCGCTTCTCGGTTGTCTCGCAGTCGGAGCGGAGCTTTTCGATCAACTGCTCGGCCGCCTTGATCTGGCGCTTCGAGTCCTCGATCCGTTGTAGGAGTGATTCGATCTTGCGTTGCGCCGACTCGATCTGCCGGTTGGTGGCAGCGAGTAGTTCCTCTTCGCTTGCGAGTCGGCCTTGGAGATTGTCTAGGTCTCGCATGGTAGTTGGGATTTGCAGCGGAAATGACAGGGGAGGATATGAAATGTGCCCCATTCTTCGCTCCTGTGCAAGCCCGAGTGCAGACTTCCGCGGGTGTCCCAAAGGCGGCAGGCCTACCCGGATTCGAGCACGGCTGACGCTTGTGACCTACTGCCTCAAGCGGTAACTTGTAGCATATCTCCCCCTTTCAGCCGGCCGCTCCCATCCGCTGGTTTCGCCATCGACTTGGCCTTGTGCGGCAGAGCGACGGTTACGAGTCCATCCCCCGCGACTTTGAGGGTCCGCCTGCAGGAGGAATAAACTGTGTCGCTGATCGTCGGAGTACGTTGTAAGGACAGCGTTGTCCTCGCCGCGAGCGGCCTAGGGGCCGTTCTCTCGAAGGGTGATCCAACGGCCGAGGCGCCCGCGGGATTACTACGGGTAGTGGGCCGCCAAGTCGTTCTCGGCGTCTCGGGCCCCGAGGGGCTGACGCGGGAGATCTCCGCTGCTTTGGCAGCATATGTCGCGGAACGCGACCCCGGCCGAGTGGAGCCCGAGGCTCACAGCACGGGCATCAGGGACGCACTGGCGGAGCCCGTTGGGCTAGCTGTCGCCATGACGAAGGCGCTCAGGCGAGTTCCGGGGGTGGCGGTCGGGCCGGGCGAGTTCGTGCTTGGCGGGTCGATGATCGCGCTTCCGGCAAAGGGCACACCTTGTCTCTACGTGGTCGACGAGGAGCTCGCCGTGACGGAGATAACGGAGGAGGTTGCCTGCGCCGCAATCGGCCCCGCGCGAGCGGCGGCTGAGTCGTTTCTGGCCTTCGTGCGGCGACTGCTGTGGCGTGACGGCCAGCCGACACGGGCGGAAGCCCAGCTTGCCGCGTATTGGACCGTGCGTCACGTGGTCGAGACGACGCTGGGCAGACCTGGCCGTTCGGTTCAAGTCTTGTCGTTATCGCGGCGGAGTGATGGGTCGGCCGAGATCGTCCGGTCTGAGGGACGCACGATCGAGGGCCTCGACGGTGCGGTTGGGGCCAGTCTGGATGAACTCGGTACGAGTCTCAGAGAACATGTTCTGAGGGCTCTCGACAGTCCGACTGGGCCCGAAGTTCCAAGGCGCGAGACGCTGGTGCACAGGCGGGTGCCTGAGGTTCGTGTGACTATCCGTGAACCGCAAAGCGAGGAGCGCAAGTGGAAATGGTGAGGGGAAACATGCCTCGGCGGATGAGGATCAAGCTGGCCTTTTGCGGGCTCGTGCTCGCAGCTGGCTGCAGTGGCTTTGATAAGAACGATGCGGCCATGCAGGTTCGCGAACGCTTCTGCAACGATTGGCCGTACGGTTGCACGGACAGTACGCGGGTGGTAGTCGATGAGGTCCACAAGACTAATCGCGGCCGCCAGGTCGAGTTCAGAGTCGTTGACCGTGAGGACGAGACGACTACGCTTTCGAGCGCCTATTTCGAGCCCGAGGACAACGAGTGGAGCTTCCTCTTCTTTGAGAACCCGTTCAAGGATCGCTTCCAGGAGGAAGCCACCCGAGTCAGCGAGGAGATCAGGCTCTACGGCGAGCAACTGAGAGAGCTCAAGGCCTCACAGAACTGGTTCCTCTCGATTTACGGTCGCTATGCCAACAGCTTGGAGGAGCTGGACAGCGTGAGCTACAAGCCCGGCAAGGCGCCGATCGCCCTGACGGCAGCTAACGGCAAGGAGTGGAAGGCTGAGATTTCCAGCCGCTTCGTGAAGTGCCAGTTCGATGGGCCGCGCCAGCAGCTTCCAGCCTGTGTCGGCCTCCCGGCGGAGAACGCGGGTACCGAGTCGGGGCCGCTCTCCGAGACCTTTGGCGAGACGCCGTAGCGACCGCGGGCGCAAGGTCGGGCTTCCGTTCTCCGTGTGACGGACGAGGTCGATCAGATCCGCGGTTCCAACCGTGTGGCGGACTCGAGACTCTAACTAGTTGAAGGGAATACGACATGGCTTGCCACCCGCTGGGGGGCGGCCTCATCTTGCTGCGTGGCTACGTAAACTGCGCAGGTGGACTAGTTAGGGTCGGTCGGCATGGGCGAAAACGGCTCAAGGTTCCGTGATTTCCTTGCGGAGCTTCGACGGCGGCGGGTATTCCGCGTCGCGGTCGTGTATGCTGTGGCCAGTTTCGGCATACTGCAGGTCGCCGACATCGCCTTCCCCGCCCTGAGACTACCTGAATGGACCATCACCTTGGTGGTGGCCATCACCCTTCTCGGGTTCCCGATCGCGATGGTCCTGGCGTGGGCATTCGACATCACGCCACGGGGCGTAGTGCGAACAGAGTCGCTTCAAGACGAAAAGACACCGTACCGGCGGCCGGGCAGAGGGCCTGCTCTCATTGCCGTCGGACTGGTTTCGGTTTTGACTATTCTACATGCTGCCGCGACTTCCCGGCTGGGGGAGCGTCGAGCAGGATGACCGCAGCCTCTTGGTCGTGCTGCCGTTTGTCAACTTGGGTTCAGCCGTTAACGAGTACTTTGCTGACGGGATCACGGAGGAAATCACGGCGCGTCTCGCCGGTATCGAAGGGCTGGGAGTAATCGCGCGGACCACGGCCGTCCAGTACAAGAATACCGACAAGACGGTAAGGGATATCGGTGCAGAGCTGGGCGTGGACTACGTTCTCGAGGGCACGGTACGGTGGGAGAACGTGGCCGACGGCCCGAGCCGCGTCCGTGTAGCGCCGCAGCTCATCAAGGTCACCGATGATACGCACGTGTGGGCACATATCTACGAGGAACCCGTCGCAAGCGTATTCGACGTGCAGTCGGAGATCGCGGAGCGAGTCGTGGACGAACTGGGCGTCACGTTGGGAGAGCCGGAAAGGCTGGCGCTGAAGGCCGGGCCAACAGCGGACGTAGAGGCGTACAGCTACTATCTGCTCGGCGATAAGATGGTGCAGTCGGGTACTCAGACCGGATTCCAGGAAGCGCTCGCGATGTTCGAGCAGGCGCTCGAACGGGACCCGGACTTCGAGCTCGCGCGCCAAAGATTGGCGGAGGTCCACGCCAACCTCTATTGGGATAGCTTCCGTAGGCTCGTCGGTACGCGTGTCGATGACTACCAGACCACTCTCGACAGACTCTATCTCGATTCGTTCGGCCCCGACAGCGCGTCCTATTACCTGGCTAAAGCAGTGGTGTTGAGGAGAGCCGGCGTGAGCGAAGAGGCTGTTGCCTACTTCGACTCGGCACAGGCCGCGCTAGAGCCGCTGGTGACGACGAGGCCGACCGACTCTCGTCTCCACGCACAGCTCGGTCTGGCGTACGCAGGCCTGGGTCGCGCCGATGAGGCGGTTCGCGAGGGCCGCCGCGCCGTTGCGTCGATGCCGGTCGGCGAGGACGCATATGCGGGCACGGCGCTGGCCGATAATCTGGCCCACATCTACGTCATGGTCGGCGACTATGACGCGGCCGTGGGGGTACTCGAATCGCTGCTGGCCGTCCCCCTTTCCCCGATCTCGGTGCCGTGGCTGATGGCGGACCCCACGTGGGACCCGTTGCGCGAGCACTCGGGATTCAAGAATCTCCTTGAGGAGGCTGGGTAGGCCTCTATCGGCGAAGCGCCCGTTCTGGGCGGGCGCTAGCTCCACGTCCGCTGCCGTATTGACGCACAGAACTGATCACCGAGGAGAACATCATGCGAGCCAGCTTGTCGATGATCGTGCTGCCGTCGGCCCTGATCTTCGCTGTAGTCGCCTGTTCGGAAGGCGAGAGGACTCCTGAAGCCACCTCGGAGGAAGAGATCGTCGCCACGGCTACCGCTATTCACCAGCGTATACT
>JBDHAS010000350.1:0-3691 GCA_039588015.1 Gemmatimonadota bacterium | reverse complement strand
AGAAAGTCGCCGGTGTGCGCGACGCCGTGGTGGAATTCGTTCAGGCGCAGGCCGAGGATACGGGGTTCTTCGATGGCGCGCTGCCGCCTGAAACCCTGCGGTACTACCGCCGCTGGATGCTCAAGTCGCTGCGGAAACTGAGGACCCAGTACAACCTCAAGCCCGAACACTCAAAGGTCGAGTCCCGGAAACAACTGACTGCCGACGAGTACAGAAAGTTGCTGGAAGCCAAGGGCTTCGAGCTCCGAACGTATGAGATCTACCACAATGAAGTGCCCCGGCAGGGCTGGATCGATATAAGCCGCTTCTCCGATTTCATCGCCGGCGCGCTACCGGGGATCCCGCTCAAGACCGCCAGCGACGTGCTGGTGGAATCGCTGTGCGAGACTTTCGACGAGCTGGGTGCCACGTCCTGGCCGCGTAACTGGCTGAACGTCGTAGCCGCACGACCGTAGCCCAGGAGCAGCGGCCACCCGCCTACGCCGGAAACAACTGGCTCACCTTCGACAACAAGTCGGGATCGTCAATCGACAGCTGGCTTCGCGCGCCACGGTCGAGTACCACCAGGACGTCGTCAGTCGCCGTACCGGCCGCAAAGTGAGGGACGGTCACACCGGCTTTCAGAAAGAATGCCACGGCGACCAACCCGTTCTTGATAGAGTGGATTCTGAAGGACTGAGTTGTGCCCCCTAGCTGTGGATATTGCGGGCCGTGGCAACGTTCTTCCTTCAAATGCCTGTAGAGACTGACACACAAAGGATCGAAGTGGGAGCTACCGGAACCCGTCAGCTCGTCCTCTCCCGTCTGTAGCACGTAGGATACGCGGTCAACGAGCTTCTCGAAGACCAGGGTCTCCACGATCTCGAACAGCAGAGCGCTGAACTCAGCCCCGCTCAGCTCGTACGCCCTATCGTTGACCTCGAAGCGAGCGATCGGCGGCGACGATGGGCTCTCCATGAACAGCCCCCCGCAGTGGAGTTATCCCAGTTACCGACATGATAGAGAACGCATCCACCAATGGCAAAGCCTTGTTGCCAGCAGCATGTCTGAGGGTCAGTTTCTACTAGACACGAGGGGAACTGTAAATACCGGTTCGACCTTTATGCCTGCGAATCTGTCGCCAGTCTACCATGCTGCCGAGAAACGATACCGGCAGGCCAATACCACGGACGAGAAGCTCGACGCGCTTCGTGAGATGCTGGCCGTCATGCCCAAGCATAAGGGCACCGACAAGCTCCAGGCCGACATCAAGCGGCGGATCTCACAACTCAAAGACCAGGCCCGGAAGGCGCCGGCGGCGCGCCAGATCCCGATGTGGGTCATCGAGAAGGTCGGTGCGGGCCAGGTTCCCGTGATCGGCCCGCCCAACGCGGGGAAGTCAGCTCTCATCGCCGCGGTGACGCACGCCGACGTCAGAGTTGCCGAGTACCCGTTCACTACCCAGACGCCGATTCCCGCGATGATGCCCTTCGAGGACATCCAGATCCAGCTGATCGACACTCCCGCCTGGTCTCCTGATTTCGACGTCGGTTGGCTGCCAGAGCTGGCGCGGCGCGCCGACGCTTGCGTCCTGCTGGCCGATCTCTCGGATGCGGCTGCAACGGAAGCGATCTCCTACATCGTCGATTCTATGGAGGCCAGGGACGTGGTTCTGATCGGCGACGTGCCGGACGAAAGAGAAGGCTTCGAGGTCTGCATCCCGACGTTACTTGCCGCCAACAAGCTGGACACGCCCAACGCGTCGGACGCGCTGGCAGAACTGCGCGAGTTCTTCGCGGATCGATTTCCCATATGCAGCTTCTCCGCCGAATACGGCACGGGAGTCGACGTATTCAAGCAAGGCGTTTTCGATGTGATGCAGATTGCCCGCGTGTTCACCAAACAGCCGGGCAAGAACGCCGACCTCGGCGAGCCATTCGTCCTGCCTGTCGGGAGTACCGTCGGCGACCTGGCCGGCAAGATTCACAAGGAGATACTCGCGAGCCTCCGCTACGGCCGCCTCTGGGGCGCCTCCGGCCGCTTCCAAGGCCAGCGCGTCGGTGAGGACCATGTGCTAGCGGATGGAGACGTCGTTGAGTTGCACACGAGGTAGACCAAGAGACGCGGATGGCCAAGCTGTCGGCAACGCCCTACCCTTGTTCGAGTGTCCCTCGGGCTTCCGCGATCTGTTCTAGCACCTTTTGCCGCGCCGACCCACCACTGACCGAGCGCGAGTCAACCGAGCGGCGGTAGGCTTCCATCAGTCCGCCATCAGCAACGGTCTCGAGAGCCGCGGGCAAAGCGGGGTGCAGCGCCGCCGCTCGATCGGCATCGAGGTCGAGAATCGTAGCTTTGGCCTTCTCGGCTTCACGAACCAAAGCGCCCACGGCCTCGTGCGCTTCCCGGAATGTGATGCCCGCGCGTACGAGGGCGTCTGCGATGTCTACTGCCAACATACTGGGATCCAGTGCAGCAGCCGCGGCATCCTCGTTCACCGATAGAGTACCGACGGCGCCCGCCAGGGCGGGCAGCAACAAGCACAGCGTATCGTGGACCTGGAAGAGGAGAGTCTTGTCCTCCTGAAGGTCTTTGTTGTATCCGGCCGGCAATCCCTTCAGTAGGGCCAGCGCCGCCGTAGCGTCACCGAGCAACCTGGCACTCTGCCCCCGGGCCAGCTCGGCGATATCCGGGTTCCGCTTCTGGGGCATGATGCTCGAGCCGGTGCTGTAGGCGTCCGCGAAACGCACGAACCCAAACTCGGAACTCGAGTAGAGGATCAGGTCCTCTGCGAGCCGCGAGAGATGTGCTCCCGTGAGCGCGCCCACGAACGCAAACTCGGCCACGAAGTCGCGGTCCGAGACGGCATCCATGCTGTTGGGCGCGACTCGATCGAACCCTAGCCGTTCTTTGAGGAATCCCCGATCCACCGTGAAGCCCGAGCCCGTTACCGCGCCGGCCCCCAAAGGCATCACCGCCGCCCGGCTACGTACGGCGGCCCACCGCTCGCGGTCACGCTCGAGCGCCCAGACGTGCGAAAGGAAGAATTGAGCGAAACGGGTGGGCTGCGCCCTTTGCAGATGGGTGTAGGCCGGAGCGAGGACGTCGACCGAAGCCTCGGCCTGCCCTGTCAAAGCAGACTGCAGCCGGCGAAGGTGCTCACGCAACGCATCGGCCGCGCGCATCACCCACAGCCGCGTCGCCGTCGCCGCCTGATCGTTCCGCGACCTGCCCGTCCGCAGTGCCCCACCGAGCTCGCCGATTTCCTCCGTCAGCATTCGCTCGACCAGCGTGTGGATGTCCTCGTCGGGTGCCGTGTCAGCAACTCCTTCGGACAGCAGCGCGCCGACGCGTTCCAAACCGGCGGCAAGTTGGCTCGCGTCATCGGCTCCGAGGTCGCCGAGCGCAGCCAACGCCTCTAGCCAAGCGCCAGCGACCTTCAACTCCTCGCGCCACAGGCGGCGATCCACCGGCAGGCTCCGGTTGAGCGCGTCCGCCTCCGGCGCGAGGCCGCCATCCTCGAATCGGCCTCCCCAGAGCGCGAAGCCGCCCAGCTCCCCTTGTCCGCCGTCCACGCCGTCGGCGCTCACTAGCTCTCTTGCTCGATCGCCGCCGTCTTTCCGGCGCTACCGATCACAACATCGCCCGAGTTCGCCTCGGCCACCATGTCACGCGTCGCCGCCACACGAATCGGCAGCCCGAACAGCTGCACGAA
>JBDHAS010000349.1:0-5596 GCA_039588015.1 Gemmatimonadota bacterium | reverse complement strand
GAACCTGGTGAAGCTTAAAGCGCGAAGCCGGTTCACGCCAAGCCGACCGAATCGCTGAGCTTTGGCTCAAAGGCTCGTCGGCTTGCTCCCCGTGTCCCGGCGTCCAATCTTAGCTTCCCAGCCCAATCTTCAGGAGGTCCGGATGAGAACGCGGTTCCTTTACATGCTGCTCGCACTCGCCGCTTTAGCGGCGCCACTGGCGGCCACGGCCAAGGTCGTCCGCGTCGAGATCATCAGTCGGGAAAATATCGTGGACGGCCGCTCGTTCGGAGCGGTCGGGCCGTATGAGAAGATTGTGGGCATCGTCTACTTCGCCTTCGATCCGGCCAACCCGATGAACGCCCGGTCGTCCTGCGACCGAAACGCCCGGTGCCCGGCGGCGGCGTGGCTCTGCTCGAGGTCAGCAACCGCGGGGGAAAAGCGTCGCTGTCCTACTTCAACGGCGCCGCCCGCAGCCTCGACCCCCTCGACGCAGAGCACTTCGGAGACGGGCTCTTGATGAGGCTCGGCCTCACGGTGATCTGGGTCGGCTGGCAGCACGATGTGCCGCTGCGCGAAGGCCTGCTCCGTCTGGACGTTCCGGTCGCCACGGGCGCGGACGGGGCACCGCTGGAAGGCCTGGTACGCGCCGACTGGGTGGTCGATCGCCCCACGCGGGACCTCCACATCGGGCACCGTAATCACGTCGCCTACCCGGTCATGGATCCGCAGCACGCCGACAACGTGCTGACCGTTCGCGACGGCCGACTGGCTCCGCGTCGCACGGTACCACGCAGCGAGTGGCGCTTCGCCCGGGAGGAAGACGGTGCGGTTATCGAGGATCGGACGCACGTCTTCATGGACTCGGGCTTCGAGCCGGGGAAGATCTACGAGCTCGTCTACCGCGCCCGCGACCCGAAGGTCGTGGGGCTGGGCCTGGCGGCGATCCGCGACATGATCTCCTACGCGAAGTACGATTCGTCCAGCCCCTTCCCGGTCCGCCATGGCATCGCCATAGGCATCTCTCAAACGGGCCGGTTCCTGCGCCACTACCTTTACCAGGGGTTCAATACCGACGAGCAGGGCCGTAAGGCATTGGACGGGTTGATGGTTCACACCGCAGGAGCCGGACGCGGAAGCTTCAACCACCGTTTCGCCCAACCATCGCGGGACGCGCACCGATACTCGGCGTTCTTCTATCCCACGGACATCTTCCCTTTCAGCAGCCGGACCCAGACAGACCAGATGACAGGATGGACGGACGGGTTGCTCGCGCACCAGCACGACGAGGCCAACCTGCCGTATGTCTTCTACACGAACGCCGGCTACGAGTATTGGGGACGGGCGGCGTCGCTGATCACGACGACGGTGGACGGTAAAAGCGACATCGACATCTACCCGAACGAGCGCTTCTATCATCTGGCCAGCGGCCAGCACTTCGTGGGCCGCTATCCGCCACCCGAGAACAGCAAGCTGGCCGGCTCCAACGCCTACCGTGGGAATCCGCTGAACTTCCTGATGACGATGCGAGCTCTGCTGAGCGAAATGGTCGAGTGGGTGCGGGACGGGACCGAGCCTCCGCCCAGCAGGTATCCGCGCGTCGACGCCCGGACCCTCGTGCCGATCGAGGAGGTGAACTTCCCCGCCGTGCCGGGCGTGTCGTTCCCGAGTGTGGCCCACGAAGCCTATCGCGCCGACTACGGCCCGCGCTGGCCTCAAGGTATAGTTGACGTGCAACCGCCTAAGCTCGGGAGCGCGTTCCCCACCCTCGTCGCCCAGGTCGACAGGTTCGGGAACGAGTTGGGTGGAGTAGAATCGGTGGAGATCTTGGCGCCGCTGGCAACTTACGCTCCCTGGAGCCTTCGGGTCGGCTTCCCCGGCGGTACCGACGAGATGACCAACTTCGTGGGCACCTACATCCCGCTGCCGAAGACCGAGGCCGAGCGACAGGGGACCGGCGACCCGCGCCCCAGCATCGAGAGCCTCTACTCGAGCAAAGAGGACTACCTGGCTCTTGCCGAGCGGGCGGCGAGCTCACTGGTGAAGCAAGGGTTCCTGCTGGAAGAGGACGTGGACCGGGTCGTCCAGCGCGCGTCGGATCATTGGGATTGGAACATGAGGAACCGACAGTAGGTCCTCCCACACGTGCAGCGGGGGCGGCCGGCTTCGGTCACCCCCGCTGTTCATACAGCCAATAGGTCCACACAGCTCAGGGCTGGCGCGTCCGCATCACCGGGTAATGCTCGGCCTCCTCGATCACCTCATCCACGAAGTTCCAGTTCAGTAACCCGTCGTCGGAGCGTGGCTCGAGAAGTAGAAACGCCAATCGGCCCAATGGCTGGCTCAAAGGGACGAGCGCCGTCCCGGCCGGGACAGTCACCTCCGCCGCTTCGTACGATCCGAAGACGCTTCGCTGGCGATGGCCCTGGTACTCGCGCTCGGACACGCGGGTCGAGTCGATGACGAACCGCTCGACGCTCAGCGATTTGGGCTCTTCGATCCGCGCCCACTCGATCCCATGGTCGTCAAGCTTGTCGAGCACGGCCCTCAGTTCGCCCGGCACGAGGTAGGCGGCGGGTACCCTCTCGCTCTCCGTCGGCCTGAAGGTTCCGAACTCCGGCATCGCCTCGGGCCGCCGCACGTCGAGACGCCTGAACATAGGTTCGCCCGAGTAAGGATTCCGCTCCTGGACGACCTCGCCCATCAAGATCTCGACCGGCTCGTCTGAGCGCTGGATCGTTGCCTGCAACGCCAGTTCGTTCCCGATGACACCCGCCGCATCGGCGCGTTCGATGACACCGCGGACGGTCGAGGCGTGCCGGTACGCGTAATCGGCCACCTCCTCGACGAACCGCAACGTGGCAAGGATCCGCTCCTCGAATGTCGCGTAGGAGTAGGCCTCGCTCAGGATCCCGATCCGGTTCCGCATCCCGACGTAGTTGGTGAGGAAGCGCGGCATATGGCTGAACGTGTACCAGCCGCGCTCGGCATCCATGCCGCGCCAGGGAAGGTTACCGTAGTAGTAGTAGTCCCATCCGTACTTGCTTCGGAGCTCCCTAGTCACCTCTGGCAGCATTTCATCTCGCAGCAGACCGACGATCCCGGCGTCGGTGTTCGGGTGCAGCGGCGGCGCGTACGTAACGTGATAAGCGTGGCGCGTGCCGTTCGTCGTGTGAAGATCCATCACGATGTGGGGATCGTAGCGCTTCCAAAACGAGACGAGCGATCGCGCCTCCGGCGACTCGAGCTTCACGTTGTCTCGGTTGAGATCCAGGCCCTGGGCGTTGGCCCGCTGGCCCATGCCCGCGACGGGGCCATGCTGGTACCGCCGGTTGGTCAAGCGAATCCGCTCGTTGCCGTCGGCGTTGTAGATCGGCGCGATGAGCAAGACCAGCGAGTCAGCCCACTCGCCGTGTTCCCCGTCGGCCAGCGAGCGCAGGAGGATCTGCATCGCCTCCTTCCCGCACACCTCGCCGGCATGGATGTTCGCCTGGACGAACATCCGGACCTTGCCCGTCGCCAGCGCGGCTTCGGGGCTCGCGTCTTCCACGTCGCCCACCACAACCACCGGAAGCGCGCGGCCTTCCATCGTGTAGCCGAGCGTGGTGAGATGGAGCCGCGGCGACGCCTCGACCACGTTCTCGACGAACGACATTACATCATCGTAGGAGCTCGTCTCTCGAAACTCGCTGCGCTCCGCGCGTGTAAGCTGTTTCGCACGCTTCCCGACGCTTTGCGCGCCAGCAGAGAAAGGGTGTACCGTAGCGACCGTGATGCAGATCAACAGCATTGCAAGCGTACTAGATATGGCTCGAATCATGTGACCTCGTTCTGTTCTGGACTCAATCGTAAGTTGCATAGGTTCGGACGGCAGCGCATGATGTGCAAGCCCTCAAGGCCATCGACAAGGCCATCGAGACCCGTCGCACGACGCCGCGGAATGGAACGAACTAGAAGTCACATGTCATGGATGCTGACGTTCGCGATCGTCGCGTTTGCATCTATGCCGGCAAGCGCGCTCGCCGCGCTACCCCAGTCGCAGGACGAACAGCCGCTCCGATACAACGAGCCTTTGGAGGCGGTGGTCTCGGATCTGGAGGCCTACGTCCAGGAACGCATGGCGGAAGACGGGATACCGGGGCTGTCGATCGCCCTGGTGCGCGACTTCCAGGTCGTCTGGACGGCCGGTTTCGGGGTCAAGAACAGATTCACCGGCGGATCGGTCACGCCGGCCACGGCTTTCGAGGTGGCCTCGATCAGCAAGGTCGTGACGGCTTACGCCGCGCTCCGCCTTGTCGACCAGGGGCGGCTCTCGCTCAATGCGCCCGTCGCCAGCTTCCTCGAGGAGCCCTGGCTGCCGCCATCCGAGCTCGGTAACCAGATCACGCTACGTCACCTGGCCTCTCACAGCTCGGGACTGACCGATCAGCTTCTCCCCGTGAACAAGAGCGTCACCTTCCGCCCGGGGTCTCGCTTCCTGTACTCCGGTGGAGGGGCGTTGTACATGCAGGAAGCCGTCGAGCAAACAAGCGACCTGCGCCTGTGCAAGGCGGGGAGGGACCTGGTCTTCGAGCCTCTTGGCATGGCGTCCAGCAGTTTCGTCAACGATGCCAACATCCTGCCCCGGATGGCGAATGGACACCTGAACTACGCGGTTCCGCTGCTGGCGTTCCTGACCCCGTTCGGCATGTTCTTCCTAGTCCTGGTGCTGCTGAGCCTGCCGGCACGGCGCATACTTGCCGGCGTATGGCGGCCCGATGCACGAGTGATGCTCGGTATAGCCGTCGTCACGTGGCTCGTGACCTTGCTGGTGATCGCGCTCACCGTGTGGAAAGCTCTGCCGAACGTCGCCGTACTGAACGCCATCGTCGGCACCATCTTCTTGGTCATCCTCCTGATCTTGGCGTCCGTCGGGCACCGATTCATCGCCGGCAAACCGGCGACGAAGCCCGGGACGATGGCCGGGATCGCGGCGAACATCGCCTGGGTTCTGATCTGCGTCTTCGGGCTCACTTTGATTGCGCGCGGAATCCACGGGCCGATCCCCAGAGGACCGTCGCCTCCGCCCAGCGCGGTCGGCTCACTCAGAGCGACGGCGCCGGACCTAGCCACTTTCCTGATCGAGCTTGCGCGCCCGCAGCACTTGAGCCCGGAGCTCGCGGCCGAGATCCGCCGGCCACAGATCCGCATCAACGAAGACTTCTCCTGGGGCCTGGGCCCGGGGATTCAGCACAGCGCTCAGGGCGACGCCCTCTGGCAGATGGGGATCATTTTCGGCTCGCGCAGCGTCATGCTCATCTATCCCGAGCACGGATTGGGCGCGGTCGTGCTCACCAATAGCGAGCGCGGGTTCCCGGCTGCCTACGACATCGCCGAGCGCGCTCTGCGCGGCAAGGCGCAGTACAAGAACTTCTAGGTTGCCCGATGCCGACGAGTTGTACAGTTTTGTCGGGTTGATCGCGCCAAGCTCAATCTCCTCGAAACTGGGAGGTTCACCGATGGCCTCACGGCTGACCGTTCGAATTGCGCTCACGACCGTCCTCGCGCTGGCAACGTCCGGCACCCTCGCCGCCCAGACGCTGCCGCCCGAGAAGCAGACCGCACTCGACGCGGTCGA
>JBDHAS010000348.1:0-7742 GCA_039588015.1 Gemmatimonadota bacterium | reverse complement strand
GCATCCTGCGGCTCTCTGCCGGAACGCCGGATCTCCTCCAACTCGAGTGTCATGATCTTCGCGTCGACTTCGGCCTGTGCGATCTGTAGCTCGTAATACACCAGATCCCTATCGCTGCGAACGCCCTGCTCGACCTGCTCGCGGGTCAGTCCCAAAGCCTCCAGTTGCACGGCGACTCGCCGCTGCGCCAGCTCGAGTTGGACTTCCAACCGCGCTTCCAGCAGCTCTCTGCGCCACGAGTCGCTGAGCTGCTGAGAGAAACCCATGGCCGCGGCACCGAAGACGATGGAGCCGAGCATCAGGCCTCCCATCTTCAAGGCCCGGACAGCGGGCCGCGGACCGGTGCCCATTCGCTTGACGCGACGTAGCTCGCTACCGAGCTGCCACTCCAAGCTTTCCACGAAGCGAGGATCAGGCTCGTGTTTGTCATGCATCTTTCCTACCTCCTTCGGATAGCTCCAAGGCGGCAACCGGCTCGAGTGCTGCCTTTCCTGCGAACGAGCCGGGCGCCTCGGCGCCGACATATGGTCTCAGTCGTTTCTCGAGATTCTGGCGCGCGCGGCGCAAACGGCCCTCCACAGCGCGCTCTGACAAACCGAATTCTGCGGCGATCTCGCGCGTGCTCTTGCCGTCGAAGTAGAAGGCCTCGAGCAGCGCGGCCTGGCCACGCCGCATCCGCGCCAGACCCCAACTGACGAGAGCAGCCGTCGCCGGTGTCTCCGGACTGTAGGTGTCTGCTTCCAGATCCAGCTCGGCTGGGTCGACGGGCGTTGGCCGGCGACGTCTGAAGTGACTCACGAGTAGATTGCGCGCGACCCGCATCAACCAGGCCCGGGGGTTGTCGGGCGTTCCGCGGCGCGGCCAGTTGTCCACGGCTCGCAGCCAGGCATCCTGCACGACGTCCTCGGCCAGGGTCCGGTCACCTCCCACTCGGCGCGATACGAACGCGTAGAGCGGGCCGGTGTGCTCCCTGTAGATCTGAACCAGCTCAGCCTCGGTCAACAACGCGGCATCCTCCTGGGCGCGGGTTAGAGCCTCGCGAGTCTCTACCCACAAGACGGACTCAATCGACAAAACCCACGGTTCGGTTCAGCTTTGGCTTCAGGTAACCTGCAGCGAGCGATCTGGACTGTCCACGCAGACGGCTGCCGGGTCTGCATCGGCCGCTGGACTCCGATTGGAGGTGGGAGCCTGACTGCAGGTGAGATGATGGGAGGGATTGAGGTTCTGAGCCGTTGCTCGACGGTCTGCTCGAAAGCTGTTGCGGAATCGGACATCTCAGTCCCATGCCCGCGCACGAGTCCCTTCGATTCAGGCGCTGCAAGCCTCGTAAGTGATGTTATCGTAACGACATACACACGACAGTAGAGAGGCACGCCAATTGCTCAGCCATCGCTGCGTCGGTGACGTGGCGATCCGTTCCTGGGGAAACCGGAACGCCGGCCGACGGCAAGAGCAATCATCACCTACGCTCGTGGATGCGCAGACCGGCATTGTTGTTAGTCGTACTCCTGGTCTTCGCTCTGGGGATAGGTGGCAGCACGGTCATCTTCAGCGTGGTGAACGGCGTTCTGCTGAGCCCTCTTCCGTATCCCGAATCAGAGCGTCTGGTCAACGTTTGGCAGACGATTCCCGAATGGCGCGAGACGCCACCCGCCCCCAGGCTGCAAGCCTACTGGAACAGGATGTGGGTCTCATTTCCGGTGTACGAAGATTGGCTCGAGTTGAATCGGGTCTTTGAGAGCATCGGGATCTTCGCCGGCGCGACGTACACCGCGACCGGCGGCGATCGGGCCGAGCAGATCACGGGGACTCGGGTCACGTTTGGCGTTTTCGATGCCCTCGGCGTGCGGCCGATGCTCGGCCGCGCATTTAATCGAGAAGAAGACCGGGTCGGCGGACCACGGATGGTCGTCCTGAGCCACGGTTTGTGGCAGCGGCGTTTTGGCGCAGACTCGGCCGTCGTCGGCAGAACGATGGTGCTCGACGAGAGTCGGTACACGATCGTCGGCGTGATGCCCGAGGGTTTCTACTTCCCGGCGGCCGGTGAAATGTGGACGACGTTCAGCGATTCGGATCGCCAGCGCCACCGGTTCAATCAGTTCGCGTGGGGCATCGCCCGACTCAAGCCAGGCATCTCTCTGAAGCGGGCCCAGACCGAGATGGAAGTCCTGGCAGTTCGGATGTCCGAGGCGCACCCCTCAACCTACGACTACGGCGTCCGCTTGGTCTCGCGCAAGGAGGACGTTGTCGGCGATGCGCGGCCGGCGCTGCTGCTTCTGCTCGGCGCGGTAGGTGTCGTTCTGCTCATCGCCTGCGCGAACATCGCCAACCTCCTGCTCGTTACAGCAACGGAGCGTCGCAAAGAACTCGCGGTCCGCTCGGCGCTCGGCGCACGTCGCGGGCGCTTGCTGGGGCAATTGCTGACGGAGAGCGTGGCTCTTTCTGTCGTGGGTGGTGGGTTCGGCCTGTGGCTCGCCGTGTGGAGCATCGAGCCATTCGTCGCGCTGCTTCCTGCCGGAACCCCCCGCCTTGCGGATATCGCGCTGGATATTCGAGTGCTGGCGTTCTCCGCGGTCCTTTCCGTGCTCACCGGGGTGCTAGTCGGAACGCTGCCGGCTTTGACAGCGGTGCGGACGCAGCTGACTACGGTGCTGAACGACTCGAGCCGGGGCTTCGTCGGTGGCAGGCACAGAAACCGTACGCAGGGTGTGCTGCTCGTTTCGGAGATCGCGCTCACGTTCGTCTTGCTGGTCGGTGCCGGATTGCTCACGAGGAGTCTCTTACATCTTACGTCGGTCGAGCGGGGGTTCGTGTCTGGGAACGTGATCACGCTGCGTCTCGAACTGAGCGCGGCGCGATACACGTCGGACGATCGTGTGCGGGCGTTCTATCAAGAACTGTACGAGCGGTTGGAATCAATCCCCGGTGTGCAGGCAGTCGCCGCTGCGACACAGATGCCGTTCTCAGGAGGAACAACACGCAATATCACGACCGTGGAGGCACGGGCAGGGTTGGTGGAGACGAACGTCGAGCGCGCTAACGTCAGCGCTTCGTACTTTCGGGTGATGAGCATTCCGCTGGTTGCCGGTCGTGCGTTCACACCCCAGGACAAGTACAGCGACACGCCGGTGGCCATCGTGAGCCAGGCGATGGCTCGTACCTATTGGCCCGATGAGGAGGCCGTCGGTCGGAGAATCAAAGAGGGTGGCGATGCAGTGTTCGATGATGTCGTTGGCGTCGAGGGCGATTGGCCGTGGCTCACCGTTGTCGGTGTGGCAGGCGACGTGCGCCACGAAGGACTGGATGTAGAGCAACAGGCCAAGATGTATCTGCCCTTCCGTCAAGGAATGACCTGGCAGATCGATGGTGATGGACAGTTCGTGAGTTCCAATCGGACGGTTGTGCTCAAGACGTCGATCGATCCGTCTGGGGTGATGGCGGCGGCTCGGGAAGTCGTGAAGGCCATGGACCCGGACCTGCCCATCATCGAGTTGAGCACGCTCGATCGCCTGATCAGCCGGTCGGTCGCGGGTCCACGCTTCCGAACGATCCTCATCGGCTCGCTCGCCGCGCTGGCGACGGTATTGGCTGTGGTCGGCATATTCGGTGTGTTGGCGTACGCGGTTGCGCGACGCACCAACGAGATCGGAATCCGTATGGCCCTGGGTGCGGCAGGTAGCGATGTCGTGCGTGGCGTGCTGAAGAGGGGCATGGCGCAGTTGGCGACCGGCCTGGCAATCGGGCTGGTCGTATCACTGGCGGCCGTCCAGGTGCTCGAGAGGTTTCTGTTCGAGATCAGTCCCACCGACCTGGGGACTTTGATTGCTGTGGTCGTATTGCTGACGAGCGCAGCCTTGGCGGCGAGCTACATCCCGGCGCGCCGAGCGACGCGGGTGGATCCCGTGGATGCGCTGCGGCGCGAGTGACGTGAGCCGGTCGACAGGCCCGACTCCTAACGACCGACCTACCAGGCGCCTACAGCCGCAGTGCTAGAAATAGTGCCAAGAGTGCCCGTTGTGCCGATCAGGCCGGGATGGCCTTCTCATCAAGTGCGCGTGAGCTTTTGCTGGTTCTTCGCCCTCGCTGCGCCAGCGTGCGGTCGACAAACGCGGAGGTGCACATGACCCAGGAACTTTTTCTGGCCCACCTGCCGAGTTGTCCACGACTGACATCTAAGAGTTGGGTCATTGGGGCAGCGCTGTTGCCAGTTCTGCTGTATCCCGCGTCGGCTACAGGGGCAGTACAGACTCAAGATTCCACACCAGTGACGCAGGTCATGGTCATCGCTGCGCTGCATCAAAACCACCTCGTCTACCCGCACTACGGACCCCACCACGTGCGTGCCCTCCTCCGGAAGTATCAGCCTGACGCCGTGGGTGTCGAGGCTCCTCGCGACTGGCTCGAGCAGCAGAAGCTCGTTCATCCTTTCGGGGTTGAGATGTACGTAGCCATGGACTGGGCTAGGGATAACGGCATTCCTGCATACGGAATAGACTGGCAGGAACAGACACTATCGCAGTTTGAGCCCGATTCCTCAGGACGGTCAGCGCTCTCCGAAAAGGTCCTTGCCCGAGACGTGGAAACCAGAAACCGGTTAGCGCGAGCTGCGGACGCCCACAGTCGCCAGATGGCTTCGATCGTCTACTCAGATATCCGGCAAGATGTTCTCTACATGCATACCTCGGATATCGTACAGTTCCTGAAAGGGCTCGAACGCAGGCAAGCTAGCTGGCGGGAGGCATTGGAGACGCGCGATGGCCACATCGCTGATAATATCTTGGCCGTCGCCCAGGTGGAGCACGTGCGGAGGCTGGCCGTCGTGATTGGAGGTGGGCACCTGCCGGGGCTGCGGAAAGTGCTCGCAGACAAGCCTGGGATTGAATGGGTCGATGCAGTGGAGCTTCTGCCCCTCAGCGACCTGGAGGTCGAGGTTACACTGAGCGACGTCTACTGGCTCCTGTCACGGCACCTGGACGGGATCGACATGGAATGGAACAGGCAATGGCACGACTGGCGAAGAACGCACGATCTGCTCCAAACAGCTCTCAGCGAGGCGCCGGATTCCGCTGTGACTAGGTACTTTCAGGCTCGTTGGGACTGGTGGATGGGAAACGACCGGACGGCAGAGAGGGTACTACAAGAACTGACGGAGCTTAATCCTAACTTCGCGTTTCCCTTTCCGATTAACAGCATATGGCTATGGCCCCCGCTTTCGAGTGTACGAGCGAAGGCGATGTTCAGCTTGGCAAACCTCTACGACTATCGCGGTGAGCGAGACAAAGCACTCGCCTTCTATAGTCAGCTCCTAGAATCGGGTGAGTCACTGAACGTGTACGGACACCAGCGCGCGTTCTTGAGCTACGACGTGCGCGAGTATGTCGAGAGCTTCCTCGAGGAGCCTTACTGTCGATGTACGGAAGAGTTCTACCGGCCGAGGGGCTATCTCTACCAGCACACGGCTGAGGATCTCAGGACGGTACCGTGGTTCTGGTAGAGAGTCGCACGACAGTCCCAGGTTCAGTGGCGTTACCATGTCAACGATCTTAAGGAACTAGCGATGAAGACAGCGACGCGGCTCACTAAATTCCCAGCGCGCGGGCACCTTCTCTTTGCCTATGCTCTCACGTTGCTTCTCGCGACGCCGGCCTGGGCCTAGGATCAGATCAAGATCAACAGCTAGCGGCTGCGTCGCGGCCGCGAGAGGTACGGCGCATGGGCAGCCGAGACTTCGCCGGACAGCGTCGAGGGGCTGCACGCGCGAGTCGGTCGATAGTCTCGACTTACTGTGGTATGACCTGCTAGCCGATTACGACCGGGTTGCCAGATCGGCCCTCCGAGGCCCGCATGGGCTTGCGGGTTGTCGCCATGGCCCGGTCGGGCGCAGCGAATGTCGCCTGACTGTGCCTTATCTACTTAATCCGACCCTTTAGTTTCGGTGGCGGTGCGACCGTCGACGGTAGACGGCTAGATACCGTCTACCGCCACACTGATCACGGGAGAACTTGCTCGACCGCCGGCCGGAAGCACTGCCGCCCAGCGCCGTGGGACCAGAAGCTCTTACGCACACGCTGAGAAGCGGGGGTTGTAGATGGGGCCTGGCGTGGCTGCGCGGACCTGACTGTTGGCTCGGGTGAATCTCGTTGAAAACGAGCGCACAGCTCGTACGTTTTGTCGTCCAGGACTTGGTAGTCGTAGGGCTGGGAGGTGCCGGGGTCATGAGAGTTGATGTTCACCCCCGATTCCCCTGACAGTTCGTCCAAAGAAGTCGGTAGGCCCCCGTGCCGGGTCCAGTAGAGATCCACCGCGCGCGTGATTCCGCGCAGGTCTTCGACTCGCCGACCGTCCAGGCGTCGGATACGCTCCTCGTTCGGCGGACCGAGAACGATGAGCCCGCTGACCACCGCGATAAGAACGGCCGCGACTGCGATCCCGACGAGAACGTGCGTCCCGGCTGGCATCTTCATGTCGAGGCCTCCTTCTCTTCAAGCCGGAGGTCCCACAGATAGTATCCGAAGATTGTGCCGGCTATGACGGCTATCGTGAGCACCTTCAGGACAAAACGAACGGTTGTTTCACCGCCGAGAAGGCTGTAGACAAGGCTCGTGAAGTCTCCGACGAGCACGCCGCCGGCCACAAAGAGCGTCAAATACGTCAACCACCGCCTGACCTTCGAGCCCCGCTTACTGGGGTCCGAGCGGATTGCTCGGCTGATCAATGATGAGGCATACAGAAACACTGGAAACGCCACAATAAGGGAGGATATTGACCAACGCATTACCTCTCGACGGACCAACTCCGCGGCGATCGCCGACGCTGCAGGATCCGGAAACGCTTGCTCGATGAACTGGAAGACTAGCGTTCCCAAGCTGTATGCACTGACGTACAGAGTGCTGAATAAGACCAGGTACATGAACGTCTCGCGCGCGGTTAGGTACGGTCTTGGTCGTGGGACGGGAATGGGAAACTCGATCTCCGCAAAAGCGGTGAGTGCACCTCCAACGTGCTCAGCAGTCCAGCCGGCGCGAAGGAGAACGTCCTCGATTTCGGCGCGCGAAAGCCCCCGCGCGAGCCCGTCTTTGACAAAGCCCCGTAGCTCCTCAATGCTTGCCATTTTTCGTCTCTCTTTCTGACCCAGGCTCGTGGGTTGAAGCCCCCTACAGACACGGCTCCCGCCCTCTTCTCCCTGTGTCTCCCCAAGGGAAGAGGGCCAAGTGTTGACGATGTCAACATAGCCCTATATGTTGACGTTGTCAACAATTTCCGCCATCTTCAGGCATGACCAACCAGGACGGCGCCTATCATCATGGAGACCTGCGGGCGGCACTGCTCGCCGAAGCCGCTGCTATGATTGCCGAGGGAGGGACTGCGAGCGTAACGATGCGGGCGATCGGCCAGCGCCTCGGCGTGTCGCGGGCTGCACCTTATCGCCACTTCGCGGACAAGACCGCGCTGCTGGTTGCAGTTGCCGCGGCTGGATTCGACCGTCTCAAGAATCGCCTGCAAGCCGTTGACGCGGGCGCCCGGCGAACCAGCGCCGAGCGGTTGCGGCGCATGGGTGAGGAGTATGTGCGCTTCGCCCTCGAGAATCCAGCGCACTACCGCCTGATGTACGGCAAGGAGGCGCTCACTCGTGAGGACCATCCCGAGTTGCGGGAGGCCGCAAACGCCTTGTTCGAGCAATTCGTCGGCGTGTTCCAGGCCCACCAGCGCAGTGGTGTAATCAAACGGCAGGATCCCCG
>JBDHAS010000347.1:0-7145 GCA_039588015.1 Gemmatimonadota bacterium | reverse complement strand
CGGTGACGAACGATACGCCCGCGAGGCCATCTCCTGGCTGGCCAGGCATCACGAGTACAAGGAGTACTTCCCCGAGGAGATGCACGGGGTCCGCGTCGACTATCGGGACGGTGTCCCGACGCTCACCAACTTCTTCGAGTTGTCCGCCTTCGGCGAGGCGTTTCTGTCGGTCAAGGATAGTCCCTCGCTGACCTCCGCCCAGCGCAAGCGGATGGAGACCAGCATCGCCGAGGCCGCGAACTACGTCTTCTTCTTCCCCGAGTGGGGCCCGCACAACCGCGCCATGCTTCGTGCCTACGGCTTGCTGATCGCCGCGCAGGCCGTGCCGGAGCACCCGGACGCTGCTCGCTGGGAGAAGCTAGCCCGCGTGCTGGCCGCGGACAGCTGGGGCAAGTGGGAGGAGGAGGACGCCCAGATCTACCATCCGGTCTGGCTGATCTCGTTGGTGCGCTACGCGGACGCGCTGGGGGACCGCTCGTTCTATGACCTGCCCACGGTGCGCTACTACTTCGACTACTTCACGCATCTGCTAGATCCCACTGGCATGGTGCCCGACTTCGGCGACGCCCGCTGGCACGGCAATTGGGCACAGTATGTCGCCCTGCTGGAACGCGCGGCGACGGAATACGATCGCGAGGAATACCGCTGGGCGGCGCGACGCATCTTCAACGCCATGCGCCCAGCCGAAGGCGAGCCTATCGGCATCGGTAACGGCCTGACCTTGCTGGATGCCTACATCTGGTCGGAAGACGGTTCCGCCGCGCCGCCGCCGCCGGTCAGCGAGGAAGTGATGGAGGACCTGGTCGGGAAAAAGATCGTGTTCCGCGACGGCTGGGACGACGATGCCAACTACCTGCTGCTCAACTACCGTGACGAAGGACCCTACGCGCTGATGGCGCGTGACTACTTGCGCCACACGATACCCGTCGAAGAAGAGAAGATGCACCACGGGCACTCCGACGAGAATTCGATCGTGCTGATGATGAGCGGCGGCTCGGTGTTGCTGAACGACGCCGGCTACCGTCCGCGCATGCCCTCGGGCCCCTTCGGCGAGTACCGGGCCGATTACTATCACAACCGACTCGTCTGGCGGACGGGCAAGCTGGGTCGCGAGCAGTCGCTGTGGGAATTCCTGCGCAATTCCGGCGGGTATCGGCCGGTGCAAACGGAGAAGATCGATTTCTGGACGGCCGACGACTTCGATGTGAGTCGCACGCGTATCACCGACCGACGTGACGGCGTGCAGCACGATCGCGTGATCGCCTGGCTGAAGACGGAGAACGTTTTCGTCGTCTTCGACATAGTGAAGTTTTTGGAGACGGACTTCTACACGTTGGCGACGTTGTGGCATGCGACGACGGTGCTGGAGCGAGGTGACGACTACTTCGTCACGGCGGTGGACTACATCCGCGGCCAGCCGCAGAGGCAGAGTACCGCGCTGCGGATCGAGTTTCCTCAGGGCGGCATCCGCCAGGCGGGCAGCTTTGAGATCACTCGCAACAACGAGGACAACACGGCGGTCTACCAGAACCTGGCCAGCCACTACATGGAAGGTCAGGTCGAGACCTTCGTGACGGTGCTCGTCCCCGTGTCGCGCGACGACCCGAGCGGTTCACCCATCGACGCCATCCGGGTCATCGAGCCACCCGAGGATCGTGCCGGCATAGGTGTCGTGCTCGAGGTGGACGGTGAAGAGGTGTACGTGTCAGCGAAGACGGATCTGTTGCGTGACATCCTTACGGCCAACAAGCGACCGCGCTACACGTTCGAATCGGGCAAGGTGAGCTACGGACCGTTCGAAACCGATGCCAGCTTCTTTTTCGCGCGCCGTGACGGCGATTCGCTGTATTGGGCGGGCACGCACCTGGTCGGCGCCCGCTACGAAGACCGCGAGCTGTTCACGGCGCCGCCTAGCACCTTCACCCTGGAGCCGGACGATTGGAATACCGGGTTCGGCCCGGGCAAGTGGCGATTCTGGGAAGGGGAAGCGGAACTACGATAATGGTCTCAAACGGTATGAACCTGCGGATTGATCGGGATTACCTGCTCGATTCGCTGGTCGACTTGGTCCGCATCAACTCCGTGAATCCTGACCTCGTGCCGGGGGCTCCGGGCGAAGCCGAAATCGGCCGCTACATAGCCGGGGCCCTGCGTCAGCTTGATGTCCCGACCGGCTTTCACGAGCTCGAGTCGGGCCGCGTGAACGTCATCGGCACTCTAAGGGGCGCAGGTCGCGGGCGGTCGCTGATGCTAAACGCCCACATGGACACCGTCGGCGTGGAAGGCATGAGCGATCCGTTCTCGGCCGAGATCCGCGAGGGCCGGGTGTACGGACGCGGCGCACAGGACATGAAGGGCAGCATCGCCGCCATCCTGGCCGCCATAAAGGCGCTACAGAAGTCCGGGCTGCGTCTAAAAGGCGACCTGATCGTGACGTTCGTCGCCGACGAGGAATACGGCAGCATTGGAACCGAGCATGTTGTTCGTCACGTGAAAACCGACGCGGCGATCGTCGCCGAACCTACCGATCTCGATGTCTGTCTGGCGCACAAGGGCTTCTGGGTGTTCGAGCTCGAAACTGTTGGGCGTGCGGCGCATGGGGGCTGTCCCGAGGACGGTATCGACGCGAACATGCACATGGGGCAAGTCCTCGCCGAATTGGCAAAGCTCTCGGACGCTCTGCGGAGCAGTCCAGCACATCCTCTGGTCGGAAGTCCTTCGTTGCATGCGCCACTCCTGAGAGGTGGTGACCAAATGTTCATCTATTCGGCACGCTGCAAGATGAACGTCGAACGGCGGACGGTGCCCGGCGAGACCGCGGAAGACGCGCTCGAGGAAGTGGAGACCATACTCGCCGGGATCCGCGACCGGGATCCGCAGTTCCGGGCCACGGTACGGCCAGTCCTGGGTCGCGAGCCCTACGAGATATCTCCTGACGCGGAGATCGTGCGGGTATTGACCGCATCGGTAAAGGAAGCGTTGGGTAGAGAGCCTGCGTTCATAGGGCATTCATGGTGGGAGGATTCGGCCCTGATCGGAGAGCAGGGGACGGAGACGGTCATCATCGGGCCGCGAGGGGCGGGAATCCACTCGAGCGAGGAGTGGGTCGAGATCGAGTCGGTGGTTCAGCTTGCCGGCATTCTCGCGCAGACGGCAGTGGACTACTGTGGCCTGGCAGGCGATTGAATGACGCCCGGAACGTGGGTCAAGACCGGCGTCGGGGCGATCGATGAGCTCGTGCCGCTGGTCGGTTCATTTCTCGCCGCCGACGTGCTGGAGATGTCCATCGACGGCAAGACGGTCAGGGGATTCCGCTCGCCCGACGCGAAATCGCTCTGGATCCGGGACCACAGCGACATGCTGCGGACCGGTCGTTACTTCCTTTCCGATGTAACCAGCGCGGTCGAGCATTTCGGCGAGACGCAGTCGGCCAGCGGTCGGATCTTCGATTACGTGTCCACCTTTCCCGAGAAGCTTCCCAGCGAGAAGGAGAACTGGACTAAGTACGTGCGCGTCCCCGTCGAGGCCGACGTGGAGTACCGGTTCGTCAAAGCCGCCTACCTGACCTGGCAGGCCTGCGGCGAAGACGATTGGTTGCGCCGGCTGTTGCCTCGGATGGAGAAGGCGCTGAGCTATGTGCTGGATACTCCGCCGGTGCACACGACTGGCTTCAGTTCCAGATCGATGAGAACACGTTCTGGGGCATCATGCACGGCGACAACAGCGGCTATTACGAGGCGTTCCATCTCATGGCCATTCTTTACGATCGCTTCGGCGATGCAGGACGCGCCGAGTACTGGCGAAAAAAGGCGCGCGCACTGCGGGAGAACCTGAACGCCGTTTGTTGGAACGGTCGCTTCTACACGCACTTCGTGAGCCTAGGACCTGTCGATATTCCTGGGGTGGACGAGTCGGCACAGCTCAGCCTGAGCAACCCGATGGACATCAACCGTGGCGCAGCGACGCACGAGCAGGCGGTCTCGATCATCGAGGAGTATCGGCGCCGCCGCTCGGAGACCGACGCGTTCGCCGAGTGGTTCTCCATCGACCCGCCATTCCCCGACGGCGTATTTGGCGACGAGAAACTCGTTGCCGGAGCCTACGTGAACGGGGGCATCATGCCGCTGGTCGGCGGCGAACTTGCCAAAGCGGCGTTCGACCACGGCTTCGAGGAGTACGGCGTCGACATCTTGAAGCGCTACCACGCACTGATCGCGGAGAAGGGCGAGAGTTACCTCTGGTACTTCCCCGACGGCACGCCGGCCAGCGTCGAGACCAGCACCAGCCCGGAGGCCGAGCCCACCGACGGCTGGGGTTCCAGCGCGATGCTCTATGCGCTAGTCGGCGGGCTTGCCGGCGTCGAAGATGTGGGCAGATGCTTCGACAGGGTTCGGTTGTCGCCGCGCTGGCCGGCCGCCGGAGTGGAAGAAGCCGAGGTGCAGACGTCCTACGCCTGCTCCGGCTCGGGATTCCGCTATAGCTATCGCATCGGCCCCAAAGGGATCGAGATGGTCACGGTGGTCGACGCGGCCGATGTGCAATTCCACGTTCTGCTTCCTGAGGGCGCCGCGCCGCGCGTGGTGCGGGTCGGCGGTGCCGAATCGGCGTACGAATCCACGAAGGTGAGGGAGAGCCGGTACGTCGATTTCGCTGCTCACGTCAAGAGCGATTTGAAGATCGAGATCGACTTCCTGTGATCTCTGAGGGTCACCCACTATGCCGCACGATATGACGATTGCCGAAGCCCTGTCCCAGGTGAAGTCCATCTGTGTCGATGGCGTGGCGCCGAAGGTATTTCACACTGCCGCGAGGGAGTTGGCGCAGGCGTGCGGCGGCGCCGTGGAAGTAGGCGGCGGCAGCCAGCCGCTTCAGCCGGAGCCGGGCGTCTTTCACCTCCTGGCGAGCCCCGGCGCAGTGAGCGACGACGCTGGCTTGAACAGAGCCTTCATCCGTCTGCGGCGCGATGGGGCCGGGTTCCTGGAGGCGAGCCCGGCGCGCAGCCTGTTCTCGTTCGTCACGCACCTGTTGCGGGACCTGGCGGACGACCCGATCACGTCGGTCGAGGAAGGAAGGGTCTTCGAGACTGCCTTTAGATGGCTCCGCTCGACTTACGACTACTTCCTCAACCAGGAAGGCCGCATCCAGCGAGGGCTGAACAGGGAGACCTACGTTCGCCGCCTGGCCGAGTCCGCCTTCACGCACCTCGAGGTGAACGGTCTGGCGTTTCCCTCCGCGCTGGAGAGCGGACCGCCGGGCGAAGCCTACCCGATGTTCTATGGTTATTGCCCGGCGCTGGACCAGTTTGTGTCGAGCGAGCTGAACCGCGGGCTCTATCCCGACGACTATCTGTCAGCCAACCTCGAGTACCTGAAGCGCAACGCGGAGCTGGCTCGCGAATACGGGATGGTGCCCGGGTTGCTCTGCTTCGAGCCGCGCTCGGTGCCGGAAGAGTTCTTCCAGCGCTATCCCATGCTGCGCGGCGCGCGCGTCGACCATCCGTTCCGCAGCTTCAAGCCGCGCTACAACATGACCATCGCTCACCCGCTGGTCAGAGAGCATTACGCCGAGATGGTGCGGAGGCTGATGAAGGAGGTGCCCGAACTGGGCTTCCTCTCCATCTGGACCAACGACAGCGGTGCGGGCTTCGAGCACACCCAGTCGCTCTACGTGGGGCGGAACGGCGGCGCGTACCTGATCCGCGAGTGGAAGGACGAGAGCGCGATCGCACAGGCCGCGGGTGACAACGCGCTCCGTTTCTTCGAGGTGTTGCGCAATGCCGCAAGGGAGACGAATCCGGACTTCAGGGTGGTGACCCGGCTCGAGTCGTTCTACGGCGAGCATGACGTGATCTGGAACGGTTTGGGTGATGGCCTCGAGGTCGAGACGGCCTCGTTGGTCGCAAAGGGGTGGGAGATGCCGTATGCGCACGCACGCTATCCCGACTCGAAGTCGTTCGTCGCCGGGTCGATCCACCAGCAATCCTTCGCGCCGGATGAACGGCGGCTGGCAACCGAGTTGGAAGAGCGATCGTCGCGCGCGCACTTCTACATGGCGGCCGGACCCAACAGTCTGTTCGCTCCACTGATCGGCGTGCCCTATCCCTCGCTGACGTTCCAGCGATTGAAGCTGCTGCACGAGAGCGGCGTCACGCACGTGGCACATCTGAACGGAACCGGCCCGCCGGAGTTGGTTCCGTTCAACGTGAATCACGAGATCTTCCGCCACTTCCAGTTCGATCCGCGAATGGATCTCTCCACAACGCTCGAGAAGCTGGCACGGCGATGGGCGGGCGAAGGCCTCGACAACATACTGCTCCGAGCTTGGGGTCTAGCCGAGGAGGCGATCGAGGCTTTCCCGCATGTTTCGCCGCTCTACTCGACCTTCGGCTCGGTCTGGTATCGGCTGTGGGCGCGGCCGCTAGTTCCGAACATCGAAGCCATTCCCGCAGCGGAACGGGCCTATTACCAGAACTTCATGTGCACGACGCCACATAACCCCAACAATGTCGATCTCAGCCGAGACGTGCTGTTTCAGCTAACGACGGTCCCGGATTGCCGGACGGCGCTGGCGCGAATGGACGCGAACGTGTGGGATCCGCTCGACGCAGCGCTCGAGTTTCTCGACGGCGCGAGGGCTCGAGCGTCAGAAATGCTCGGTTCTGGCAACGTGATCGAGGATCAGTTCGTTCGGCTATCGGCGCTGCGATGTTGGCTCATGACCCAACGGAGCGTCGCCGCTTGGGTGGTCGGCGCCTGCGGATACATGCAGGCAACCACCGAATCGGAACGAAGCGAGTGCCGAGCGGTGCTCGATGACATGATCTCGAAGGAGCTGGAGAACAGCGAGCGGCTGTTAGCGCTGCTCGACTCGGATGTCGAGTTCATGGCCACCACCGATCTCGGTGAGTCCGCTTTGATGTATGGAAGAAATTTGAAGGAGATGGTGGAGAAACGGATGGGGCTCATGTCGGCGCATCGGGGTAATGAGCCGTACATCGATCCCGAGTACATCGAGCGGAGCGCGGGGCAGGCGGAGTGAATTCGCGCGAGCGCCTGCTGACAGCACTCGACGGCGGCCAGCCCGATCGGCTTCCCGTCACGACCCACCACCTGATGCCGTACTTCTTGGAAACGTACCTGAACGGC
>JBDHAS010000346.1:0-8352 GCA_039588015.1 Gemmatimonadota bacterium | reverse complement strand
GCGTTGAGCCCGGCCATCGCTACGCTCGTGAAGCGTGGACTGGCCGGTCGCTTCGCCGGGTCTGTTGTCCTTTGGTACGTGCTCACCTCCATGGTCGCGGGCCTGTTCGGGCTGGTCGTTGCTTCCTTCATCTTTCGCATCCCGTTCGCGGCGGAAGCCACCGGCGCATGGTCGGAAGCGGTGAACATGTTCCGAGCGTTCGGCGAGGATACGAGTGCATCGCTGCCCCTGGTGGCGATCCTTGGCGCGGTTATGGTCGGTGTCCTCGCGGTCTGGATCGAGCCTCTCTACACGGCATTGAAGAGGGTGGAGACGGGCATCGCCGGTGTCGGCGGCAAGCTGGGCTACGTCATGGTGCCGCTGATCCTCATGTTTGGAATTACACTCGGCGTCAGGTTCGGCGCCCGGCTGGGGATCGGCCACTATTTCACCATGACGCTCTACACCGTACTGCTTTGCTTCGCCTGGTGGCTGTTCTACGTCTTTGTGATCATCCGCTACTTGGCCCGGCGGCCGCCTCGGAGAGTCATTACGGATTACTACATTCCCACTGCGATCTTCGCGGCTGGTACGTGTTCCTCGCTCGCCACGTTGCCCGTGAACCTGGCGAGCGTGAAGAAGTACGGCGTGCGCGACGAAGTTGCCGACTTCGTGGTTCCGTTCGGCGCCGTTTTCAATCTGGACGCCAGCACGCTCATGTATGTCGCGTACGCGCCGTTCGTCCTCACCTACATCTTCGGCATCGCTACGAGCTGGACGACCCTGCTTATCGCTTGGCCCGCGATCGTCCTCTTCACGATCGCGGCACCGGGACTCCCGGCGGGGATCGGCACGGCGCTTTGGAGCTCGACCCTGTTCGCGTCGATGCTCGGCCTGGAAGATCCCGTGCGAAGTGACTTCATCACGACCTGGATCGCCCTTGCAGGAGGACTCCCGGACATGTTCCGAACCGCCACCAACTGCACGGGTGACGGCTTCACGGCCATAACCTTTGACAGCATGTTCGACAGGTTCTTTCTCTCACGGACGGAGTAGGACGCTATGAATGAAAGCCTGCTCGAGCAGGGCGTGCGCAAGTTGGTCCACGTAAACGGCCGGGTCCGTCCTGGGGAGCGCGTCGTCGTGGTGACCGACGAGCCGATGGTCGAGATCGCTGGCGCGTTGACGCGTCACCTGGTGGATGCGGGAGCTGACGTCGTCACGTGTCACATGGCCCGGCGTGAGCGGGATGGTCAGGAACCGCCGTCGCCGGTCGCGGCGGCGATGCTGGAAGCTCAGCTGGTATACTCGCCGGTGTCGATCTCGATCACGCACACTCGCGCGATGCGCGCGGCGCTCGAGGCCGGCGCCCGCGCGATACTCATGACGGCATACACAGAGGAGATACTCACGTCGGCGGGCCTGCTCGAAACCGATTTCGAAGCCCAGGCGGCGGTGTGTCGCCGCGTGGGAGAGGCGTTCACCGAGATCACCCCGGGGAACGGACCTGCGGTTCTCCATCGAGGGCCGCCGCGCCAACGTCCTCACCAACATTCCGGACCGGGGCGAGCTGGCGCCGGTTCCCGACATCGAGGTGAACGTGGTTCCGGTAGAAGGAACAGCAGAAGGCAGGCTCATCGCCGACGCCAGCGTACCCTACCTGGGCATAGGCGTGTTACGGGAGCCGATCGTCTGTGAGGTCTCGGACGGCTACATCGAGCGAATCGAGGGGGGCGAGCAAGCCGAGATTCTGCTGAGAGACCTCGAGTCCCACGCGGACCGAAACTGCTTCAACGTCGCCGAACTTGGAGTGGGGCTGAATCCAAACGCTCGTCTGACAGGCCAGATGTTGGATGATGAAGGGGTGTTGGGAACGATCCATATCGGAATCGGCACCAGCCACACTTTGGGCGGGAAGGTGGTAGCTCCGACTCACTACGATCTGCTCATGTGGGATCCCAACATCGAAGTGGACGGCAGCGTCGTACAGCGGGGGAAGGAGATTCTCGTCTGATGGAGAGGGGCGCGGAGGTTCTCGTTCGCACCTGCGCCGGCGTCCGCGCCGACGAGATCGTCGTGATCGTCACGGACGACGAGCGCTTGCCGATCGCCAAGGCCATCGAGGCAGCGGCCACGAGTGCGGGGGCGGAGACGACGATTCTGAGTGCGCCACCGCGCGCGATCGACAACCAGGAGCCCGCCGTGCCCGTTGCTGCCGCGATGAGTCAGGCAGACGTGGTCTTCCTCCCCGTAACCCGGGCTCTGTCTCACACCCAGGCAACGCGGGATGCGATCGCGGCCGGCGCGCGGGTCGTGTCCATGTCGGCGTTCACGGAAAGGATGATGCGTGGTGGCGGTTTGTTTACCGATTTTCACGCCCGCCGGCCGTTGTGCGACGCAATGGCCGCTCGCCTGAGCGCCGCCAAGGAGGTGCGCGTCGACAATCCAGCCGGAACCAGCCTCGCATTCAGCGTCGAAGGGCGCGAGGGTAACAGCCACGCGTGCATTCTGGACGGTCCGGGATTTACGGCGGTGCCCAACATCGAGGCCAACATCGCGCCGCTCGAAGGAACCACAGAAGGGGTGCTCGTCGCCGATGGCAGCATCCCCTACTATGGCGTAGGCGTGCTGCGCGAGCCGGTGCGCTTCGACATACACGAGGGCTTCGTCCGCTCCATCGAAGGCAGTGAGCAAGCGGCCTTCGCGGGACTTGCTCGCAGCCCAGCAGGACCCTTGGGTGTACAACATCGCCCAGTTCGCCATCGGACTGAATCCCGATTGCAAGGAATTCACAGGTGAGATGCTGAACGACGAGGGCGTGAACGGCACGATCCACATCGGAATCGGTACGTCGTCCAGCCTGGGTGGCACAGTGCAGGCCAAGACACACTTCGACGCGATCATCCGCGAGCCTTCGGTCTGGTTCGACGGCGAGGCGATCCTCCGTGGTGGTGAAATCCTGGCAGATGGGTAGGCGAAGGCCTCGACTTCTCAGGCTTGGGTTCCTGCCGCTGAAGCCTGTAACGACGTCATTAGCACGTCGAATGGATCAGCGCGCCCACCGAGTGACTATCGCACAACTCGTTGTAGAGGCGGACCGCCTCTACGGTCTGCGCTACGTGCGCGGCGACGCCGCTTGCCTCTAACATCTGCAACGTCTCGGGGCACACCTGAAGGCGCCCGATCATGCCCTTAGAGAGGACGACCACGATCGCGCCGTGTGCCAACAACTCATTGACGTCGCTCGGTTGGATGCCGGGCTCGTGACTGGTGCCCGTCTCGCCCCAGTCCCACTTCCGCGCGCCACCCGGATAGAGCTTCACGTCCTTGAACGGTCCGTAGGTCTCTACCAGCACGCGCCCCCAGGTGAGTTGCTCGATACGCGGGGATGGGTCCGCACTATTCATTCGAATAACCTAACTTGCGGGCTACCTACTGTGGCCCAGCGACCCTGATGCTGGCGATTCGCATCGGGCGTCGGCAGCGGGCGGTGATGTGGGTTACCGCCCGCTGCCTGCTCACTTTCACATCGTTGCTGCGGTACTACATCGCCGGCGTCGGTGCGGCTGGAGATGCTGTTCGCATCACGGCCAAGGCCAACGTGATCGGTATGAGCACCATGGTCAGGAAGTAGAAATCGACGCCCGGCAGGACGACGCTGGGCGCGAAGATACCGATCAGCGAGGAGATCGTCACCGGGCCCAGCCCTATGATCAGGCCAGCCAGCATGAGGTTCAGGCCGTAAGTCGTCCTTTCCTCCGTTGTCGCCTTCACGAAGCTGTGTATCAGGGCAACGAGTGCCAAGCCGAAGTAGCCGACGACGAAGATGCCAACCAGCACGTTCGTAATGGCGTTGAGCCCGCTAGTACCCTGCGGTTCGAAGATTATCAGCCAGAGGAAGAAGAGCGCCATCAGCACGGCCGGGGCGTACAACACCTTGATCATCTGCGGCTTCTGCAGGATCGCCTTCGCCTTCGGGAACTCGGCCAGGCAATGGAGCAGCGTGGCGAAGCCAAGCAGTATCAGGAAGAGAACGGCGGTCTGGACGATCGTCCTCACGGCGAATGATGCGATGTAGGGTCCACCAAGGAACGCTATGCCCAGGCACAGCCCTGTAAGCGCCAGCAGCAGGGCCGCCCGGCTTGGAGCCCGCGTGTATGCCAGCAGCCCGAACCCTACGAAGCAGAGGCCGATGATGAACCCGCCCCAGCCCAGGGCCATATCGCGCGTCGGCTGCCCGGCATAGGTGATCGCAACGTCGCGGGTGGAGGCTGCCGCTGCTTCCGCGGCCAGGGTCGTCGTCTCCGTCTGCTCCACCACCAGCGTGCGCGTTTCGCCGATGGCGGCCCGCGGCATGCGGGTCAGCGCCGGCGTGTCTTCGATCGACACGCCGTTAATGCTCGTGATTCGGTCCCCCATCGCCAGACCGGCGGCGTCGGCGGGGCTACCTTCGTCGACTCGAATCACCGTGTTGGTGGGATCGGTCAAGTACCCGGCGTAGGGGATGTTGCCCATATCGAACAGGCCAACGATGCCCCACACGACGAATAACGCACCGATCACCAGCATGGGTGTACTGTACTTCGCCGTCATATGCTGCCTCCGTTCGGTTGGGGTTGCACGTCGTTACTTCGCGTTGAGTTGTACTCCACGCACGGGAACCTGATGGCAATAGACGTTGGCAGGCACAGTCGGCCGAAAACCCCTGTTTGGGGTAAATGGCTCGTCCCTTCCATTCTGGAGATTGGAAACACCGAAATATGTGCAACGAGGTGGTCAGGGGGCAATCGTCGGTCACACGGCGCAGTGAGCGGGGTCTGCAGGAGGTTACGGGCTACTCCACGCGCAGGGCCGCGTTGGGATCGATCCGCGCCGCCCGCCAGGCAGGTACTAACCCCGCGGCGGCCGCCGCTAGTAGCAACGCAGCCGTCACGACGATCAGGACGAGCGGGTCGCGCGGAGAAATCTCGTAGAGCAGTGGCGTGAGGGCGCCGCCGGCGGCGATGGCGATGACGAGTCCAAGCATGATGCCGATCGCTGCGAGGGTGACCGATTCCTTTAAGATCTGCGTGACGATCCTGCCGCGTGTCGCGCCCAGCGCGCTGCGCACGCCGATCTCGTGAGTCCGTTGGGCGACGTTGAAGGCAAGCACGCTGTACAGCCCCAGCGCGGCGACGATCAGGGCCAGGAAGCCGAAGACGCTGAACATCGTAGCGCCCAGCCGGTAGGATCGGAGCTGCGGATCTATTCTATCTTGTAAAAAATATACTACAACATAGCGTATATTCGGCTCGCTGGCGAGCAGTTCGCGGCGGACGGCGGGCGCCAGAGCCCGCGAGTTGTCCCGCCCCCGCAACAGTATCGCTGACGGAATGTTCTCGGGGTGTTGGGCGGAGGGCAGGTAGAAGACCCACTTTCGCGTCTCGGTTACCCGCATCCGATGTGAGTCGGCCACGACACCGACGACTCGAGTGCACTGGGCGTCGGGCGTTGCGATGAGCAGGCATTTGTCCAGCGGATCGTCCCCCCACAGTCCCCGGGCCATCGACTCGCTAACGATGACGACGGGCGCCGCGCCGGCTGCATCCGCCTCGTTGAAGCCACGTCCCTGGCGAATCGGGATACCGAGCGTCGCGAAATAGCCGGGCGTTACCATGTCGATGTGCGGACCGGGTGGTGGTGCCGAAACCGAGTCGAGGCCCGGCACGAAGACGTCTTCGAGAGACCCGCCCCAGAACGGGAGGCCGCCGCTGGCCGCGACGTGCTCGACCGCCGGCAGCGCTTGGAGTCGCTCCAACGACCGCTGGTAGATCGCGTACTCCTCCTCCTTCGTTCGGTCCCTGGGTTCCAACTCCAACCGGGCGTAGACGACCGCCCGCGGGTCGAGGCCAAGATCGAGGCCCTCCAGGCGATGCAGGCTCCGCACGAACAGTCCGGCCCCGACCAGCAGCACCACCGACAACGCGCTCTGGACGACGAGCAGAGCGATCCTGGTACGCGATGGCCGGACGGTGCCGGCTCGGGCGCTGTCCTTCAGATCGTTTGCCAGGTTGGGTCGGCTGGCCTGAAGCGCGGGCACGATGCCGGAGACAATCCCCGTGACCAGGGCCAGCACGAAGGTGAACCCGAGGATTCGTGGGCTTACCAGCGTATCCGTCCACGCCACCTCCGGCAGCAGGATGTGGCGGATGAAGTCGGCACCCCAGGAGGCCACGAGCAATGCCGTCACTCCCCCCAGAACCGCGAGGACGACGCTCTCGGTGAGCAGCAAGCCGGTCAGTCGGCTTCGCGATATCCCCAACGCGAGGCGCACGGCGATCTCCTTCCGGCGCCGCATGCCACGGGCCAGTAGCAGGTTCGCCACGTTGGCGCAGGCGATCAGCAGAACGATGAGCGAAACGCTACCCAACAGGAGCGAGACTCTGGACTCTCTGGACGCGGCCGGCCCACGCGCTTCCACCAGCGGGGCCGATACGACATTTGCGTTCTCGTCGTACTTGCCTCGCTCGATATCATCCCGCCGGCCGTTGCGATGGAGTTGCGTCGCTTCGGCCTCGGCCGCTTCGATGCTCGCGCCGTCGCCCAGCCGCGCGATGACTTTGATCCAGTAGTAGTTACGGGTGCGCTTCCAACGGTCGGTTTGCCGCTCGATCGAAAAAGCGTGCAGTGGAAGCCAAAGGTCGACCTGGTCCAGGTCCACGCCGGAGAAGCCGCTGGGGGCGATGCCGATGACGGTGTAGGTGCCCCTACCGATATCGATCGTGCGGCCGAGCACGGTTGGATCGCCGCCGAACTTGGCCTGCCAAAGACCGTGGCTCAGGACCGCTAAGGTGGCCGCTCCGGGCCGATCCTCGGACTCGTCGAAGAAACGACCCATCGCGGGCTCGATGCCCAGCAGCCTGAAGAACGACGCCGAAGTCAGGCACGCGTTCAGCCGAACCGCATCCATGTTACGGCCTAGCGTGAGCTCGCTGGTCCAGTATGCCGCAACCGATGCGAAGCTGCGAGCCTCCTGCCAGTCGGTGAAATCGAGGTAAGCGTGGGCACGCTGGTGGATCAAAGGGCCGCTGCCGCGGTCGCGTATGTGCGCGTATAGCCGCCGCACCTGGTCCGCATCCCTCACCTGTGCCGGAGCGCTCAACAGCAGGCGGTCGATGATACCGAACATGGTGGCGTTGACTCCGATCCCCAACGCCAACGTCAACACCACAGCAGCCGTAAGCCCGGGCGACCTGACTAGTCCACGAATCGCGTAGCCGAGGTTGTCTCGCGTTACCGAAATGATTCCCAACGGGCGGACCATAACGACCTCGTATCTTCGGTCTGTTCCGAGGTCCGCCGAAGGCACGGGCCGTGCCAGAGGTCCCGCGGGGCGTAAGTCATTACAGGAAAGAGAGTTAGGAAGCAGGCGAGCGACTGCGCCGCTCCCAGGACCGTTCGGCGGTGGGATGCTTACCGCCGGATCCGGACACCCGGCGGCATCAGGGGCATCCTTCTCCCACGAGTGCGAGGAATACAACCCAAACTTCGATGAAACCGCTCCGTTTAGACGGTCGTAGGGAGTCTTATACTACGCGAGGCGAAGTATCGCGTGACGAAGCTACGCTTCACGGATTGTCCCCAACCTCGCCTCACTCTGGCCCCAGCCGGGAGGCCACATGTTCAGTGCCGACCTGAAACGCGGGAGCATGGAGCTGCTGATCCTTGCCGTGCTGGAGGGTCAAGCCCGGCACGGCTACGAGATCGGGAAGCTGCTAGAGCACCGGTCGGCGGGACAGCTCGTGTTCCGCGTCTCCACGCTCTACTCGGTCCTCTACCGGATGGAGGAGCGCGGGTGGATCAAGGGACGCTGGGTGGAGAGGAAGGGGGAGCGGAGGCGCTGCTACTACACGCTGACCCGCAAAGGACGCGAGGTCCTGGCCCGGCAGCGGAAAGATTGGAAGGCCTTCTCGGCCATGGTGAACTTGGTGATCGGAGCGAGCCATGCCTGATTGGAAGAGCTACCTCAGGAAATACTTCTCGCTCCCCGAGATGAAAGGGCATCGGGACGAGCGGGCGATTCAGGAGTTGGCGGACCACTTGGAGGACCTGTACCAGGAGGCCCTATCCCGGGGAGCCAGCGAAGAAGAGGCGGTGGACTGGGTCGAGGAGTGGCTTGGCAAAGCCGACATCGCGGTCGATGAGCTCATCCGCAGCGAACCCGGCCATGTCCGGGAACAAGTGAAGCGTTGGGCGAAGGGGCAAGAAGACGATTTCCGGCGGAAGGGCGGGCCCTGGAACTCGCTGGCCGACGGTCTGCGGGATCTTCGCCTGGCCTTTCGGGCACTGGCGAAGCGCCCGCTGTTCACTGGTGTCGTGGTGCTCGTGCTGGCT
>JBDHAS010000345.1:0-3710 GCA_039588015.1 Gemmatimonadota bacterium | reverse complement strand
ACCCTGGCGGTTTTGGCCTCGCTGTTCGCCATGCGTGAGGCCCAGGCCATCGTAGTCCCGACGCTGATGGCCTTCTTCCTTGCCCTCGTCGCCGAATCGCCGGTGAGGTGGCTGGACAAGAAGGGGCTCCCTCGCATCCCGGCGATCTTGTTGGTGGTTGCGGCAATTGCCCTGGCGCTGCTGGTGATCGGCGTTTTGATCGGCACCTCGGTGCAGCAACTCTCGGAGCGAGCCCCTGAATACCAGCAGCGGTTCACGGCCCAGGTCGAAGCGCTGCTCGCGGGAGCGGAGAACCTACCGCTCGGCATCGATGTGGCGGGCATCGTCAACAAGATCTCACCCGATACCTCGCTGAGTTTGGCCAGCACAATTCTCAGCAGTGTGACCGACCTGTTCAGCAACGCCTTCTTGATCATGCTGATGATGATCCTGATGCTGCTCGAAATACCCAGCTTCGTTACCAAGATCGACCACATGGGAGGTTCGCAGGGAACTTGGCTGTCCATTGCCAAGAGCGTGCGGGGCTACTTGGGAATCAAGACGCTCACCAGCCTTGCCACCGGGGTCCTGGTCGCCATCATGCTGACGGTCATGGGAGTCGATTTCGCAATCCTGTGGGGCCTACTCGCCTTCCTGCTCAACTACATCCCCAACATCGGCTCGATCCTCGCCGCGGTTCCGGCGGTGCTGCTGGCGCTGCTGCTCGATGGGCTCACCGCGGCGCTCCTGGTAACCGTCGGCTACGTGCTGATCAACGGTATCATCGGCAACGTCGTCGAGCCCCGGATCATGGGGCAGGGTCTCGGGCTCTCGACCGTAGTGGTATTTCTCTCGCTCATCCTGTGGGGTTGGCTGCTCGGCGCGGTGGGGATGCTGCTCTCGATACCGATTACCACAACGCTGAAGATCGTGTTGGAGACCAACGAGTCGACACGCCCCTTGGCGTTGTTGTTGAGCAGCGGCACGGCGCGCGCACGCGAGGTGACCTGAGGTAGTGTAGTGAGTATGCAAGGACCCAGCCGCAGTACGGATTGGGTCTCCGTCGTTTCCACAACGCAGGGAGTACTACCATGGCAGCAGACGTGTGTCTCGTCCTGCATCGCAAGTCAGCCAACAGGCCTGAAGTCAAGGAGGCCGTCAGATACGTCCGGGGCCAGGGGATCAAACTCCGCGTCCGCATCCCGTGGAACAAGCGAGACAAGCCCAGAGTCGTCGGGGAGGCGCTGGCAGATGGAGCAACACGCATCATCGCGGGGGGTGGAGACGGCACGATCAACGCCGTGGCCAACGCGCTGATCGGAAAGGGAAAGAAGAAGCCGGACGCGACCATGGGCGTGCTGCCGCTTGGGACCGCCAACGACTTCGCGCACGGCTGCGGTCTGCCGGTAAAGAACCTCAACAAGTGTCTCGAGATCGCCTGCACCGCAAAGGCGCGGAAGATCGACGTCGGCCGCGCGAACGCTCACCACTTCATCAACGTGACCAGCGGCGGGTTCGGTGCCGAGATCACCGCCACCACGCCGATCGAGATGAAGGAGAGGTTGGGTGGGGCCGCCTACACCCTTCAGGGTTTGATCAAGGTCTTCAAACTGAAGCCCTATGAGGGACAACTGCTCGTTCCAGGCGAGGAGCCACTCGAGGGCAACATGTTGGTGATGGCAGTGGGCAACAACCGACTGGCTGGGGGAGGTTTCGAGGTCGCGCCCAAGGCCCGGCTCGATGACGGCCTGCTCGACCTCGCAGTGGTCCACCACGCCGAGGGGCCCGCGCTGAAGCGACTGGCGCAGGAGCTGAAGGACCCGGATGCTCCTGACAACCAGATTCTGTACTACCGACAGCTCCGCAAGTTCACGCTGGTTGCCGACCAGGAGGTGCACTTCAACCTCGACGGCGAGCCTACCCGGGAGAAGAAGCTCAAGTTCTCGGTGCTGCCGAAACATCTCGGCGTCGCGTTCTGAATCGAGGCTGGATCTCCGAAGAACAGTAGCTCGTTCCCTTGAGGCTCATTTAGGACCGGGGGCGGCACGATCTGCTACCGCGGCGCCCGCCAGCGTGCGTACGATGTTGTACTCCGCACCGAGAATGAGCATCAGGGCCGAAACGTAGAGCCACAGCAGCAGAACGATGATCGACGTCAGCGAGCCATAGACCGCCTCGAAGTTGGCCATGCGGTCGAGGTAGAAAGCGAAGGCTGCCTTGCCGAGCTCGAACAGCACCGCGGCGAGCAGCGCACCGGGCAAGACCTGGCGCCAGCGGACCTCGATGTAGGGGGCGAGCTTGAAGATCAGAGCAAAGATCAGGAACACCAGGACGAAACTCAGGGTCCAGGCCGGGAGACGCGGAATGGCGGCCGGTCCGAGTCCCACACGCGCCAGCAGCGCCGGCTCGAGGAGGACGTCAACCACCAACGTGAAGGCCACTGACACGATCATCAGGATCGATACGGCCACGGCCATGAGGAAACGACGTACGTACGAGAGCAGCGGTGAGTGGGTTCGCTTGGCGCCGAGAGCGCGGTTGACGGCACGGGTGATGGCTCCAAAACCCTTGCCCGCGCTCCAGAGCAGGCCGCCGATACCGACCCAGCTCATGGTGCCCCGGTGCTGCACCACGGCCTCGATACTGTTGCGGACGAAGCGGGCGCTACCCGGCAGCAGATCGCTCATCATTTCGTAGATGCGGGCCTGCAACGCAGCTGACTCGAGGAAGTATCCGGCCAGCGAGAGAACCCCGATGACTAGAGGAAAGATGGAAAAGAAGGTCCAGAAGGCTATGGTGGCGGCTAGATCTTTCGCGTGATCGGCCTGGGCCGCCCGAAGCGTCTCAACGAGCAAGCCAAGGTGCCTCCTCAAAGCGCGTGGTACTTCAGGCAAATCGGGCGCAGACTCGCTGCTCACAATAATCTCCCTCAGCGACTGCAGAACCAGTCGCAGTAGGCGTTCGCGGCGGCGCTCGGGGAGTTCCCACCGTGTGTGACACCACCGGGCTCAGAGGGCCGCCGAAGGCTCGCGGTCATGAGCGAGGAGCCACCAGAACCGCTGAGCTCGATGGGCAGTGAGCCCGGCATAGTGCCGCTAGCGCGCGAGGACCCAGTCGTAGTACGGATTGGGTTCTCCGTCGTCTTCAAACTGCCTGACCCGCGACTGCCAGGTATCGCGGTCCATCGCGTATGCCCGGTAGGCGAGCTCGTAGAAATCCAGCAGCCGGTAGAACGAGGTCTCGATTCGCGCCGTTTCTGCGTCAGAGGCGACCAGCGGCAGCGGACTGCTCAACCCGAGCAGCTTCGGTAGGATGCGAGTGATCTCTCCCGGCCGCACCCACGCGGCGTACTCGATTCGTGGTCGATTGTCGGTCACGGGAAGCGCCGCGCCGGCATAGACGTCGAGTCCGGATCGATCGGTGATGTACGTGGCCAACAGATCCGCAGCCGACTCGATACCGACCTCGCTCAGCGACTGCCGCAGCTGGGGCGCCCGCAGGCGTGCTTCGATCCGATTGTAGTCGAGCTCCAGCGGCTCCATCGATCCAATCAACATCATCTCGTGGACCTCCGTGGTCCACAGCGTAACATGGGGGAACACATCCAGCATGCTACGGACCAGCGACTGCGAGTCCTCGTCGTTCTGCGTCGCGATGGGCCACCACTGAGCCAGCAAGCCACCGTCGTTCAACCGTCGGCGAGCGAGCTGATAGAAATCCCTGGAGTACAG
>JBDHAS010000344.1:0-3712 GCA_039588015.1 Gemmatimonadota bacterium | reverse complement strand
CTGCGTGCGGTGCCCGATGCAGGGCGGATACCGATCATCGCGCTTACTGCACACGCGATGGCGGGCGATCGAGAAAAGGCTCTCGAGGCCGGTTGCGATGATTACGACACCAAGCCCATCGAGCTGCAGCGCCTCCTCTCCAAGATGGAGGCTCTACTGGCGAGCGAAGATTGAACGAACGACGCGATAGTCTTCCACCCGAATCGATCTCCGAGTTGCGGCACGAGCTCCGCACCCCGGTCAACCATATCGTCGGCTACTGCGAGATGCTCTTGGAGGACGCCGTCGAGGCCGACCGGACGGACCACCAGGTCGCACTCGAAGACACACTGGGCGTGGCCCGGGACGTTCTCAACCTGATCAACACCGGCCTTCCGCCCAGCGAGGACGAGGTGCCGCGCAGAAGCCTGATCGAGTTGGTCGAGTCGCTGCGCGAGCCGCAGCGACGAATCGTCAACATCATGACGTCGTTGCTGGACAGCGGCGCACCGACCGACGAGAGTTTCGCAGACGACGTACGTAGGATCATCGGTGCCGCGGAGCAGTTGGTCGGCATTGAACCGGGAATGCCAACTTCGGCGACCGGTGACGGGGCGAACGGCGGCGGCAGCCCCAGCAGCGAGGCAGCCGAGGTAGAGGCGACAGGAAGCCAGGCGCGCGTTCTGGTCGTCGACGATAACGAAGACAACCGAGCGATTCTCGAAAGGCGGCTCATCCGTCAGGGCTATGCCGTCGAGTGCGCGGAGAACGGCAGCCGGGCTCTGGCGATGCTTGCCGCCCGGCCGTTCGACCTCGTGCTGCTCGATGTCATGATGCCCGAGGTGGACGGTTACGAGGTGCTTCAGAAGGTCAAGGCCAATCCACAGACCCGAGACATACCCGTCATCATGATTTCGGCCCTCGACGATCTCGGCAGCATCGTACGCTGTATCGAGGACGGCGCCGAGGACTACTTGCCCAAGCCGTTCGATCCCGTCCTTCTCAAGGCGCGCATCAGCGCCTCGCTGGAGAAGAAGCGTCTCAGGGACGTCGAGAAGGAATACCTCGAGAAGGTCAACAGCGTGATCGCCGCGGCATCGGCGGTCGAATCGGGGACCTACGAGGCGGGCTCGCTATCCGAGATCGCTCACCGCGATGACGAGTTGGGTCGCCTGGCGCGCGTGTTCGACAAGATGGCCGACGAAGTCAAGGCGCGTGAGGAGCGATTGCGGCAGCAGGTCGATGACCTGCGCAAGGTCGTTGAGGAGACCCACGAGGCGCCGCGACAGGCGGTCTCTTCCCGGGATGCCGAGCTCGACGTAGGGGGACTGTTCGCCGAACGCTACGACATCCTGGATGTGATCGACGGCGGTGGGATGGGAATGGTCTACAAAGCACGCGACCGCGAGCTCGATGACGAGATCGCGATCAAGACGCTCCATTCCGACCTTATCAGCGACGACGAGCGGATGATCGACCGGTTCAAGAGTGAAATCCGCCTGGCCCGCCTGATCTCTCATCCCTCGGTCGTTCGTACTCACGACTTCGGCAAATGGGACGGCATCTATTACCTCACCATGGAGTACGTCGAGGGAGTCACAGCCCGTCAACTTCTGGCCAAGCGTGGTAGCCTGGCGGTGTCTTCGACGCTCGCCATTGCCACTCAGCTGGCGCGTTCGCTGGAGGTCGCCCACGAACAAGGCGTGATCCACCGCGACATCAAACCGCAGAACCTGCTGCTCGACAAGGACGGCAACCTCAAGGTGCTCGACTTCGGCGTCGCTTGTTTGACCGAGCGTAGCGGCAACTTCACCGAGGCAGGCCTGGTGGTGGGCACACCGGCCTACATGGCGCCCGAACAACTCCTGGATGAGACGGCCGAGGAACGCAGCGATCTGTATGCCGTGGGAGTCGTGCTCTACGAGTGCCTCACCGGCAAACTACCGTTCGAGGGCGGCTCTTCGATCGCGTTGATCGCGAAACAGCTCAACGAGGATCCCACACCGCCCGACCAGGTGAACCCAGAGGTACCACCCGAACTGTCGGCACTCATCGTGCGGCTGCTCAGCAAGAGCCCGGACGATCGGCCCGCTTCGGCCTCCGAGCTCGGCGAGCTGCTGGCTCAGGTCGGCTGAAGCGGCGGCGATCCCGCAGCAGGCGCTGGAGGCTTCTACTCGTACTTCGCGAGCAGCGCTTGGAAGCGCGGGCCGTCGCGGAGGGGGTCCCAGAGCGGATCGGCTCGGAGCAACGGCGGTGAGACAGCGCACGTGACAGACAAGATGGTCTCTAGCTGGTCTATCGCCGCATCGTACTCGCCCACCATCACGTAGACCTCAGCCAGTGCGAAGGTGTGGATCGGGCCGAAGAAAGCGTCCTCAGAGATCGGCTGCAGTTCTACCGCACGCTCAGCTTCACGTATCGCATCCTCTGTCCGGCCCAATCCTGCGTAGCTATACGCAGCACTCTCAATCCCAGGGGGAGGCGACGGGCGAGATCGAGTGCATAGCCACCATCATCTGATAGCTCAGCCTCCGCTGGCAAGAACCGCACTGTGGCTCTACGTCCATGCGTAGAGTCCCACCTACCCACGTCGGGGCAGCTACCAAAGAACGGCGCCGCATGGGTCAAACAGGGGCCAAAGAAAAGCTGGGCGAAACTGTTAGCTCAGCAAGTGGCGACAGCCAGCAGGATCACCATGCCCGCGTATCCCCTAGACGGGATGTCAAAAAGGAGCCGCTTCGCCCTCGACTTTGCGGAACGTGCCCTTTATGGCATATGGCCAATCGCTCGGCCAATTCAGGTAGAGGGTCTCGCCCTCAACGCGGAACGTGTAGGTGTTCGCGTTCTCGGGCCAGTCGCCCATGTAGTTCGGGTCCTTTGCGACATAGGCGCGAGTGGTGAACTCGTTTCCGTTCACTTCGTAGCGACCGGAGTTGGCCGTGAACGTCCGATATGCTCCAACCATCTCAGCGTCCGTGATTTCCTCGCCGGGATATCGATCACGCGGCTCCGCCCCGTTGACGAACATCATGCTGTAATGGGTGCTGGTAAACACGATCAGGCCGGGCTGGGGCTCCGGAACCATCTCACCTTCCCATTCCCAGCTCGTGACGACCCAGGCCCCTTGGAGTACGGACGAGGTATTGGGCGTGTAGACCCGCCACGCGATGGTGACGGTGGCGAGAACCGCGAAAACGGCGACGATCCCGAGGGTCCTACGCATGATGGGGCTCCTTTCACGAGGGACGGTTACTGGGGAACGCTCTATAATGCAGCTCAGCCCACGGCCTCGCTACCCAACACCTCCAGACAGGATGTACGAGTACAGCATTCCGTTGCGAAGTTGTCAGCATGCCGGGGGCGGGACTCGAACCCGCACGCCCCGAGGGGCCAGGGATTTTAAGTCCCTTGCGTCTGCCATTCCGCCACCCCGGCTCAGACTGCCTATATCCTGAACCTGCGAGTAGTCCAGCACAAGGCCTCTAGCCGTTCGGTATTCGGTGTGCGAGATCCACCCAACCTCGCTCAACCCGCCGCGTGCGTGACTATGGGAATCCTCTCGAGCCAATGCCCGAAGACAAGCTCAGCATATCCCCTAGCTATACTTGCAATCACATCGCTCGGCGTGGCATATTGAGCCCCATACCAGACAGATGGGCCTGTGGCGTGACCATCGCAAACGACGTCTACTGCCGGGACGCCAACTATGATGGGCCAACTCGGCATCGGTTCC
>JBDHAS010000343.1:0-4614 GCA_039588015.1 Gemmatimonadota bacterium | reverse complement strand
ACGATCGAGGAGTGCTTCCACGTCATGGTCACGGCGCGGCGGATCGCCGAGGCGTTCCGCACGGTGGTGATCGTGCTGACCGACGCGAACCTGGCGACGGGCGTGCAGCCGTATCCGCGGCCGCAGCTCGACCCACGCTGGCAGCAGGCGCCGATCAACCTGACGCCTGTTCCGCCCGACAAGGCGCCCTACGATTGGGATCCGCGTACCGGTCTGTCGGAGCGGCACGTGCCCGGCCAGCCTGGCGGCGAGCACACGGCGACGGGCCTCGCCCACAACGAGTGGAGCAAGGTCGCCTACGACCCCGAGAGCCATGAGCTCGGCTGCCAGATGCGGAGCCGCAAGATCGCGGTGCTGCAGTCGACGCTGCAGCCTCCCGAGGTTCACGGCGCCGATTCAGCCGAACTGCTGGTGGTCGGCTGGGGTAGCACGAAGAGTGCGATCGAGGAGGCGGTGGATCGGGCGCGGGCCGAGGGGCTCTCGGTCTCGTCCTGTCACCTCACGTTCCTGTCGCCGCTGCAGCCGGGCCTGAAGGAGATCTTCAGCCGCTTCGACCGGGTGATGACGGTCGAAATCAACTACAGCGACGAACCCGACGATCCTTACATCACGGATGAGAACCGGCGCCGCAGCCAGCTCGCCACGCTGCTGCGCTCGCACACGCTTGTGGACATCGATTGCTGGAGCCGGGTGCCCGGTCAGCCGCTGCGGCCCGGCAACATTCTGAAGGCAGTCAAAGGAAGACTAGCCGTGGGGGTGGGTGTATGACGCACTACGGACAATCGCTGCTGAGCTGCGGCGTAATAGATGAACGCCATTTCGAGATGGATGACTACGAGGGCGCCTTGCCGCGCTGGTGCCCCGGATGCGGGGATCACAGCATCCTCACATCAGTGCAGCGCCTGCTCACGGAGGAACAGCTCAAGCCCGAAGAGACGGTGTTCGTGTCGGGGATCGGCTGCTCCAGCCGGTTTCCGCACTACCTGACGACCTATGGCTTCCACGGCCTGCACGGTCGTGCGCTGCCGGTGGCGACGGGGATCAAGCTGGAGCGGCCCGAGCTAGACGTCTTCGCGGTGATGGGCGACGGCGACTGTTGCTCGATCGGCGCCGGCCATTGGATCCATGCGGTCCGTTATAACGTCGACATGGTGGTGCTGCTGCTCGACAACAACATGTACGGGTTGACGAAAGGGCAGACGTCGCCGACGACGCCGGTCCAGTTCCCGAGCAACACGCAGCCGCATGGCAGCTACCTACGGCCGCTGAATCCGCTGACGACGACGCTAGGGGTGACCAACGCGTCCTTCGTCGCGCAGACGGCGGAGTGGATCCCGTCGCACCTGTACGAGACTCTGAAGGCGGCCTACCACCACAAGGGCTTCGCCTTCGTGCGGATCCTGCAGCGCTGTCCTGTCTACACCGAGTCGATCTACGACGCGGCGGTGAAGACGCCCGATCTCGTCGAGCTGCTGATCCATGACGACGGGGTATGGGTCAAGGATCTGGAGAAGATCTACACGCACACGCTTTACCACGACCCCAAAGACCTGAACGCGGCTCGGGCGCTGGCAGAGCCGTTCGATAAAGTTCGAATCGGCGTCTTCTACAGGAACGAGTCGCTGCCGCGTTACGAGGAGGTCCGCCGGCTGCCCGCGCACACGGCGGAAGAGAGGGTGAAGACCCTCAACGAGGAGTTGGACCGTTATGCCGTCTGACGAACGGATGGAAACAGCGCTCCGCGCTCTGGCCGGGCCGATCGAGAAATATCGCTCGGCGGTGGTCACGACGGCCGAGGAGGTGCGGGGCTTTTTGGCGAGCCATCAGCCCGCCGATGAACGTCGCGGCGAGGCCGTGGCCGTCGGCCTCGGCAATTTCGCGGCGGGCCGCATCGATTTCGACAGGTTCTCGACGCTGCTGAGCGATGCGGCGGCGGACGATCCGGGCCTGCTCGAAAAGGTGGAGGGCGCTTACAAGATCTTGGGCGAAATCGCTTCCGGTGGTGACGATCTGTTCCGCGTCAACGTTAAACCGGGCGGCCGACTCGGCGATGCCGTGTCCGGCCGTCTTTCAGAAGTCGGTCGCGCCTTCGCCGCGGGGCGGGTCGCTGGCATGGCCACGCTCGGGAGCCTGAACTCGGGCAAGAACGACAAGCTGCTTGGGCCGCTCGAGTTCGAGGGCTGGAACACCGCGGAACGGCAGGTCGCGCCGCCGCTGGCGGTCGAGATCGATGGGGCCGACCTGCGTGCCGGCGAACTGGCCGAGTTCCTCGATGGCAACCTGAAGATCGTGCTGGTGGTCCGAGGCGAAACGTCGCCGGCGCCGCTCGTGCGGCTACTGACGCCGTCTACCTTCGTGCTGCAGACGTCGGACGACACCGGTCTCGATCGCTTCGCCGCATTCGACGGACCGGCGGTCGCCGCCGTAGTGCCGGAGGGCGCCGCTCGCTTTGTCCACGACCCGACGGCAGGTGAAGGGCCGTGGGACCGGCTCGAGATCGTCTACCTGCCTCAGGAAGCGCCGAAGAAGGCGTTGGGCGGTATCAGCATACGCCAGCAGGCGGACGAGCTGGAACAGCTCAAGGCGCTGGCTCGTTGTAAAGGCGAAGCGTCTCCCGCGGCCGAGGACGAGGAGCCGGTCGCCGAGCAGATGATCTCCGATCATCCAGTTGACCAATTGGCGGCCTGGCTGATCTCACAGGCCGACCTGAACGACCTGTGATCGGATGAGCCTGACCGCGATCTTGACGTCCGTGGCGGTTCTGGGCGGAGTGGCCCTGACCTTCGCCATCTTGATCGCGCTGGCGAACAAGAAGCTGAAGGTCTGGGAGGATCCGCGCATCGATGCGGTGAACGATCTGCTCCCCGGCTCGAATTGTGGCGCTTGCGGCTCGGCCGGTTGCCGGGCCTTCGCCGAAGAGTTGGTCGATGGGAAGGTGGCGCCGGCGACGTGCACCCAGCTGGGCGCTGAAGACATCGTCGACATCGCCGACTATCTGGGCGTCGATGCCGGCGAGGCGGTGAAGCGGGTCGCCCGGTTGCTGTGTGCGGGCGGTCCCCACGTCTCGCTCAAGCAGGCGGAGTACATCGGGCTGGAGACGTGTGGCGCCGCGGCGGCGGTCGCCGCGGGCGGTAGCGGCTGTGCCTGGTCGTGTCTCGGACTGGCCGATTGCGAGCGGGTCTGCGACTACGACGCGATCTACATGAATCACTACAGCCTGCCCGTTGTGATTCCGGACCGCTGCACGGCCTGTGGTGATTGCGTTGATGAGTGCCCTCGTGACCTGTTCGAGATCATGCCGGTCACGCAGAAGCTGATCGTGCAGTGCAAGAGCTTGATCGAGGGAGATGAGGCCGAGGAGATCTGCAAGGTCGCTTGTACCGGATGCGGGCTGTGCGTTTCCGATGCCGCGCCGGGGCTGATCGAGATCAAGAATGGTCTCGCGGTGATCGACTACGAGAAGAACGAATTGGCGGACCTGAAAGCCATAGAGCGCTGCCCGACGGGTGCGATCGTCTGGGTCGAAGGTCAGCAGTTCGCCGAGGACGCGCCGAAGTATCCCGGAATCCGGACAGCCTATGATGGGAGTGAAGCGGTCGTCGCGATGGAGACGGCGGGCAGCGAAGGTGCGGGTGCGTATCCGATCACGCCTTCGACGCAGATGGGCGAGGGCTGGGCGGCGGCGGTGGCCGCCGGCAAGCTGAACGTACATGGTCGCAAGCTGATCTTCTTCGAGCCCGAAGGCGAGCACGCCGCTGCCGCGGTGACGGCGGGCATGAGCATGACCGGCCTTCGCGCCACGAACTTCTCCAGCGGCCAGGGCATCGCCTACATGCACGAGTCGCTGTACGCGGCGGTCGGCAAGCGGCTGACCTACATACTGAACATCGCGTGCCGCGCCATGACGAAGCACGCGCTGAACGTGCATGCCGGCCATGATGACTACCATTGCATAGATGACACCGGCTTCTTCCTGGTGTTCGGAAAGAACGTCCAGGAGGTCGCGGACCTCAACCTGATCTCGCATCGTATCGCAGAGTTGACGCTGAACCCGGGGGCCTGCGCTCAGGACGGCTTCCTGACCAGCCACGTCATCGAGTCGATGATGCTGGCAGAGCGCGAGCTGATCAAAGAGTACCTGGGAGATCCTTCCGATATCATCGAGTCGGTGACCCCGGCTCAGCGGATGGTGTTCGGCGAGACGCGACGGCGGATTCCCGAGATGTTCGATCTCGACTATCCGGCGATGATCGGCGTGGTCCAGAATCAGGATAGCTACGCCCAGGGCGTCGCCGCTCAGCGGCCCTTCTTCTTCGATCACATCCAGGAGCTGACCGATCAGGCGATGGATGAGTTCTATCAGCTGACCGGCCGCCGATACAACCGTGCATCGGGATACAGGCTCGACGACGCCGAATACGTGATCGTGGGCCAGGGCTCGGTGGTCTGGAACGCCGAGGCCGTCGCCGATTACCTGCGCGAGACTCGCGGTCTGAAAGTCGGCGTTCTGAACCTGACGATGTTCCGGCCGTTCCCGGCGGATCTGATCGTGAAGCTGCTGAAAGGCAAGAAGGCGGTCGCGATCCTCGAGCGGACCGACCAGCCGCTCGCCGT
>JBDHAS010000342.1:0-3717 GCA_039588015.1 Gemmatimonadota bacterium | reverse complement strand
CGCCTGCAGCTGCGCAAACCGCGGGTCGGCCTTGAGGGCCTCGGCCGTAGGATCAGCGTTGAGATATGTCAGGCTGCCGGGATCTTCCACGTAAGCGCGGTCCAGATACTCGAATGCGCGGTCCAGTTCGCCCAGCTCGCCGTAGACGATGGCCAGCTCCTTAAGCATCTGCCCTTGCGCGTCGACACGCCCCAGTACCTCCAGCGCCTCGGCGCGGCGTCCGGCGCGCGCGTAGGCCCACGCCAAGGCCGTAGAGTTGAACGGGTATTCCGGCCGTACCTCCAGCGCCCGCCGTAGCGCGGTGAACCCCTGCGCCGTGTCGCCGCTCAGTACCGACGCGAACCCGAGGCTGTAGAGTGCGCCCGGGTTGTCCGGCTCGAGCTCGAGTACCTTCTGAGCTTCGGCGATCCCGCCCTCGTAGTCGCCGGTGAACCACAGGCCGCTGGTCAGCGACAGGCGGTAGCTGATCGACAGCGGGTCCAGTTCTACCGCCCGGCGCAACTGCAGCACCAGCTCCTCGAAGCGGCCGAGGCCGAGCAACAAGCGGGCATAGCGCCGATGCGCCTCGGCCGAGCCCGGGTTGAGCTCCAGCGCCCGCCGATGCTCTCGCTCGGCCTCTGCGAAGCGCAGCTCCGACTCGAGCACATCTGCCAACGACGTGTGCGCTTCCGCCAGCGTCTCGTCCAGTGCCAGAGATTTCTCTGCCGCAATCCGTGCCTCGGCCAACGCCTGCTCCGCCGGCAGGTAGCCGCTGCTCCACAGATCCAAGTAGATGTCGGCCAGACCGGCGTACGCCGCGGCGAAGTCCGGGTCAACCTCGATCGCCTGCCGAAACAGCCCGGCGGCGTCCTCCAGACCCGCCTTGGTCCCGCCTTGCGGCCGACCGTGCAGATATTTGCCGCGGGTGTACAGGTCGTAGGCTTGGAGACTCTCGGTCGGGCGTGCCGCCAGCCGCACTTCGACCTCCGGTGTCAGCGTGGTACGGAGCGCCGTCGCGATCTGCCGCGCTATATCGCTCTGGATCGAAAAGATGTTGGCGCTAGTGAGCTCGGCATCATACGTCTCGGCCCACAGGTGGCGGTCGGAGCGAGCTTCGATGAGCTGCACGTTAACTCGCACCCAGTCGCCCGCCCGCTGAATGCCGCCTTCGACTACAGTGGCGACCCCAAGCTCGGCGGCGATCTCGGGAATGCCCTGCTGCGCATCCCGGTACTTCATCACCGATGTGCGCGAGATGACCGTCAGACTATCGATCTTGGTCAACTGGGTCAGCAAGTCATCGTGAATACCGTTGGTGAACGCGCGGCTTTCTTCATCCGTCTGCACGCTGGAGAAAGGAAGGACGGCGACGGAGCGGAGATCGTTTGAGGATCCGTTGGTCCGGCCGCCGCTGGACCCCGGTCCGAAGAACACCCACGTGGTGGCCACGACACCCCAGAGAGCAAAAGCCACCAATCCGCCCACGATGGCGTTTCGCCAGGTGAACAGCCGCCCTGTGCCGGCCATCGGTGAGCGGTCGGCCCTGAAGCCGTCGACCGCCTCCAGGCGGGCCAAGCGCTTCTGTACCCACGCCGTGACCAGAACGACGGGCAGGCCGATCACCAGAAGCGCCAGTGTAAAGCGCGGGAACCAGGCGGGCAGATCAAAGCTGTTGCCCGCCACGTCGACGACTTGGATCGCGATCCACGACCCGAGAGCGTATACCCCCAGCACTTGCCAAACAGAGCGGTTCTGCAACCTGTCGATCAGTGCTTTAAGACCGTTCATATCTTCACCAGTAGAGCCTGCTCATACCTAACCCCTAGCCGATAACGACTTTCCGGATCTCCCGTCCTGTCAGGAAGCTTTCCAGCGCACTAGGCAGGGGCGGAACTGTCGCCTTTAAGTTAGCAGGGGAACGCAACGGCGCTAGGTAGTCCCCTTGATTACGGCCGCACTAGAGGACTCGGAGCGCCTTTCCGCGGTGCTCAGTCCCGAAGCATCTCCGGAATAGGCCTATCGGCTGTGGGAAGCTCGTTGGTGATCGCGACAATCCACCAGCGACCGTCCTTCTTGATGAGCGAGAAGCTGTCCACGCCCTGCGACGGCGGCCGCTGCGAGCCGGTGATGTGCGCCTCGTACAAGACGAGCACGTGCGCCATGTCTCCGAATACCATCGACTTCATGCTAAGGATCTTCTCGGTGAAGCCCCGCTCGCCGGCAGGCGATCGCTCCACGAAGGTCACGAAGTCTTGGATGAAGCCGTCTACCGAGAACACGGTCGTGGCTTCTCGGCTGGTGCGGAGGACGACGACGGCCTCGGGGATGAACATCGACCTGACCTTGTCCCAATCCGGACTGTCACCGCCCTCGAACGACACGAGATCGTAGATCTCGGTTACGACACCGTCGGGCGTCGCCACGGCGTCCTGCTCGGATGCCGTTTGCGCGTTCAGCAAGGTCGCGCCCATACCGGTCGTCAGGACTAGTCCCAGTGTCACGGCTCGCCATCGCTTCAAGCCACCTAGAGTCATGATATCAACTTCCTAGTCTTCTTAATCGTGTAGCGTCCAATCAACGCAGGGCGAAACAGAACGGGTCTGGGGACTCAGGTCATCGCTGCCCACCCTCCTCCGTGTCTCCGAGTCTGCCCGCACCAATCCCACGAATGGCCCTGCCGGGATACACCCCGCCGACCAGCTGCCCATCGCGCACCACGGAGGTCCCGCCGACGAGCACGGCGCGGACTCCCTCAGAGTGCGCATCCGGCCTGTCGTAGGTGGACCGGTCGATGATGGTTACGGGATCGAACAGTGTGAGGTCGGCGTCGGCACCTACCTGCACGCGGCCCTTCCGCCGCATGGCTGGGGCCGCACCCTCCAGACGTCGCGCCGGCAGGATAGTCATCTTCGCGAGCGCATCCATGAGTGACAGTGCGCCGCGCTCGCGCACGTAGTAGCCGAGCACACGCGAGAACGTCCCGGCGCCGCGCGGATGCGCCGCGACGTAGAGATACGGGATCCCGTCGCTCGCCACGATGACGTCCGGCTGCGCGACGATCCACTCGTTCGTCTCTTCGTTGCGGCCGTGAACGACCACCCAGCCGCCCTGCGCGCGGTATTCCTCGAACGAACGTCTGGTAAGCCGCTCCGTGGTGCCCGCCCGCTGGATCCGCGCGTACGCCGTGTCGTCGAGATTCGCCCACGAATCGAAGAGCGCGGACTCGATCCGGGTCGACCCTGCGGTGTAGGGGTACGCCTCCGTCGTGACGTCGAGGCCCCGCTCTCGAGCACCCCGGATCATCGCCAACGTCGTCCGGGCCATCGCGTCGGCGCTCGAGTTCATGTGCACGATGTGGACCGACGCGCCGGTGGCGGCCGCGTTGGCGATGACCTCCTGAAACGCGCCGAGCGTACCTCCCGAGTTCGCGCCGCGGAGGTGCACATAGGCGGGAACGCCGCGTGCCGCCGCGAGTGCGAACAACCGCAGGATCTCGGTTCGGGACGCTCCGGGCGTGTAAGTGATCCCGAAACCGATGCCGAGCCCGCCTTCGTCCAGGCCGCCGGCTATGAGTTCTCCGATCCCGCTGATCTGGTCATCCGAGATCGGCTCGTACATGTGCTCGCCGCTCCAGATCTCGGCAATGTCGCTGCCCGGTGGGAGCGTCAAGGAGTGGCCCACGTCGATGCGTGTCAGGAGCTTCGCACGCGCTCCCGGGTGACTCACCGTGGCGCCGTA
>JBDHAS010000341.1:0-7067 GCA_039588015.1 Gemmatimonadota bacterium | reverse complement strand
GACCTGACTGACCGCAAGCGCGATCCCGAAATCGGCGACCATCGGCTTGCCGTGATGCAGCAGGACGTTCGCGGGCTTGATGTCGCGGTGCACGATCCCTTGCGCGTGCGCGTAGTCCAGCGCCGACGCTACGTCGGCGACGAGCGCGCGGATCTCGTCGATGCCCAGCGGCCCTTCTGATCGGATGCGGTCGGCAAGTGACGGGCCCGCGATGAGCGGCATCGTGTAGTAGAGCGTCCCCTCGGCCTCGCCGGAATCGAGCAGCGGCAAGATGTGCGGGTGGTTGAGTCGCGCGGCGACGACGATCTCGCGGAGAAAACGGTCGGTGCCGACGACCGCCGCCAGTTCGGGCTTCAGCACCTTGAGCGCCACCTTACGATGATGCTTCAGGTCCTCGGCTTCGTACACGGTCGCCATGCCACCGACGCCTAGCTCGCCCCCGATAGCGTAGCGGTCGGCGAGGGCGCTGTGAAGGCGGTCGAGGTCGTCGGTCATCTGTTCGTCTCGTCTAGTCCAAGAGCGATTCCGAAAGCCGCTTCGCCCTCTCCAGGGAGGCTTTGAACCGCACGTCCGACCGCAGGTTCTCGATCAAAGGCTCGTGCTCGAGGAAGTACGGATTACACCAACCGTAGTCGATCGAGTGGTCGAGCCACGGGAATGCTCGGTCAAGCTCACCTACTAGAGCGTAGCCGTCTGCCATGAACAGCGAGTACGCGTCATCCCACCACGCCGCCTGCTCCAACTGCTCGGTGACGGCGCCCAGCGTTCTCTCCCTGTCGCCCAACAGTGCATGCTTCAAGAAAGACCCACCGTCTGCCATGGGGTGTCCAGGAGAGTCCTGCGCCATCTGATCAATGATGCGAAATGCCTCTTCGAGATTCCCATTCGTCGCGTGGAGCCACGCGAGCCAGAGTCGAAAGGTCGACTTGGCTTGTTCGAGGACCTGCTGCCAGTCTCGCCAAACTTTAAGCGCAGCCGAGAAGTCGCAATTGAATGAGTGGATCCATCCCATCGCACCCTTGTTCATTGGATTCAGGGGATCAAGCGCAGCTGCTCTCTCAGCCAAGCGACGTGCGCGGTCGAGGTCCGCTCCACCAGCCGTGAGCTGGAACGCAAGCATCGCCGTCGCGTCCGCATCGTTCGGATCCAGATCCGCTGCCCTCCTAAAGTGGCGAATGGCACCCTCTGGATTCCCACTCTGGTGGAACACCAAACCTTGCCCAAACTGGGCAGCGCTGGAGGAAGGGTTGATACTCAAGGCTCTGGTGACACACTGCTGAGCCCATTTCAGCAAGCCTTCGTAGGTGTCTGGCGGTCTGTTCATCGTGTTGACGTACTGCAAGTAGATGACACCCTTCATCGCATACAGTTCGCCGTTGTCACCGACGATCGTCAACCCTCTCTCTACGTGATCCAGTGCTCGATCAAGCGCCTCCTCACTCAGCAGCCACATGTCTCGCCGGGCCTGGAGAAAGCACTCATAAGCCATCAGGTCTTCGAACCGTGAGCGCCTGGACGATTGACCCTGAAACCTGCTCCTGCATGTCAAAGACGTCTTCCAGCACGCCATCGTACTTCTCGGCCCATAGATGAGCGTCGTTACCGGCATCAATGAGCTGCGCAGTGATCCTCAGCCTATCTCCTGCCTTTCTGACCGTGCCCTCCAGCACATACCGGACGTTCAGCTCGCGCCCAATCGTTTTTGTGTTCTTGTCCGTGCCCTTCAACTGCATTGCCGAATTGCGCGAGGTGACTCGTAGCGACTGAAGCTTAGAGAGATCGGCGATGATCTCCTCGGTGAGTCCATCACTGAAATAGTCGTTCTCCGGATCGGGACTGAGATTAGCAAACGGCAGCACCACGATCGACTTCACATCGTGCTCAGGATCAGCTGCCTTTGCCGTGAGCGCAGCAGCAAACTCGAGTGCACTGTCAAACCGGTCCGCAGGCACCTTCGCCAACGCCTTCATTATGGCGCGATCTATTGCCTCTGGCACGTTGTCCCGCACAACGCGCGGAGGTGTTGGACGCTCGATCAACAGCTTGGCGATCACGGCCTGCACTGTCGCACCGCCTTGCGGCGGCTCTCCCGTCACCATTTCATACAGCACCGCGCCCAACGAGTAGATGTCGCTGCGCCCGTCCAGCTCCCGGTCGCCCATCGCCTGCTCGGGGCTCATGTACTGCGGCGTGCCCAGCGCGAGGCCGGTCTCCGTCAGTCGCTCACCCCCTGCAGCGGTCACGGCCAACGCGATACCGAAGTCCGCCACCACAGCCTCACCTCTATGTAGCAAGATGTTCTCGGGCTTGATGTCCCGATGGATCACGCCCTGTTGGTGGGCGTAGTCGAGCGCCGAGGCTACCTGGCGTGTGAGGGTTACGGCTTCGTCGATGGAGAGCTGCTTCTCTCGGTCGATCTTGGCTCTGAGTGACTCGCCCTCGACATACGGCATCACGAAATAGAGAAATCCGTCAGCCTCACCCGAATCGTGGAGAGCCAGAACACGAGGATGATTGAGCTTGGCCGCGATGCGGATCTCGCGGACGAATCTGTCAACGCCCAAGACGGCGGAGAGTTCCGGTCGCATGACCTTCAGTGCCACTTGTCGGTCATGCTTCGGGTCGCGCGCGAGGTAAACCGTCGCCATGCCACCGGCACCGAGCTCGCGCTCGATCGTATAGCGGCCGGCCAGGGCAGCCTCCAAGCGGTCGGGCAACTCGCTCATGTCTCCCCGTCGCTGCCCGGCGGGAGCGGCACCGAATGGCCCACGTCGATGCCGGTCAAGGCCTTCGCACGCGCACCCGGGTGACTCACCGTGGCGCCGTAGTTGATGAGGGCCCTGCCCTCCCACGACGCCAGCCACTCTCCAACGGGGTAGACCCCGATCTCCATCTCCAGCCTCTCGTTACACCGTCCAGTGCTTGGAGTCGACGACTCACGCTGTCCTGCCCATGCGCGTGCAGGTCGATGAATCCCGGAGCCACGACCAGTCCCGTGGCGTCGATCGTGTCGCGTCCGGAAGTCGGTTGTTCCGTTACCGTCGCGATCTGGCCGTTCAGAATTCCGACGTTGCGCACGGCGTCGAGCCGGGTGTCCGGGTCCATGACGCGACCGTTCAGGATCACGGTGTCGTAGGTGCGCCCGTCTCCTGCGGTGCAGGCGGCGGCGAAGGCCGCGATGAGGACTATTCGTTTCATAGCGTCGATCATTGGCGAAATTTCTACATGGTTTGTTGGTACGTCAGGCTGAAATGCACGCGTCTATAATCGCATTCACCAGACTACTCCTTTGGACGCATCAACTCCTGAAAGGGCGGATAGTCACGAAGCAAATTGAACGCCGAGTGGTGCGTGGTCCACGTCGAATACCCCGCCTCGTCGTAGAACACGCGTATCAGGCGTACGGCTTCTTCTCGATCGCCGAGTTGCGCGGCGATCATCCCACGCCACAAGGACCGAGTCCGCTCACCAGGGTCCTCCAGACCTGCTAGCCAGTCGGAAATCTTCATCGCCTCTTCCCGATCCCCACGCTTGGCCGCGATGATGCCTAGCTCGCGCCGGTTGCTCGGGTCACCCGGGGACCGTGCCTCAAGGCGTTCCAGATGTCCATGCGCTTCATTCAACCGGCCGGCCTCGTACAGCGCCCGTGCATACCAGCGGCCCGTGCTGCCGGTCGCAAGATCCTCAGGTCGAAGACTCGCGAACCAATCGACGGCCGTTTCAAACGCGCGCTGAGCAGCCTCGGGATAGCCATGCGCTGAGAATGTTCGACCCGTACGCACCAACACCACGCCGGGTGATCCGCCCCAGTCAGGATCCATGTTCGCGCTCTGATGCCACAGCGCCATGGCCTCGTCAATGCGTCCGAGTGCACCAAGGGCATACAACTGTTCTGATACAAGCTGGAGGCGATCAGGATACACCTCGCGCGCCCGTCGGGCGACTGCAAGTTCGGATTCGTGGTCTCCGAGTTGATGATACGCGCCGGCGAGCAGTGCCCAATACGCTGCCCAGCCACGCATCGCACCCTTTTCAGGTTGCAGTTGCGTTGTCAGCACTTCGATGGCACGTGACAGACGGTTGGCCTGCTTCAACTCGCGAGCATACCTGTACGTCCAGTAGGATCCAGGAGCGATTGCCACGGCGCGTTCCAAGGCCCGAATGCGCCCGGCATAGTCGCCGCTCGCCGCGGCAACGGCCGCATCGACGACGTACGCCTCCACCGGCGACAGCTCCGCTCGGCGTCCGTGCAGCTCGGCGTTCAACGAATCGGCCAGTTCATTGTCGCCACCGATGTCCGCGGATGAGGCCGCATAGACGAGTGCCGTGTGGAAAGTGGTATCCAGGCGGGCAGCCTCCAGGAATTGGTCGACGGCATCGGACCAAACATAATCGAGATACAGCTCGATCCCACGCTGGAAGGCTCGCGAAGCTTCCAGTGTCGGCGGTGGAGCACCGCTCGAGACGAACGACACGAGCCGTTCATCGAACGACACGGCCAACGAGCCCAACACGCGCTCGCGGAGCGCCTCCACCACCCGCATCGGCTCGGATGCAGATCCCCGCACGGGATCGAGTGCAACCCTCGAGGTCCCGCGTGTTGCTTCGGTAACGTCCGCTTGGAACTGTAGACTGTCACCGTCCAGGTAGTAGGTACCCGATACCACAGTCCCTACCCCGGTCTCCGCCGCGAACGCCTGGAGTGGGTCCCGGAGCCTCCCGGCACCTACCTCCCCTTCAACGAATCGCCAGGACTGCAATGACGTTTCCCACGGGACCACCTGAACGACGCCGGCGCGCTGCAATCCCTGAGTGATCCAGTGTCCGGCGGCCGCACCGAGTTCGTCGAATGAAGGATCCGCGGTAGCGTTTCGAAACACCTGCACAGCAACGCGATCGGGGTGGAGCCCGGCACCCGCTTCGGACGAGAAGCGGTTAACGGCGAACATGACCGTTGCCGCGACCGCTACAACGGCAGCTACCAGAACAGCAGGCCGCCTGAGGTGCTTCAGCACCCAGTTTCTTTCCTTCGGGGCTTTCGGCAGGCGAGGGTGTGTCGCGACGTCAGGTTGGTCGCTCGAGGTGTTGGATGCCGCGCCGCCAGAAGGAGCCACGGACTCCGGCGTTTCCGACTCGCCAGTGGATTTCATCCGCGCCAGGATCTTCGCCCGGACTCCGGCGTTTCCGACTCGCCAGTGGATTTCATCCGCGCCAGGATCTTCGCCCGCTCGCGCGCGATGTAATCCGACGGCAGCGATCGCCCGATCCCGATCCGATCCAGCAACGCGATGAACCGCGGGTGGTCGCGCACACTGCCGAAGTCCATCCAGGCGTCGTCGAGGCCGAGGGCGAACAGGAAGGGATCCCGTTCCTCGAATGCTCGGTCCAGCCAGTCCAGCGCTAGCTCCTGCTCGCCCAACGCTTCCGCCGCCATCCCGATCGAGAGGCCCATGCCGTGGGCATGCGCTGACCGCGCCAGGAGGTCGTCGAGAATCCGGCGCGCGTCATCGGTGCGACCGGAGTCGACGAAGGCCGTCGCCAGGAATGCCCGCATGAACGGGGCGCCGCCGGATAGCTCCACACCACGCTCGTAGGCCGGGATGGCCTCGTCGAGCCGGCCGAGGCGGTGGAGCGCCCAGCCCGCATTGTAGTGGGCCAAAGCGAGCGCCGGATCGATCTCGATCGCGCGCCGGTACCACTCGACCGCCTGCTCGTCCAGCCGGACATAGCTGTATGGCCAGCCGTTCTCGTTGATCACCACGGCCGACAGCGGATCGGCCTCCAGCGCGCGCTGCCACGACTCGAGCCCGGCCGCGATCTCCCCGTGACCGACCAGACACCAGGCGAGCCACTGATGGGGTTCCGGGCGGTCCGGGTTCAGCTCGACCGCCTGCCGTAGCTCGGCGAGCGCCCCGGCCGCGTCCCAATCGCATATGAGCCTCACGAAGCCATGCGTCGCATGCGCTTCGGCGGACCACGGGTCCAGCTCGATGGCGCGGGCCGCCGCCTCCCTCGCCCTGGGGAGCGCTTCCTTCGGAGGCATGGCGGCGTAACCCATTCCGGCGAACAAGTACGCTTCGGCCAATCCAGCATGAGCGCTGACGAATCGTGGGTCGAGGGCGAGCGCGCTCTCGAAATGTCCGATGGCCTGCCGGATGTCCTCATCCGTGCGCTTGTTCAGGTGATGACGGCCGAGCAGGTAGAGATCGTAGGCCGCGAGGTCGTCGGTCGGGCGCTGCTCCAGCCGCTCGCGCTCACCCGGGGTCAACGCCGCGCGCAACGCGGTCGCCACTCTGAGCGCCACCTCGCTCTGAATCGCGAACAGGTCGGTGAGCTCGCGGTCGTAAGTCTCTGCCCAGCGCTGCTCGTCGGCCTTCGCGTCGACCAACTGCACGACCACCCGGACGCGGTCCGCCGCGCGGCGCACGCTGCCCTCGAGAATCATGCCGGCACCGAGCTCCTCGCCCACCTGGCGCATGCTCTTGGCGGTGTCCTTGAATTGCAGGCACGAGGTGCGCGAGATCGCGCGCAGCCCATCCACACGCGACAGGTTCGCGAGCACGTCCTCCCAGACACCTTCCGCGAAGTACTCGTTCTCCGGATCCTGTCCCACGTTCGCGAACGGCAACACAGCGATCGTCGGCCTGTCGTCGGCAGTAGCGACCGGCCGGTCGACTCGCGGCGCGGACTCGGACACGTCGGCCACCGCCAGCGCAGCCGCGAACTCGCCGACAGACGCGAAGCGATCGCCGGGCACCTTGGCCAGCGCCTTCGTCACGGCCTCATCGACGGACGAAGGTAAGTCGCGTCGTACGGTTCGAATCGGGGGCACGGGATCGGTCACGTGTCGCGCCATCACGGCCAGCGCCGTGCGACCGGTGAACGGCGGGTCGCCGACCAACATCTCGTACACGACACACCCGAGGGCGTAAACGTCACTGCGCGCGTCGAGAATGCGGTCGCCCGTCACCTGTTCCGGACTCATGTACTGCGGCGTGCCAATCGAGATCCCGGTTTCGGTCAGCCGCTCTCCACCGACCTGACTGACCGCAAGCGCGATCCCGAAA
>JBDHAS010000340.1:2149-5874 GCA_039588015.1 Gemmatimonadota bacterium | reverse complement strand
ACCTTCGCGGCCTGGCGGACGAACTCCTGCTTCGAACGACCGTCCTGCCCGTCCTCATGCTCGTCGACATCGAGCAATACGATCTGCTGGTCGTTCATCTCCCAGCAACGACCGATGTAGACCATGGCACCTTTGGTGTCCACGACCACGGTGATGCCATGCAGCTCGCCCTTGCCCGAATGGAAGGTACCCATGGCGTCAGGCCGTCGGGGCGCAGTGTTCTTCCAGCGCCTTCGTCAGAGCATCGGCTACTTGATCCGCGCCTTGCCCTTCTATCTGGTGACGAGGCACGAAGTGCACCAGTTGGCCCTCCCTGAAGAGGGCGATAGACGGGCTGCTGGGCGGGTATCCCGCGAAAAAGCTCCGCGCCCGTGCCACGGCATCCAGGTCCTGCCCGGCAAACACGCTGGCGAGCCGATCCGGGCGAGGTCCTTTCTGCAAGGCGAGCCTCACGCCGGGTCGCGCCATACCGGCGGCACAGCCGCATACGGAATTCACCACGACGAGGGCCGTGCCAGACCGCTCCGACATGAAGGTGTCAACTTCCTGCGGAGTCACCAGCTCCTCAAAGCCGAGCGTGGTCAGCTCATCGCGCATTGGCTGAACGAGTTTGGGATCGTAACGCACCACTCTCTCCTGGTTGGGGCTCTCTCAACTGCCTAGAAAAGGTCCGCGATAATAAAGCAAGCGTGTGGGAATCGGCCAGCCCTCCCGGGGCGTGGGCCTTCTAGATCTAACGCCTGCGACCGTCCAGCCGTTCCGGAACGCGCAGCCAGGAGATGGGAACTGAGGCGAGCAGCCGTTCTTCTACATTCGGCGGTTGGACATTCGGCATTCGATATTCAGCTCAGGGGTTCCCCCTTGCTACCTTGCTCCATCCTTGCCCAGCCAAGCCATCAACAGCCCGCCGCCCATCGTCACGGTTCCGTAGTTGAGGAAGAGCCGCCAAACGGCCACGTACGGCAAAGCCAGCCCAGGTGGCAGGAACGGCGACATCACCGCGGCCGTGATCAGCTCGCCGATGCCGGCCCCGCTGGGCGTTGGAACGACGAAGAGCAGGTATTGGATGACGATGTGAAGCAAGACGACCTCGAGGAACGGCGCCTCGACGACGAAGCCCCGCAGAACGACGTACCCGAGAAGGAATCGGGCCCCGAAATGCACCGCGCCGCTGAGGATTGCGAGGAAGAAGAGCAGGATCCCCGACTCGCGCCAGTAGGCCACGATCCCTTCATGCATCTCATCGATCTGGTACAACACCCGCTCGATGCGTGGATGGTCGCGCCCCATGATTCGGCGGGTCACGCTGCGCGTCATACCCGGTAATAAGGCGAGGATGACGATTCCGATCACAGCCAGGGCGAACAACCACGCGGACCACTTGAACAGGGCGGCGGCGGACAAGCCCGCGACCGGCAGTCTGATGTCGGCGACCGTGCCGCCGGCCCCCAAGATCCACGCGATGAGCCCGGCCAACGACAGGAAGATCACGTTGGACAGGAATGACATGGCGTTGATGCCCGCGGCCCTTCCGAACGTCAGCCCCTGACGCATCAAGCCATAGATCGTCGCCGGCCCCGCACCCGTCGAAGACGGGGTGAGGTAGCCCATCGCCGTCCCCGCCACTCCGATCTGCGCCGACTTGAAGAGGGAGATACGGCTGTTGTGGGGCCCGACCAGGGCCTTGACCCGCAGGCCCGAGCCCAGCCAATCGAGCAGCGTGAGACCGGCAGCCGGCAGGAACCAGACAGGATTGAAGCGCTGGAGGCTGGCGAATTCCTGGCCCCAGTCCTCGGACAACAAGAAGGCGGCCACGAATCCCAGGATCGAGGCTCCCGCAAAGACGATGAGCCCCCACCGGACGACCGAGACCGGTATCCCGACGACGGTCGCCGGGCGACGTTCCGGTTCCACCCCGTTACGCGTGTCCAGTATGGCCTACCGGGGCGGCCAGACTTTTCGGCCCGTCAGGTGCAGGTACACCCGGAACGGGAAGCTCGGGCGCTCGTAGTACCGATAGCGAATCTTACCGCCGCCCAGCATGCGCAAGTCCACCGGTCGCCGTCCTCGCAGCACGATCCGGTCGGCGCGGCGAAGGTCGATTCGCATAGGGCCGCGGGGTCTCCGGGCCCGCCTTTCCTGCAGGACCTGTTGGCGAGCCTCGCGCCGGCGCTGCCGTCGCTCACGAATCTCCGTCGCCCGCCGGTTGATTGTATCGACCGTTTCGGTCATGAGGTCGCGGCCGGCGCGGGTACCCGCCCGGGCATGCTCGCCGACCTCCGCCAGCCGAGTACCGGCACGCTCGTGCGCGGTCTTCGCCACCTCGCTAGCGCGATCCCGTGCGCCCTCCAAGGAGCCCGCCGCCTGTTCGACGGCGTGGAGAAAACGTTCGGCCCATCGCTGCAGCAGCGTCTTCTTGCTCAGCCCAAGGAAGCCAAGCAGCTCGTCTCTCAAGATCATCCTAGCAACCGCATTAAGTGTTTGGGGTCCAGCTGTTCCCAGTCCATCCCCACCACGACATGGGCTAGGCCCGACGACGCAATACGCATCTGAGCTGCCCGGCGCCCCCAGAAGTATGTGGCGATCTCGCCGATCGTCGCCGGCGTCGGCGCCCGCCTGGACCCATGAACCGCCAGATGGCGGATCGGCTTGCCCTCGAATACGCTGGTCTCGGCGTCGTAGTCAATGCCATAGATCAACCGGACGCCGAACGATAGATCGCAAATATGGTCCGGACGATCACCGGGCCACTGATTCCAATCACGCTCCAATTCGCCCAACTCGATCCAGTTCTCGCGCAGCTCCGCGAACTCGCGAAGCGCGCGGGCACTGTGTCGAAGCTCTATGGCGCCCATCGATAGATCGACGACCTCTTGCCCGATATAGCCCGGAGGTCGGGGATCGATGATGATCCAGTGGCTCGGGCCCTGTTCTTCCAAGCCGAAAGGAATCCGCACGGTCTATACCTTCTCCAACTTCTCCCGTTTTTGGGTGTCGAGCACAGCCTAGACTAAAGATCTTCCCCGGGAGCAGGCCGGGCAACCGCCCACCCCTACATACGAATCGCGGAAGGGCCGCGTTTCCACGAGCCCCTCAGAGGCACTTGACCGTCGCGCCGCAAGTACGCCAGACTTGTCAGTTCAGCCAAGACCCGAGGTGGAGTCCATGACCGACGATCACGCGGGCGTTTCCCGCTGGCGCAATCTGAGGCAGCACCCTGCGTTCCAGGCCGCCGCCGTCTACATAGGCGGTAGCTGGGCGGTAATCCAGGTCGCCGACATCTTCGTCCCCGACCCAGCCGTTGTTCGTTGGCTGGGGATCATCCTCGCAGTAGGGTTCCTGGCCGTGGTCGGCGGAGCATGGTTCAGCGCTCGCGAAGGCGGCCAGGCGCCCAGCGATCGAGCCGCGGCAGAGGAAGGCGTAGCCTCGAATAGGTGGCGGCGCCGCCTGGCCTATGCCGCCGCCGCCTGCCTCGTGGCCATCGGCGGCCTGTTTTGGTGGCTGCGCCCCAATATCCTGGGCGCCGTCGCGCCGGACGCCCAGGTCATCGCCGTTCTACCGTTCAACACCTCGGGCCCCGCGGTCGAGTACTTGGGCGAGGGCGTCGTCGACCTGCTGTCACCCAACTTCGACGAGGTCGGCGCGATTCGAACGGTGGACACCCGTACCGTGCTGCACCGCTGGCGACAGCGCGCTGTGGAGGGAAGCCTCGACCTCGAAGGGGC
>JBDHAS010000340.1:0-2106 GCA_039588015.1 Gemmatimonadota bacterium | reverse complement strand
CAGGCCCAGGTTGAGGGTCCGGCGGATAGCGTCCTGGCGCTCTTGGACGAGCTTGCAGTCGCGCTGCTGCGTAAGATCTGGATCGCCCGCGAGCCCGTGCCGAATCTGAGGGTCAGCGGCATCACGACCGGGAATTTTGATGCCATCCGAGCCTACCTGAGGGGCCAGCAGTACTACCGCCGTTCCAACTGGGACTCGGCGGCAGCCGCGTTCCAACGGGCGGTGGACGCCGACTCGACGTTTGCCCTGGCCCACTACCGCCTGGGACTGACCTACGGCTGGAACACGCGCCACGGCGGGTTCGGCTCGCGCGCAGCACGAACGCACGCCGAGCTAGCGCAACGCTACTCCGATCGCCTGCCCGCCCGCGAGCGTACACTCGTCGCCGCTCACGCGCTGTTCGAGGAAGGCAGGTTGGCCGCGTACGACAGCATGGTCAGGTACGTGAGCCGTCACCCCGACGATCCAGAAGGGTGGTACATGCTGGGTGACGTGCGCTACCACGCGATGCCTATCTTGTCCATCGATGTCGATGACCTATTCGAGCCCTTCGACCGCATCCTCGAGCTCGATCCATCTTTCGCCCCTGCGATCATCCATCCGCTCGAGCTGAGTCTGGCCTACGACGACAGCGCCCGCTATTTCCGTTTTCTCGATGCGCTCGCGGCGGCGGCCGAGCCGTCCTACGTGGAGCTGTACGAGATCGGCGGCCTGCAGTGGACGCAGCCGGACTCGCTCGGCGAACGGCTCGCCGCGCATCCAGACGCGAATAGAGTGGGCGGCTACATGATGGCTGGCTCGTACCGGTCGGAGACTCGCACACCCGCTGATATGTTCCCGGGACTCCAAGCCACGCTTTCGAGCCTGGAGGGCAACGCCAGAACTCAGGTCCTTAGCCTGTATGCGATGATGCTCGTTAGTGTTGGCCGCTTGCGGGAGGCCTCGGCCATTTACGACGAACTCTGGGCCGAGGCGGTGCCGAACAGACAAGAGCCGTACTTGAACGTGCTGCCGGTGCTGGCGGGCTTCGCCGACACATCCTTTGCCGCCCAGACCCTCCGTGCGTTAGCCGGACCCGCACCAAGCGCGAGGGCGGAACCGCTCTTTCGCTACATCCAGATGCTGTACGCCCTGAGTCGAGGCCGGACCGTCGAGGCGCGCGAGCTAGGCAGACGCTCGGTCGAGTCGGCAGCCGCGAGCAATCCCACGCTGACGGCGTTGATCTCCGGCGCCGAAGGCTGGGCGGACATACTGGACGGCGATACCGTCGGTGGCTTGGCAAAGCTAGAGGCCGGACTGGCCGATGCCGGCTACGTGAGCAACGTGCAACTAAGCCTGCCGCTCCGCTACGCATTGGCCGCTATCCAGGCGAACCGCCCGGAGACCCGGGAGGAGGGGATCCGGCGCCTGCTGAACGGCTGGTCGTTCCGTGACTTCGTCTACATGGCGCACGCCTACCTGCTGGCGGGACGGGCGCTGGAGGCGTCCGGAGACGCGGCGGGAGCGGCGCGGGCCTACGAGCAATTCATCCACCTGTGGGAGAACGCTGACCCCGAGCTGCAACCGCAGGTCGAGACGGCGCGCCGCGCGCTGGAGCGCCTGGGTGCCGAGAACGTGAACTGAGCCGAAGGGAGAACCCAGGTTGAATCTCGCTCGCCACGCCACGACCTACCTGGTTCCAGCGCTTTGCGCTGGGCTCTTTGCGTGCTCAGCAGCTGGCTGCGCCCAAGGCACCGAGACAACACAAAGACTCGAGCCGTGCGTGATCCCCGGAACCCAGGAGGAAGCGCGCTGCGGTACTTACACCGTTTTCGAGAACAGAGAGGCGGCCGCCGGTCGCACCATCGAGCTAAACATCATGGTGCTGCCCGCTCGGAGCGCAGAACCTCGCCCCGACCCGGTGTTCCCACTCGCAGGTGGGCCCGGACAAGGCGCGACGCAGACAGCCCGCCGCTGGGCGAACTCCTGGATGCGTGACGAGCGGGATATCGTTCTGGTCGACCAGCGTGGCACCGGCATGTCCAATCCCCTGCACTGCGATATGCCCGGCAGCGACGAAGATCCCCAGAGCTACCTGCAACCGGTGTTCTCGGCGAAGGTGTTCGA
>JBDHAS010000339.1:0-4707 GCA_039588015.1 Gemmatimonadota bacterium | reverse complement strand
ACCGACTCGCTACCTGCGTTTCGGGGCCAAGGCCGAAGTGCGACAGGAACAATACGTGCTTCGACAGGATGTCGCGCCGGCGGCCGAGGATTCGCTGTACGGCGAGTTCGGCCTTTTCGGTGAATACAGCGAGACCCGCTTCCAACAGGTGCGCTACTTCAACGGCTTCGGGGAGGAGGACATCAACGTCAGCAGTCGGGTCAAGCTGACGCTCAATCTTGCGGCGTCCGGACTGGGCTACAGGCGCACAGGAATCGGGCCACACGTCGAGGCCGCGCTCGGGACGCGCGGCGCTAACGCGTTCGCCGTGAGTACGTTGAAGGGAAGCGGCCTGTTCACGGATGCGGGCCTCGACTCGGGTCGCGTCGTACTCGACGTGACTGTCGGATTGAAGCCATGGCCAAGGCACTCGACGACCCTCTACGTCACGGCAGGCGCTCAGGAGAACCCGCCGCCGGGTCAGGAGTTCAACCTTGGCTTCGAGACCCCACCGCGTTCCTGGGAACCATTCGCCTTCGTGGGCACGCGCATGGTCTGGGGCACGGTCGAGCACCGCTGGTACAAGTGGGAGGCTTTGTTTGACCTGATATCGGTCGGGCTCGCAGCCTTCGTGGACTACGGTGGGGCCTGGTACCCGGATCAGGACCCGCGTTTCGGTGGGAACGTCGGCATCGGTCTGCGGATGGGCGGCGCGTTGAGTGCGGCGGCCCGCACCGGGCGCCGCGGCCCGCACCGGGCGCCTCGACTTCGGCTGCCGATTCGGCCAGGGTTCAGATGTCGGCGACCGATGTGTGGCTACTCTCGGTGCCGGCTTCGTCTTCCCGTGGAACCCGGAGGCAGCGGATCTGGTCAAAAAGACGTATTGATCGCCGGACCCTCCTGAAGCGGTAACCTTCGAATAATCCTTCGCGGCGACGTGTATCCCTAAGTAGAAAAGGAACTACACTTTCCGAAAAGGAACTACACTTTCCCCTTCTGCCGGCGATGGAACCGTAGTCGCCTAGGGGCGATCGGTAGATGTGATCGCGCCTGGACGGTGGAGGGCGGATAGGCGCGGGGGTCCAATATGTCACAAGACTACAGAAGATACCTGCCCGCTTGGGTCCCATGGTGCGCCTTGCTCTTCACCGTCCCGGCCTGGCTCTTGATCACCCACTCGGTGTTCTATACGGAGGGTGGTCGATCGGCGTTCGGCGTTGGGGATTGGGTGCTGTCGTCGCTGATTCTTGTCTTCGCGACGGTGGTTCTCTTTCTGATGGGCTACGGGAAGCTGCCGTTCCACTTCTCCAGGTAGTGATGCGAGAGGGCCGAACGCTCCACGTCCGGCCCTCCGTACCGCGAGCACGCTGCCGGGCTGGCTCCGGGTCAGCCGCCTCCGCTCCTCAAGGCGTCCCCTATGATGCCGAGGATTCCCAGGATCTTCGCGAAGCGCCGTACGCTGAGCGTCTTCGTCATCGAGTCGGGAGCATCGTCGGAGAGCTTGACGGTCACCTCGTACGTCGTCGGAGGAGTCCGTTTGTCCAACGCGAAGTCGCAATTCGGGGGCGCGAAGGTGTGCGCCATGGACCTGCCGCCGGGAGCGTCAGAGACCATCATGGTGCAAACGGGATTGCCAATACCGTCGGGATCGTCTACGTAGAGCTCGGCCTGAACGGGCGCTTGCTCTCTGTTTCGCATGTTCTTGATGATGAAGGTTGCCACAAGCTTGTTTGACTTGTCCCTCTTCACACGCAAACGCAACAGCTTGTAGTCGACGGCCGACGGGTCGAGTACTTCGATATCGACCACGGCGTCGGACGAGAGCCCGCCCTGATCGGTGACACGGTAGGTGAACTCGTCGGGGCCGCTGTAGTTGTTGTCGGGCGTGTACGTCACGGCGGCGGCATCCGTGTAAGGACCGCTACCGCTGCAAGTCCCGTCGCTGATGGAGCTCAACGATCCATTCGCCGGGCCGTTCACGATCGTGAAACTCAGCTCGCACGTCTCTGCGTCCGAGCCGCTCAGAGTGATCGGGGCCGATGCGTTCACATCGGCGGTGACGGTCTTGGGATCCGATGTCGGCGGGTTGTTCGCAGCCTGCACGGTAATTGCCAACGCGTCCGTGCCCTGCTCGTCGCCATTCTTTCCGCTGCCGTCGGTCGATAAGCCTACCGCGTACATGGTGTGGGTGCCGCCTGTAGCCGGTGCCTGCCATTGGAAGCTCCAGGAGAGATCCCCAGTCCCGCTCTTCGCCTGCGTTTGGACTATCTCGCCGCTGGAGACCTTGGTACCACCGCCGGCGGTCAATGAACCACCGCTGGGAACTGCTACGTTCAGGCCACCCTGACTCTGGTTGCTGCCGCTGGCCGGACTGATCGTGAGAGTGTAGCTGCCCGTTTCGCCAGCGTTGACCGTTGTAGGTCCGCTGAGCGTGACCGTCGGCGCCGCAGCGCCGTTGTCCGGGTCGTGACAGTCGCTGCACAACCCGGCGCTAGGCGCGCCGGAGCGGCCGCTGATCCCGGACTCGTAGAAGCTCGGGTGTGTCGCTTCGGGTCCGATCGGACCTCTTTGTCCCTGATCGGTGCACGCGCCTGCCGCGATCGCGAGCACGAATACGGGCGCTCTCTTCAAGCTCAGCATCAGACACCTCCTGGTTTGGCGGGAACCAAGTTCGTTCGGGCACACGGAGACCACCGGCGGCGCTGTCGAGCGCTGGCCACTTACTTGACGGACGGCTGTCTGCGATTGTGCTTTTGTCCTCGCGGGGCTTATCGCGAACGAGTAGCGATAGTGGCAACTCCCGTGCCCATCACGACGGTTGCGGAGGACGGGAGTGATGGCGGAAAGGCCGGGGTGGTGGGAAACGCGCTAACGTCGTCGCGTTTGGAGGAAGGCGGCCGCCATTGAGCGGCGTGAGCGGATCGGTACGGCCGCCCGAAGCTGGTCCGCCGAGATCGGCTGCAGTTGTGAAATCTCTGCAGACGCGTTGTAAGCGGTATCCTTGCCCACCTTGTGCCGGCGGTTGCCTCGTTCTACGATGCCAGTCCCAACCAAGCCGAACGGGCTCCCTTCAGAGCCTACATAGCGAGTCATTCCAGGAGGATCGAACATGTCGAACGCCGTCGCCGGCCTGAAACCCGAGTTGGTGTGGAAGTATTTCGCGGAGATCAGCCAGATTCCGCGCTGCTCGAAGAGCGAGGAGCAGATTTCCGAATACGTCATGGACAAGGCGAAGGAGCTGGGTTTGCAGGCGAAGCAGGACCGGCACATGAACGTCGTCGTCAAGAAGCCCGCTTCCCGCGGCAATGAGAAGAAGCCCAGCGTCTGTCTGCAGGGCCACCTTGACATGGTCTGCGAGAAGAACAAGGACGTCGTGCACGATTTCGCGAAGGACCCCATCGAGCTCGTCCGCAAGGGAAATGTTCTGATGGCGAACGGCACGACATTGGGTGCCGACAACGGGATCGCCGTGGCCACCAACCTGGCGATCATGGAGGACAAGTCGCTGGTCCACGGCCCGCTCGAGTTCCTGTTCACGGTGGACGAGGAGACGGGCCTGACCGGAGCGGGCAACCTCAAGCCCGGGCTGGTTGATAGCAAGATCCTGATGAACCTCGACTCCGAGGACGAGGGGGTCCTTTACGTAGGTTGCTCCGGCGGCAGGGACACTTCCGCGACCTGGCGAGTGAAGTGGATGCGGGCTCCGGGCGGCTCGCTACCGATGCGACTTTTGGTGAGCGGGCTGGTAGGGGGTCACTCGGGCCTCGAGATCGACAAGGGGCGTGGCAACGCCATCAAGACGTTGGGTCGCGCCCTCGCCGCCCTACACGAGAACGGCGCGCGCCTCGCGTCGATCGAGGGCGGCAACAAGCGCAATGCGATCCCGAGAGAGGCCGAGGCGCTGGTCTTCATTCCCAAAGAGAAGGCCCGCAAGGCGAAGACCATCGTTAAGAAGTTCGATGCGATCTTCAAAGCCGAGCTCGCCACCGTGGATCCCGACGTTACGCTCAGCCTGGAGCGTGCGAACGGCGAAATCCCGCGAAAGGTCATCAGGAAGTACGAGCAGGAGCTGATCATTCGGGCCATCCTGGCGCTGCCGCATGGCGTCACCAAGATGAGCGCGGACATCCCGGGGCTGGTGGAGACTTCGACCAACGTAGCGGTGATCGAGACCGGCAAGAACTACGTCGCCATGGAGACGAGCCAGCGAAGCTCGGTGGCGTCGGAGATCGACGAGATCGCTCAGACTGTGAGCGCGATCTTCGAGCTGAGCGGCGCCAGAGTCGTTCAGGACAGCGGCTATCCGGGTTGGAAGCCGAATCTGGACTCGCCGATCCTCAAGGTTGCCCAGGCCACGTACAAGGAGTTGTACGGGAAAGAGCCCGAGGTGAAGGCGGTTCACGCCGGGCTCGAGTGCGGGATCATCGGCGAGAAGTATCCGGGCATGGACATGATCTCGTTCGGGCCGACGTTGGAAGGCGTGCATTCGCCCGACGAAAAGATCTACATCGACACGGTCGACAAGTTCTGGGACTACCTGCTCGCGATACTGAAGAACGTTCAGTGATGATGTGAAAACGGGTCACCAAAACGCTTTTGGCTCATGAAGCTCTATGCTGCTGTCGCTCTCGGTCTGATTCTGGGGCTGCTGCTGGGTCTGGTCGCGTCGGTCAGCGGATCGCCCGCCTTGCTGGCGTTCGCCGAAGGGATCGAGCCCATCGGCAAGGC
>JBDHAS010000338.1:0-4434 GCA_039588015.1 Gemmatimonadota bacterium | reverse complement strand
CGGTTTCGAGCTGGGGCGAAAGCTCTACATGATGCTGGAGCAGGCATTCGACGGTCAGCAGCCGCTCGTGCTGAGTACGGGGTACGATCGTGGGTACACGTTCCTGGTCGGCGAAACGATGGACCGGCGCGGACTGCGGCCTCCGGAAGGGCTCAACGACGTTACGCCTGTCTTCGCTTCGCCTGAAGTCGTCGCCGACGTCTCGACCGACGACTGGCCCTTCTTCTACATGCCGATCCGCACGTACCCAGCCTCGTACATCGCGATGATTCTCGTGTTACTCTTGATCTCGCTGCTCTTCGTGAAGCAACTCGCGCCGGGCACGAGCGGTTCCTGGTCGGCCCCATGCTTCTTCCTTGGTGCGGGTTTCATGCTGATCGAGACCAAGGGCATCACCGAACTGGCCCTGGTCTACGGCAGCACCTGGGTCGTGGTGGCGGCGGTGATAGCGGCCATCCTGGTGCTGGCCTTTCTCGCCAACCTCTTCGTGACTCGCTGGGGGGCGCCCCGGCCATCCGTCACCTACGGCCTGCTCGTCGGCTCGCTCGTCTTGGGAATGGTGGCGAGTCGATGGGTGGTGACGGGGCTCGGAACTGGAGCGAGTCAGCTCGTGCTCCCGCTACTCCTTACGCTGCCGCTCTTCTTCTCGGGCTTCGCGTTCTCGACCGAGCTCAAGCGATCGGCATCGGTGGCGGTGGCGCTCTCGTCGAACCTGTTGGGGGCCATGCTGGGCGGGTTCCTCGAGTACAACTCGATGTACTTCGGGTTCAGGTCGCTCTACTTTCTGGCTATCGCCATGTACTTACTGGCGTTCGCGGGATCGCTCCGCGTGCGGGCCACCGCGCCGGCCTAGGAGCCACTATCCGAGACGGTTCTGCGACGACCCGCCGCGATTTCGAATCAGCGGAGCCAGCAGTCTGTCTAATCGGCGCCGTCGGTCGTTAACGCGCGCCTAAGTTCGAACGGGTCCTCACCTTCCAGACCGCGTACGCGGCGACTGAGCGCCCGGAAGAGGCGCTTCAGGGCTCGGTGGATCGGCCAGCGCTCGGGGTCCGGCCGCTGGCGACGTGCCTCGTCCAGCAAAACGAAAGGCTCGGCCAGCTCCGCGAGCGTTCGCTCCCGACCCGCTTCCCGGTACCAGACCCAGGCCGCATGGATCGCCGCCCCAAGAGCCGCCCCCTCACCGTGCACGGGGACGGTCTCGGCTTCGAAGATGTCGGCGATCGTCCGGCACCAAGACGGCGAACTGGCGAGGCCGCCGGTGAGGCGGATCTCGCGCGGCTTGACCGGCATGCGCGTGAAGCCCTCGTACAGGTTGAGCACGTGCCCCTCGAGCACCGCCCGGCAGAGTATCTCGGGCACGAAATCCGAGAGGCCGAAGCCGAAGTAGAGCGGCGCCGCCAGCGGCAGGTCGGGCGTACGCTCGCCTTCGTACCAGGGGATCAACACTCGGCCGCCGTTGCCGGGTGGGGTCCGCTTGACGATGACGTCGAACTCCTCATGCGAAAGCCCGTACCGCTCCAAGACGGCGTTGTAGCCGTTGGCCATGTTGGAGACACAAAGGAGAGGAAGATACCTGCCCGTGCTGTCGCAGTAGGCAGCGATTTCACCGGTCGGGTCGATAAACGGTTCATCCAGGACGGTGCACGCCGTTCCGCTGGTCCCCAAGCTGACCGTAATCATTCCAGGCTCGAAGTTCCCCGTGCCGACCGCGCCGTACATGTTGTCGCCACAGCCGGCATCGACACGGCAGTCGGGCGGAAGGCCAAAGCGGGCGGCCAAGGTCGCTCCGATGTTCCCGATCGTCCGATCCGCCGGGCCTATGGGCGGGAGTTTCTGCAGCAGCTCCGGATCGATCGCGTCCAGCACCTTCCGTGACCAAGTCTTCTTGCCGGGATGCCAGAGCGCCGTGCCCGAGGTGTCGCCGGGTTCCATCACCGCCACACCGCCATCGGGGCCGCCGGTCAGGTGCCAGTTGATGTAGTTGTGAACGATGAGGAGGGTACGGGTACGATCGTAGAGCTGTGGCTCGTGTCGCCGCAGATGGAGGACCTTGGGTGCGGTATAGCCCGTCCGCTGGGTGTTGCCCACCTCAGCGATCATCGCCTCGGCGCCGCCGACCGCTTCGGTCAGGATCCGGCACTCCTCGGCGGTGGAGAAGTCGTTCCACAGCTTGGCGCGCGATCGGGCTAGGGTGTCGTCGGCGGCCAAGGCCACCAGTCCATGCTGCTGGCCGGAAACGGAGACGCAGTGCACCCGGTCGGCAGCAACGCCCGCTTCGCCCAGCCGGCCGAGGAGAATTTCCACAGCCTCTAACCACATGCGGGGATCGGACTCGGAGACCCCTTTCCCGAGCCCCGCGACGGCGCCCTCCTCGGTACCGTAGTGAGGCAGGTCGCGGTCGTATTCGATCCGGTCGACGTGACTTACCTCCCCCCTTTCGGGGTCGATAACGACCGCCTTGCAGCTCTGGGTCGAGACGTCCAAACCGGCGAAGAGCGGTTTCGCTCTAGTATCTTCAGGCATGCGGGCTCCCTCGTATCCGTTTCATCGAGAAGGGCGCTGCGCACCCAACATCTTCCTGCTATCGTGCCCGCGCGTCAATTGCCATCGAGTTAGGGCCGCGCGGCGTTGTGCAACCGCCAACAGCCGGATAGGTTTGCCCGCTCATGAGCACGGGCCAGATCATCGCCGGGACTTCGGGCTACTCGTATCCCGAGTGGAAGGGCTCCTTCTATCCGGAGAAGCTGCCGCAGTCCAAGTTCTTGGAGTTCTACTCCGGAAGGTTCTCCACGGTGGAGATCAACAACACGTTCTACCGCTTCCCGCGGGCGAGCCTGCTGGAGGGCTGGCGAGACAGCACGCCGGATGGGTTCAGGTTCGCGGTGAAGGCGAACCAGCGGATCACCCACAAGGGTCGGCTGCGGGAGGTCGAGGAGCTGACTCGGGACTTCGTCGAGCAATGCCGGCTGCTCGAGGACAAGCTGGGCCCGATCCTGTTCCAGCTTCCGCCCAACTTCAAGCGCGACGACGAGCGCCTGGCCGACTTCCTTCACGTTCTCGACCCGCGTCTGCGATTCGCGTTCGAGTTCAGACACGAGAGCTGGTTCGACGAGGCCGTCTACGAGATCCTCTCCGAGTCGGGCGCGGCGCTCTGCATCTCCGAGGGCGACAAGCTAGACACACCGAGAGTCGCCACCGGGCGTTTCGTGTACGCCCGCCTGCGCAAGGACGAGTACAGCGACGAGGCCCTGGCGGACTGGCACACATGGATGAGTGAGCAGGCGGCGGCGGGCCGCCATGTATTCGCCTACCTGAAGCACGATGAGGAGGGGACCTCGCCGGAGTACGCCCTGAGGTTGTTGGCCGGCGCTAGCGCTTCCTGACCTTCGCCTCGCTGCTTGCCTGAGGGCGAGGGACTCCACATGTTTATGCGCCAAGCTATCGCGGACCCGATCAAGGCGCCCGGCTCCCACGACATGAGGGCGGACCTCGGTCGGGTTGGCGCCTGAAATCAAGGAGAGGCAGACTTATGGCCGGGATCTATCGTTCGCTCTACTACGCAGACGTGACCGTGGGTAGCGGCGGCAGACTGACCATCCGGGTGGAGGAGAGCCCGGACGGCCAGCGGCAAATGGTCATCTGGAAGTCGGCCCAGCAGCCGGAGGAGTAGGAACTCGGGCTGCCCCGCCGGGCGACGCGGGGATGAGGGGAGCGAGGCCCGCTCCCCGGTCAGCGGGCCACCCCGTGAATGTAATCCTTCAACAGGCGATTCTCGAACTCCGTCTCTTGCAGGTGGGCGTTGACCACATCGCCGATGGAGACGATGCCCGCCAGTTCCTCTCCATCCATAATCGGCAGGTGTCGGATGCGGTTCTGAGTCATGATGCCCATCACGTACTCGAGCGGATCCTCCCGAACGCCGATAACCAGGTTGCGGGTCATGACGTCGCCCACGGGCGTCTCCTTGAGCCCGTCGCTGTGCGATGCAGCCTCTCGCAGAATATCGCGCTCGGTGAAGATACCCACCAACCGTCCGCCCGGACCGGTGACGAGCAGCGCTCCTATGTTGTTGCGAACGAGTGATTGGATGGCGTCGTAAACGGTGTGATGCGGCTCGATCGTTACAACTTCGCTTCCCTTCTTGCGCAGGATATCGCTTACACGCATGGCTGGGGTTCCTTTCTCAGGTGCCGCCGGGGTCCCGAGCTGTGCCGAGCCGACGGAGTCGCACGAGGATATCACGCCTACATGTTACTGCTATAATGCTGCCAACCGGCGCCGTCGCGCTAGTCCCACTGGTCGAGGCCTACGAATCTGCTACTCCGTGAGGTCCTTTACGTAGATGTTCCTGAAATAGACGGGGCTTCGGTCGTCGTGGTTCTGCAAACCGATGTAGCCGCGGGTTGCGAAGTCTTCGATCTTTCCTCGCGG
>JBDHAS010000337.1:0-4851 GCA_039588015.1 Gemmatimonadota bacterium | reverse complement strand
CCACTCTTCTCTGCTCTGGACCAGATACTTGGCCTGGACTTCGCTCCAGCGAACCCGACGCTGGCAGTGCTGGCAGAGCACCCAGTCTTTCCCGAACCCGACCCAAACGCACTCGCCGATCTTGTGGCAGTGCGGGCAGCGCATGAATTTCGTCTTCGGCATTTTCGGTTCTCCTTCCAACTTGGCGGCCTTTTCTACTTCCTCCGCGGCGTGGAAAGAGCAGGGGACGTACCAAGGACGTGCCACAAGGCGTAACTACTTATTTTGTAGTGGTTTATGGTGATAAATCGGTCAGCTGACAGCGGGCCGAAAATGGTGCCGTCGTTACCATACGGTAACTGACATGGGAACGGTTACCTGGCGGTAAACTGAGGCTTGAGTGCCCTCAAGACGCCGGGCGGAAACGTACGACGCCTGGCTCCTCCCCGAATCGTCGCCCCAGGGCCTTCAGGTAGGACTCCAGCGTGCCGTGGTGGCCGAAGACGAAGCGGGCCATGAAGCGGAAGAGCGGGTTGTCGATCTCGCCGTCCTCGGTGAGGGTCACGGTACAGCCTTCGACGGAGGCCGAGAGTTCGTAGGTCCAGGTACCTCCGAAGGGTAGGTCATCGGCCCCGATGCGGGTCACCAGCCGCCGCGGCGGCTCTTCCTCTACGACCTCGAGCAACAACTCATCACCGTACTTGTCTCGCTGCGACCAGGCCTCGCGGCCGGGCGTGTCAGGCGTCCGATTCAGTGTCACGACGTGTGGCCACCACGTTGGGTAGCCGGCGAAGTCGCGGATGGCAGACCAGACGGAGTCGACAGGCTGATTCACGGTGATCGATGATGTGGCCACGTGACGACTGGGCAGTGCCCTGCCGATGAACGTCATGGCGAGGAAGATCGTGACGAACAGGGCCGCCGCAGCGAGCAGCCACTTGAGCTTCGACATGAGCGCGACTAGCGGGAGAAGATGTTCTTCATCAGGAACATCACATTGGCGGGCCGCTCGGCGAGCCGGCGCATGTACCAGGGGAACCACGAATCCCCGTAGCTGACCAGCACGCGCATGACGTAACCTTCGGCGGCAAGTTGAGCCTGAGCCTCGCGCTGGATCCCGTAGAGCATCTGGATCTCGAACGCGTCCTTGGGCAGCCCGAGCGAGTTGGCCCGGTGGCAGATCTCGCTGACGATTCGTGTGTCATGCGTCCCAAAGAGGGCGCGCACGCCGTCATCGCGTTTCCGAGCCTGGAGCAAGACGTCGGTCAACTCGAGGAACTTGGCGTCCACGTCCGCCTTGCGGTGATAGGCTACATCGCGCGGTTCCTTGTACGCGCCTTTGACGAGGCGGATCGCCGGAGCCAGCGGTAGGAGGCTCTCGAGGTCGGCCGGTGTTCGGTAGAGGTATGACTGCAGGCATATCGTCACGTTCGCATGGTCGGAACGCAGACGGCGGTAGATCTCGAGCGTGCGGTCGACGTACGAGCTGTCCTCCATGTCCACGGCTACGGACCGATCCAGTTCGTCGGCGCGTTGCACCAGCCGCTTGTAGCGCTCGTATGTCCGCTCGAAGTCCAGGTCGATGCCCAGCTGCGTCGGCTTGATCGAGAGGCCGCAGTCGTGCCCCAGTTCGTGCATCCGATCGAGCGAGGCGAGGTAGTGCTGGGTTACCGCCTCCGCTTCTTCGGCGCGGGTCACATTCTCTCCGAGCATGGACAGGAGGGTGACCATCCCCTTCTCGATCAGCGTCTCTGCCGCGTTCAGCGCCGATTCGATGTCCTCACCCGGCATGAATCGCTGGACGGCTTTGCGTGTGAAGTTGCGACGCGTCAGTTGATCGGCGAGCCACCGGCTGCGCGACCCTCGGAGCAGGATCTCCCGGATGATCCCCATTGAGCGCCTCCGAATTCTCTGGATGCTATAGCCCGAACGGACTCATACTAGCTTCGGGTAGAGCTCGAAACCAGTTCGTTCCCCGGCGGCCGTCCGAACCAACGTCCCCGGGTCAAGCTCCCTCGATCGCGTTCCCCTCGTTGACCCAGCCTCGGATGCCGCCTTTGAGGTTCACGACGTTGGTGAGGCCGTGGGCGCGCAGCAAGCTGGTCGCAATCGACGATCGCCAACCTTCGTGGCAGTGCAACACGACCGTCTTGTCTGTGGGGATCTCCGACAACCGGTCGGTCAGGTAGCCTAGCGGAATGTTCGGCACTCCGGGAATATGTCCTGCGTCCCACTCCGTTACATCTCTGACGTCGATCACGGAGACGTCCGCATCCCATATTCGTCCCTGTAGGTCCGCCGGGCTGATCTCATCAGTCGTGCCTAAGCGGCCGCCCTCCTGGAGCCATGTCTCGAGAGCGGCGCTGCCGAAGTATCCCGCGACATGGTCGAGTCCGATGAGCATGAGGTCACGGGTCGCCTCGTCGATGCGAGAGAACCCGGCCTGTTCCTCGACGATGAGGTAGAAATCTCGATCGTAGGATAGTAACCAGCCTGCCCATGTGGTGAACGAATTGTCGAGCGGGATGTTGACGGTTCCAGGAACGTGGCCCTCTGCGAAATCACCATGGTGACGGGTATCGACAACGACAGCGCCCGAGCGCAGCAGATCCGCCAGCCGCGACTCTGGAAGCCGCTCGGGCCGCCTGAATCCACCTAGGATCTTTGGACCTTCCTTGTTGATGCGCTTCATCTCGGCAAAGTACCGCGGCGGTGCCGGCTGTCCCGCAAGCACAGCGCTCACGAAATCTCTCTCGTCGTCGTAGGCGAAGGCCCAGTTGAACATCCGCTCGTACCCGACGGTCGATTGGGGTACAGCCCCGAGAGATTTGCCGCAGGCGGATCCGGCCCCATGGCCAGGCCAGATCTGTAGGTAGTCTGGTAGGCTCCGGAACCCTTGAAGCGACCTGAACAGAGTAGCCGCAGCCGCCTCCATCGTTCCCTCGATCTTCGCCGCGCGCTCGAGCAAATCGGGCCTGCCCACGTCGCCAACGAAGACGAAGTCGCCGGTGAAGATTCCCATGGCCTGATCGGCTGCGGCGCTGTCCGTCAGCAGGAAGCACAGGTGTTCGGGCGTATGCCCGGGCGTGTGCAGCGCTTGGATTCGGATATTGCCGATCATGAACTCGTCTCCGTCCGACAGAAGCGTCGCTCCATCGGCGGCGGCGAAGGCGTACTTCCAATCGGCGTCTCCTTCATCCGATAGATACATCCTCGCCCCTGTCCGCCGCGCCAACTCTCTCGACCCGGACACGTAGTCGGCGTGGATGTGTGTCTCGGTCACGTGTGAAATCCGCAGGCCCTTTTGCTCAGCGGCGCAAACGTACGCCTCGACCTCGCGATTGGCGTCGATGACGAGCGCCTCACCGGTGACCTGGCAACCAACCAGGTAGCTGGCCTGGGCTAGCTTGTCGTCGTAGAACCTTTTCAAGAGCATATGTCCTCTCCGCTGGTATTGGCTTGCCAGAAAGATAACGCCGTCGAGCTGGTCAATGTGCCTTTCGACTAGGCTCACGGCTCGGTTGCGTCGCGCGGCTGCTCGGCATCCGGTGATTCCAGCAGCCGGCTGGGCCGGTGGGCTTCAGCAACCGTCAAGATATGTCAATGGGCAAAACGGCGTGCTGTCTATGTGTCAAATAGATGTCTGTCGTCCGGTTGACATTTATGGGACAATAGGGCTATTGTGGGAAAGAGGTGGGAAAGAGGCAACTCTCTCATAGGGGTGGGGCCAATGATAGTGGATAACAGGTCTGGAACCGACCGCAAGCGGCACCCGATACAGGTGGTGGTTCGCCGCACAGGGCTGACCGCCGACGTCCTTCGTGCCTGGGAGCGACGTTACGGGGTGGTCGAGCCGGGTCGTTCGGAGGGTGGACGCCGCCTGTACTCTGACGAGGATGTAGAGCGTCTGCGTCTACTGAGGCGCGCAAGCCGCGGAGGGCGGCGTATCAGCCACGTCGCGTCCCTGAGCCTGGACGAGCTGGCGGCGCTCGTAAAGGAAGACGACCGGGAAGAGGTGAAGGGCGGGCCGGATCAGAGCGCTGAGACCGTCACATCCGCCGAAGAGCATCTCAACGCATGCCTGGCTGCCGTCGAACGAATGGAGGGGCGTGAACTGGAAGCCGCTGTCAACCGCGCGTTGGTTCTTCTCGGCGCTCCTGTGATGATCGATCAGGTAGCCGCGCCACTGCTGCGGCAGGTAGGCGATCTGTGGAGTGAAGGCGAAACGACGCCCGCTAACGAGCATTTGGCATCGGCGGTTCTTCAGCAGGTGATGGGCCGGGTCATCCGGAGCGGGGAACCGGTCGGATCGGCACCCGGGCTGGTCGTTTCCACGCCCGCGGGTGAAAGGCACGAGTTCGGAGCGCTATTCGCGGCCGCCACAGCGTCGTCCGAAGGTTGGCGTGTGACATACCTCGGTCCGAACTTGCCCGCCGACGATATCGCGACGGCGGTGCGTACGACAGGCGCCGATGCTTTGGCGATAAGCATCGTGGTCGCCTCCGAGGATCCGGACGTAGCGCAACAGTTGAGGGAGTTGCGACTGAAGCTTCCACCGACGGTTCCGATTCTGATGGGCGGGGCAGCCTCGTCTTCGTATCAGAGCGTGATCGACGAGATCGAGGCCATCCACCTGGCGGACATGGAACAGCTTAGGTCAACGCTGGCTTCTCTCGCCTGAGAGCACCGGCATCGCCGCGTCAGTTTCAGATTTCCCTACCTTTCCCGGAGTCGCTCACGTTCATCAGCGCTTCCGGGTACGGGTCGAACAGGGTCTGCGACCCTAGATAGTCCTCATCGAACCTGGCGATCCAAGCTCTCAAGATGGCCGTCACCCCGGCGGCCGGCATCTGCTTGTTGCGGTACCTATCG
>JBDHAS010000336.1:0-3797 GCA_039588015.1 Gemmatimonadota bacterium | reverse complement strand
GTGACACATGGGATTCCGGGAGATTGCTTTTCTCGCGGTAGAGCACCTGCCCCGACCGACGTGGCAACAGAGCGCGGGCTTCGATCGACTCTACCCGTCCCATTGCATTCGTCATTATCCCAAGTTCCGGATTATGCCGAGTAGCGACCGGAGACCCACGGGACGTTCGATGATCACCGCTTGAGCACTCGGCATAATCCTGATGTCTTCTCCTTCCGGCCTCGTGGTCGGGAAAGGAGGAGACATGAAGCGACCCTTTCGACCTGGCGACGTCGATCTTCATCGGTACCGCGTCGGCCCACTGGCGCCGTACGTTGACGCCCTTGCGGCGCGACTATCGAAACAGCAGTACGGCTACGAGACGGCGAGGCACAAGATACGTGTCGTCGCGGACCTGAGTCTCTGGCTCGAGCGGCGGGGACTCCGCGCGGCCCAGCTCGACGAGCAGGTCATCATCAAATTCCTCCATCGTCGTCGTCGTTACGATCCGGCTCGTCGGGGGGATTCGTCAGCTGCGGCACTGATGCTCGATCTGCTGCGGGAGCTGGGTGTGGCCCCGCCGCCGCCGCCAGCGGAATCCAGTTCTCGCCATCCGATCGAGAGGAGCTTCGAGCGGTACCTGAGCGAAGAGCGCCGGTTGTCCCAGGCGAGCTTGCTTAACACGCTGCCTTTTGTGCAACAGCTGCTGGCCCACTGCTTCGGCGATGGTCCAATCGCGTTGGATACGCTGCAGCCGGCGGATGTCACCGGATTCGTACTGCGCACCGTACGCACGATGAGTCCGAGTCGGGCCAAGCTCTTGGTCGGGGCACTACGGTCGTTCTTCCGGTTTCTGATCCTCCGCGGGGAGATCTCCACGGACCTGACCGGCGCCGTGCCGAGCGTGGCCGACTGGCGGCTCTCGTCCGTGCCCAAGGGTATTGATCCGAAAGATGTTCGACGTCTCTTGAAGAGTTGCGATAGGCGCAGGCCGACGGGACGACGTGACTACGCCGTCCTGTTGCTGCTAGCCCGCCTCGGTCTTCGTGCCGGCGAGGTTGCAGCCCTGACCTTGGACGACATCGACTGGGAAGTGGGCGAGCTGACCATACGAGGGAAAGGGCCTCGTTCTGATCGCCTCCCGCTCCCCCAAGACGTGGGCGAGGCTATCGTCGCGTACCTTCGTCGCGGGCGCCCCCCGTGTGGCACGCGGCGACTGTTCGTCAGTGTCCGGGCACCGATCCGGCCCTTTCTCGACCACAACGCCGTAGGGTGCATCGTCCGTAGGTCGATTGCACGTGCCGGCGTCGATTCACCGCGTAAGGGCGCGCACGTTTTGCGCCATGCGCTTGCCACCGAGATGCTCCGCCGCGGCGCATCCTTACCCGAAATCGGCGAGCTACTGCGCCATCGGCGCCTGGATACGACCGCGATCTACGGCAAGGTCGATCTCCAGGCCCTGCGGACCTTGGCACCGGCTTGGCCAGGAGGTGGAGCATGAAGCCGCTCTCGCAAGCCGTGGACGACTATCTCGAGCTGCGTCGTGGTCTCGGATTCAAGCTCCGCGACACGGCGCACTACCTTCCGGACTTCGTCCGTTTCCTCGACGATCACGGTACCTCCCACATCACCACGCACCTGGCCATCCGGTGGGCGACTCGTCCCGTCAATGTCCAACCGGCGCACTGGGCCCGGCGCTTGACGATGGTGCGTCTCTTCGCGCTCTACTGGCAGGCTTACGATCCCCGCACCGAGGTGCCGCCCGTAGGCGCGATTCCCGGACGTGCTGAGCGGACGCAACCCTATCTGTACAGCGATGATGAGATACGACGTCTGATCGACGCCGCCCGGGGCTTGGGCACGAAAACGGGTCTGCGTCCCGAAACCTATGCCACCCTATTTGGCTTGCTCGCGGTAACTGGGATGCGCATAAGCGAGGTCATTGCACTGGATCGCGACGATGTCGATTTCGAGCAGGGCATCCTCACGATCCGTCACGCCAAGTTCGACAAATCGCGTCTCATCCCCGTCCATTCCTCGACACGGCGTGCTCTGAGCCGCTACGCCGATCAGCGGGATCGAATCTACCCAAGACCCTCTACGCCGAGCTTCCTCCTCGGCGAGCGAGGCACCCGTCTAACCTGGTGGATCGTGCGTTGGACTTTCGTTCAGCTTTCAAAGCAGATCGGGCTGCGGGGTCCGACAGACAGCCACGGACCGCGCCTGCATGACTTCCGCCACCGTTTCGCCGTTCAAACGCTGCTCGGATGGTACCGTGCGGGGGTTGACGTCGAGCGGAAGATCTCCCACCTGGCGACCTACCTTGGCCACACGCACGTGACCGATACCTACTGGTACCTCTCGGCTGTCCCTGAGCTCATGCAGCTCGTTGTTGCACGCCTGGAGAAGAAGCAATGAGCTCCCCCGCCAATCTTGCTCGTCTCCTGCAGGCCTTTTTCACCGACTGGCTCATGCGTCAGCGCAAGGCCAGTCCTCACACCATCGCAAGCTACCGCGACACCTTTCGCTTGCTCCTCGGATTCGCCCAGAAGCGGCTCAAGAAACCACCTTCAGACCTGAGCCTCGAAGAGCTCGACGCGCCGTTGATCGGCGCATTCCTCGATGAGCTCCAGAAAAAGCGTGGTAACACGCCCCGCACGCGCAACGTGCGCCTCGCAGCCGTTCGCTCCTTCTTCCGCTATGCCGCCCTGCAAGAGCCTGCTCATAGCGCGTTGATCCAGCGCGTCCTCGCCATGCCCAACCAGCGCAGCGAACGCAAGACGATCGCATTTCTGACCTCATCGGAGATCGACGCACTGCTTGCCGCGCCCGACCAAAATTCCTGGTCCGGCCGACGAGACCATACGCTCCTACTTCTGATGATCCAGACCGGTCTGCGCGTGGCAGAGGTCATCGGGCTTCAATCTGAGGACGTTGTCCTCGGATCGGGCGCTCACGTTCGCTGCGAGGGCAAAGGCCGCAAGGAACGATGTACTCCGCTCCGCCATGACGCGGTCGAGGCTCTACGCCGCTGGCTCCGTGAGCGAAACGCTCCGCCCGACCAGCCCCTGTTTCCCAATGCCCGGGGCGATGCGCTCAGCCGCGATGGCGTCGCTTACCTCTTGACCAAGCACGCGAGCGCCGCGCGGAGACGCTGCCCATCGCTGGCCCGCAAGCGTGTCTCACCGCACGTGCTTCGTCACTCCACAGCAATGGAGTTACTCCAGCACGGCGTCGACCGTTCAGTTATCGCGCTCTGGCTCGGGCACGAATCCGCGGAGACCACTCAGATGTACCTCCACGCCAGCCTCGAGCTGAAAGAACAGGCCCTGGCTCGCACGGCCCCGAGGAATCTACCGGCGGGACGCTACCGCCCTGATGACCGACTCCTGGCCTTCTTGAACAGCCTATGATTATGCCGAGCTGAGTGAGCACTGTTGCGAGAGATCCTCCGGAATCACCCCGGATCCTGGGGTGACTCGCTCTAGACTCGGCATAATCCGGAACTTGGGATAATGACGATAATGCCGAGCACGGCATTACCGCCATTCGGCGGTGACAAACGTCTACCGGCGGACCCGGGACCTGTTCCTGGCGCAGAGGTTTGCGAGGCATGTGTCGCCGTTGACAACAACCGTCTACACCCACCCCAGCGACGACGAAATGTGCGGCAAGCTGCGGGGCCTGACCTGCTGACTCCTCCTTCCTCCGCCGAATCTCTCAGGCTCCATCCTTTCCTCGACTTGCGGTAGACTCCTCTCACACCCCGTCGGCAGAGGGGCCTACGCCATGGACAAAGGCAAGACCCGATGTGCGTA
>JBDHAS010000335.1:0-3818 GCA_039588015.1 Gemmatimonadota bacterium | reverse complement strand
CGTTCCCCTCCGTGCAGATATGGCTGGTTGAGGACTCCCGTGAGGGAATCCAGGGCTCCCGGATCTGCGGATTGAGTGTCAGATAAACTATACATTTCCCTGCGCAAGGCTAGCCGTGGCGCTTGGCCAGCCTGCGACCTACGGCGCGGGCCAGAAATCGCATCCTGTCCGGCCACGGTAACCGTCCTAGGTTGGTCAGAACTACACCCCGCGTGAAGTAGGTTGGCTGCGAGTAATCGACCGCGACCTCCACCACCGCTGGACGCCCTTCGCGGTGGACTTCTCGGGCTTGGTTCAACACTTGGACGACTTGTGAGTCGACGTCCAAGACCAGGTGCTCGACGCTCACTGCCCGACAGAAGGCCGCCAGATCGATGTCTGGCAGTTCGCTGGCGGTCTTCTGGGCCAGGGCTGTGTTCTGAAACTGCGCGATCTGGGCCAGCTCCCCGTCCCGAAGGACCAAAACGGTTACCGGGATCTCGAGGTGGGCGGCGGTGAGCAGCTCGAGTCCGGTCATTAAGAAGGCGCCATCCCCGGCCAAAGCGACGACTGGACGGTCGGGACAGGTGAGGGCGGCGCCCAGCGCTGCAGGTACCGCGTACCCCATGCACGAGTAGTCCACCGGCGCCAGAAAAGAGCGGGGTTTCTCGAGGCGCAAGCACTCCATGGCCAGGAACGTCCCGTTGCCGCTGTCCGTGGTATAGACAGCCTCGGTGCCGTATATGTCCTGAACCGCGTCCAGCAGGATCGCGGGCGCGACCCCATTTCCGTTTCGGGCCGCTCGCGCTGTCCGGACGTTCTCCTGCCCCTTGCGTATTCTCTCGTGCAAGGTAGGGTCGGCTTCACGCGGTGGCAGGTCCACCAGCAGAGCCTCCACGAAGGCGGCGGCGTCTGCGTGGACAGCCACTGTGGACAAGTAGTTTCGATCCAGGACACGCTTGTCCACGTCGACGTGGATCAACATGCCCGGCGGTTCCAGCCCGTAGCTACCCGTCCCGACCTCGGAGAAGCGGCAGCCGATCGCCAAGGTGACATCGCAGCCGCCTGCGATCTGGCGGGCGAACTTCGGCGCGGCTCTGCCAAAGCCGCACCAGAGCCAGAGAGGATGGCTCTCGGGGAAGACTCCTTTCCCCTGGATTGTAGTGGCTACGGGCGCGCCCAGCCGCTGGGCCAGGTCGACGAGTTGGCCGCCGGCACCGGCAGCCCCCAAGCCCAAGTAGAGTAGGGGGTTACGGGAACCGGCGAGAAGAGAACGAACGTTCGATAAAGCCTCTCTACTGGGCTCGATAGGTTTCTCAGGGACTTCGCTCCAGCTCTCGATCCCGGGCTCGTGGCGGAAGAGATAGTCGTTCACGGGGATCTCGACGAAGACCGGTCCGGCCGGGGCGTTTCGGGCTATCTGACAGGCCCGACGGATTGTCGCGTAGATCTCCGAGCCGCCGGCAGGGTGCAGTTGCGCCTTGGTGACGGGCCGGACTATCCCCATCTGATCTACGTCGTGTAGCTGGTATGCCTTTCCGCTGTCGGTGCGGACGCCGCAACCCAGAACCAGCATCGGGATCCCATCGAGGAAGGCCTCGGCGACACCGGAGAGCGCATGGGTGAGCCCCGCGCCCGGTACCACGTTCACGCAGCCGAGTTTGCCGGACGCCCGGGACACGCCGTCCGCCATGAACGAGGCGCTCTGTTCGTCGGTCACAAGCACCGGAAGGACGCTGGACGATCGGTTCAGGGCGTCGTACAGCTCGATGTTATGCGTGCCCGGGATTCCGAAAGCGAACGGAATCCCCTCGTCCTCGAGGGCGCGCACGGCGATATCGGCGCCGCTCATCCTACTCATCGGGCACGCCCCCGTTGAGGAGCACCGCGGCCTCGTTGCGGATTCGCTCGGCTACGCGATCGGCGAGGGCCATGATCGTCAGGTACGGGTTTATCTCGATGGCGTCTGGGAACAGACTGGCATCAGCCACGAAGAGCCAGGGTACACCGTGCACCTGACCGTAGGGGTCGGTGACGGATTCTGGAGCGGCGGTTCCCATCCCACACCCACCTTGTAGGTGTGCCGCCGAGACGGTGACCGTTCCAGGCCTGACCAGCGCCTCGTCTACTAGCGACTCGAGACGGTCGACTTCGCTGGCCTCGATCGCCGGGGAGGCCGCCATCGGGACGTGGACACGTTTCGCCCCAGCGGCGAAGAAGATGCGCGCCGAGGTAAGGGTACCGCGTGCGAACGAGCGCTTGACCCCCGGGGTGAAGCGGTAGTGAACGACCGGCCTTCCTTCGCGATCGACCGTCACGCGGTTGTGCTCGTCCTCGCGATCGATAGCGAGCAGGAGGATCATCTGCAGCTTGGGAAAGGCATGCATGAACTCGGCGTGTGCGGTGCCGAACCCCGAGAGGCTCTTCGCGGTCGTGAACGGGAAGTACATGCAGGTTTCCAGGATGAAGCCGTCCTGCTGGGCGAACTCGTCCAGGTAGAAACTCTTTGGATGACCGACGAAGTTCGTGATAGGCTGCTCGTGTTCTCCCACCAATATCAATGCGGGATGGCAGGTGAATCCGTGGCCCAGCCGGGGCAGGGGGGCCGGAAGATCCGAGCGTAGCAGGAGCGCCGGTGTGTGCACTGCCCCGGCACAGACAATTACGATCTTGGCGCGAATCCGGTAATCTCCCGGTTGCCAAGGGGATGGCTCACCTACCGCTCCCGGTGCTCGCTCTGCCACCCTCGCCAGCACTGCCCGACCGTCCAGGCGAAGCACCTCACACCCAGTTACGATTTCCACGCCGGCATTTTCCGCACGGGGCAGCTGAACCCGATTGGTGCCCTGCTTGGCCGCGTTCGGGCACCCGAGGTTGCAGAGGCTCGATCCCTTACAGTCCCTGACGTTGACCGGAAACTGCTCCACCCGGTAACCCAGCCGGCGACACCCTTGAACGAACAGCCGGTTGTTGTCGTTGATCAGGTCTTCTTCGAGAAAGTGGGCGTTGACCTGATTCATGTGCTTCTTGGTGCGAAGCTCCACGTCCGCGAAGCTGAGCGTGGGAATGTTCCAGCCTTTGATCACGCGCTCCGGAGCGAGCAGCGACGTGCCCGTGTAGACGACGGTTGAGCCTCCGTATCCCCGGCCCATCGCAAGGGTCATCGAGCCATCGGATGTCAGGAAGCCGCCGGCGTCGTCATAGAGGATTTGGGCCATCTCGATTTCGCGCCCTGTGAACTCCTCATCACGCAGTCGCGGGCCCTTTTCGAGTACGGCGATGCGGACGCCGTCTTTGCAGAGCGGCGCGAGTTCTTGGGCGACCGTTCCTCCTCCGGCGCCGGAGCCGACGATGACGATATCGTAGGACACCTCGTTCACCGCACGACCTCCCAGCCCCTGCGGTCTGGGCGGTAGCCGATAGACCCTGCGGCCTGGCTCCGGCCGTAGAAGCCCAAGAAAGCCAGCGTGCGGAGACCCCAGAATCCGACCCGAATGGCGGGAACGCGGCTGGCTTGAAGCCCGCTAAGATACCGCTGACTCTGGCGTGGGCTGAGCGATGTGAAGGGGCGGCCGTAGCGGAATAGCGGAAGCCACTGAACGAGGCGCATGAAAAGCCGAAGTCGCCGCTGTAGCTTCGGCGGCCTCGTGCTCAGCGAATCGAGGACCAGCCGATCGAGTTCGTCCCATTCTGCCTGGTCAAGGGTTACGGCGTCAGGCACGACGGTCCGGACTACCGCTTTGAACACGGGTGGCAACGGCGAACCGTGGGAGTGTGACGCCAGCGTAGTCCCCCCCTGCAGCTCGTGAGGTCGCCTGGATAGGCGAATGGTATCGGGA
>JBDHAS010000334.1:0-3828 GCA_039588015.1 Gemmatimonadota bacterium | reverse complement strand
CGATCCGCACCTGCCGCTGTTCCGCGTACTGCCGATGACCGGCGTGATGCTGCGGATGACCTGGTTCTATCCCGTGTTCGGCAGGTTGTTCACGATCTTTGGGTTCACGGCTCTTTTCCTAGGAGCGATCGGGCTGTACGGAGTGATTTCGTTCGCGGTGACGCAGCGGACCCGGGAGCTGGGCATCCGCCTGGCGCTGGGGGCGCAGAGCGGGACATTGGTGGGGCTCGTGATGAGGAAAGGCATCATCCAGATGGTGATCGGGCTGGGGATCGGTCTCACGCTGGCGCTGTTCGCTGTCGGACCACTCCAGTTGGTCCTCTATGAGATGAATGGGCGCGACCCGACGGTGTTCGGGTTGGTCGCGACAACGCTGGCGCTCACGTGTCTGTTGGCGAGCTTCGTTCCGGCTTATCGCGTCACCAAGGTCGATCCAGTGACGGCGTTGACGTCGGAGTGACGATGAGCGGCTGTCGTGTTTCACCTAGGCCGGCCGCGCGACCCGAGCACCGGCTTAGGGGAGAGACCCATGGGTAGCCCTAGCCAGCAAGGTCATCCGCTGATTGGATAGAACGCGAACGACTTCACTCTCCACGCGCCGATCGCATCGTGTCGGAGCACCCACAGATACCGAGCCGACTCTTTGAACGGACTGCCACCGTTTCTTGGAGTCCAGGTCGTCTCGAACCGAGCCGCGACGTGCGCCCAGTCGCCCGAAACCTGGATCTTCTCGACCCGGATCGTGCTGCCGGCCGAGTACTGTTGTTGGAATACTTGCTCGGCAAATGCCCTCATCGAATCCTTGCCGACGATGCAAGGATACCGCGGGTGCGCGAAGACTAGATCAGCGACGAACAGGTCCATCAGGCGGTCGACATCGCCATCATCGAGCAGGGTTGGCCAAGCATCAACGACGGCTCGAATCTGTGATTCTTGGGCCACCACAGTCGGCATTGGAGATGCAACCATCGCGACGGTGAGCACTGATACGGCGATCCAGCTTGCACGACGGGTGATCACTTTAACCTCCCTACGAAAAAGTGCGGCTCTTCTACCAGGAACAGCGCGGCTCTATCGACTCTACCTGTTTTGGACAGCCGGAAGCACGTACCGTTCGATGATCGTGTCGTAGCTGATCGGAATGCGCTCGCCGGCGTACCGCCCACCAGTCTGCACGAACACGATGTTCAATTCCGGCAGCACCACGATGTACTGACCTCCCCATCCCGCTGCGTAGAAGCCAGTGAATCCGCCAAAACGTGCAAGTCTCCACTGGTATCCGTAGCCGTAGGCACGACCCCGATCGAACAAGGCGATCGCCAAGGTCACCGAGCGCTGCACCCAGTCCGAGGAGAGGATTCGGCGGCCGTCCCAGACGCCGTCTTGAAGCATGAGTTGACCGATCTTGGCCATGTCGCGCGGTCGCAGATACAAGCCACCCGAGGCGAAGGCAACGTCCGGGGCACCGTGCATGGTAGCCCATTTGTACGAGGTGATTCCCAAGGGCCCGAATAGGTGCTCTTCAGCGAAGTCGGCAAAGCTCTGCCCCGTACTTCGCCGGATGATCTCACCCAGGAGGACGGTGGTGCCGCTGTTGTATATGTACGTGGTTCCAGGGGGACGAACCACATCTTCGCCAAGCACGAAGGCCAAGGGGTCTTCGGTCACGAACATGCGATGCGCGTCGTTGCGGGGGTCGGCGATAGGATACGTCCCTTCATCGTAAGGTAAACCCGCAGTCATCGAAAGCATGTGATGAATCGTTATGCTGTCCTTTGCGGGTGTGCGAAATTGCGCGTAGTCGGGGAAGAACGAGACCATCGGCAGGTCGGTGCCGGAAATGTGCTCCCGATCCACGGCGACCCCAAGCACCATCGATGTGACGCTCTTTGTGACCGAAGCGGTGAAGTGCAGGTCATCCCTGGTGAAGTGCTTCTCCTCCAGGCACAACACGCAACTGATCAGCAGGTTCTCATCGAAAAAGTTCATGTCGCTGCCGTCGAAATACGCTTCGAAGACTAGCGCACCGTCTTTGGCGACCAGGATGCTGTGGATCAGGTGGTCATCGGCCTCGCTCAGCCGACTCAACAGTCGGACAAGGGGCTCGGTCTCCAGGCCTTTGTCCGATAGGGACGCGGTTGGCCACCCGTCGTCCGTTTCAACGGGAACGACATAGGCAGGTTGTTGCGCGTGAACTGGATGGTGGACTGCGCTATGGCTGCAGAGCCAAACGAACGCGGAAATCAGGAGCACAACCGTGTAGCTGGTTCTCACTTCTTTGCCCTGTCTCACCTATGTCTCTCTGTTTTATGAATTCAAGGTCTTGACTAGCGTCCCAGGTATCTCATCACTGCCGGCAGCCACACTTCCCGCAGGAACCAGCCGGTAGGGGACGGCCGCAAACCGGAGTGCATCTGGCCCACGTTGGTCAGCAGCACGACGACGATGTCGGTATCCTCCAGCCAATACATCCCGGCAGTGAATCCGAGCGTTCCCCCACCGTGTCCCAGGATCGCGTAGTCCCGGTAGTAGCGCTCGGTCCGGGAGATGCCTTGCAGGTACTGGCTTCGACCGACGCGCGGCTCCTGGGGAGGGTAGTACGTCAGAGCTTCCCGGTGCATCTCGGGCCTCAGCAGCTTGCCGTCCCGCAGCGCCTGAGCCCAGCGCACGAGGTTGCTCGCCGAGGTCACAATGCCGCCGGCGGTCCACTCGGGTGACAGGTTGCCGGCCGTCGATTCGACCAGGTAGGGACGGAGTTCGGGAAATCCGCGATGGACGCCGGCCACCTCTTGGAAGTAGGGCGTAGCGTAGTGGTAGTGGTGCACGTAGCCGCCCGGAACTTCCTCGAACGACTCGAGGAACGTGTTATCGAGACCGAGCGGCTCCAGCAGGCGCGAACGAATCTCCGCCGCGGCGTCGTTCCCCGTGACCGCTTCGATGATCAGACCGAGGAGGGTGTAGTTGGTGTTCGAGTAGGAGTACCGCTCGCCTGGCTGGTTCGTTGCGGGCAGAAGGTCGTCGGTGCAGTACTCCAGCGTCTCGGTCTTCCCCCACACGTATCCCAACTTCATCTGGTCACCGCGTCCTACCCGGATCCAGTCTTCCTGGAACTCCCAGGTTGGTATGCCGCTCTGATGGTTGAGCAGATGACGCAGCGTCGCGGCGCCGGTGTTGGGAACCGCTCGGACGATCTCCAAGTCGAGATAGTCCTGCGGCGTCTTATCCAGGTCGAGCTTGCCTTCCTCGACGAGCTGGAGGATGACCGTGGCCACGAACGTTTTGGTGATGCTGCCGACACCAAATCGGTCGTTGATCTGCAGGGGCACTCGTCGGAGTACGTCGTTGTAGCCGGCCGTGCCCGCCCACGCTACGGAGTCGCCGAGGCCGATCGCGACCGAGATGCCGGGTATCCCCATGGCGAGCCCCACATCGAGCGCCCGCTCGAGAACCCGCGGGTCGCCCTGACCTGGGCGCTGAGCTTCGACCTCCGTTGCGACGCCGGCTTGCAGAAAGGTGAGCGTCACAAGGCATGCAACGGCTCCGAGCTTTCGTGAAGTCATCTTCGGGTCCTCCGTGATGAAGGCGTCCTCGATGGGTCACTTGTCAGTACGAGGGAGCAGAGAGAGCGGGTTCACGTTGCTCCCGGCTTAGCGTCCTAGCATCTTGAGGGCAGCAAGACACCAGCTTCTATGTTTTCGACATGCTTCAAGATACGACAGGTAGGGGTGACGCGGGACATGGAGCTTTTCCTGGTTCAACATGGCGAGGCGAAGTCAGAGACCGAAGATCCAGAGCGCCCTCTGACCGATCGTGGCGCCGAGACGGTGG
>JBDHAS010000333.1:0-3833 GCA_039588015.1 Gemmatimonadota bacterium | reverse complement strand
GCTATGGTCAGAATAGCTATGAGAGCGAATCCGGGGCGCTGCGACAGTCGACGGACGGCGTAACGCAGGTCTGCTATCAACGTTTCCATGCTCTGATTGGGTTCGTGGGCGTTCCGAACCTGGCTTTGGCCAGGGATGGGCGACTCTACCGCCCCGTACGCAGCGCGGCCACCGAAGGTGTCAGCCGGGCCGGGCCAGCCGAGCGCGCCCTAACGCTCGGCCTAACTGAGCTGTCAATCAAGCGGGCAGCGGCAAGGCAGGAATCCAGGCCACCGGGAGTCCCGCAGTCAGGAAACGCTTGACGGAGGCTGATAATTGGCCCAGAATGGGCTTAGTGGCTGGCCAGAGCACGTGCCGGGATCGCTCCGATAGCGCGGAACTATACGGCCGCCTTGGGGTGTTCTAGTTGTGTAGCAGCCAGCTAGGTTCTCTACAGCGCAGTGCCAGATTCCGTCCGCCGGGGGAGACGGGTGGCAGGCAGATGTCACCTGCTCGAAGAGGAGGAAGGATGAGACGGCAGCGAAGGAACTACACACGAATCCTCGCGATAGCTCTTGGCGCGTCGGTGCTCGTACACGTCGTCGTGCTCGGATTCGGGCGGCTGGGCTTCGGAGCGCGCGATTCGGCGGAAGGGCCCTTGAACCTCGTGACCCTGCCCGAGCCCGAATCGGACGAGAACGAGGCCAAGCTGGAGGCGTCCTCGGAGGCCGCAAGCGCGTGGAGCATGGCATCCGACTTCACGATCTCGGATGTAGACGTGGAAGATCCCGCGCTGGACATCATGGATTTCCACGTGATTCTCTCGGAGGCGTCCTCGTCCGAGCTCACCGCTCCGCTCGTTCCGCGGCCCCGGATCACGCCCGCGTCGGTCGAATCCGGCCTGTCGCCGATTCGAGTCTCGGAGCCGTCGCTTCTGAGCCTGGCCGACCGCGGCAGACGCGGCGGCGGAAACGGGGTCGGCATCGACGTGCTGATCGGCGTCGGCGGCCGTGGTCGCGACGGTGACAACTGCACGCCCTCCGCGATCAACGTCCGCTTTCCCAACAATAGGCACCTCCCGATGGGCCCTCGCTACCAGAGAGCCGGCGGTAGCAGCATAGGGATTCGTATCGGAGGTCGCAGATAGAGCGACGGAGACAACGGCATAGTCCTGAGACGGCCGTCCCTCCGGACGGCCGTTTCTTTTGGCGCCGCAAGTGGAACCACGGGCTCCGCTCAGGTGTTAAGCGAGGACAATTGCCGCGCACGAGGTTCGGCTTCGCCGTTCGAGCGCAGCCGCTGAAATCGCATATATAAGAGGTTCTACGAGCATGCTGATACGCAAGCCGCCACAGATACGGGAGTCGGAGGTCACGGACGAGGGACTGTACGTGAACCGGCGCGAGTTCATCCGCACGGCCACGACCCTCGGAATCGGGCTCGGTCTTACGGCCGCGGCGCCGCCGCTCGCCGCTTGTACACGCGAAGGGTCCTCGAGCGAGACGGGTGCGCTTCTCGAGACCGGCCGGCAGGACGAGCTCACGCCGTACGAAGATGTCACGAGCTACAACAACTTTTATGAGTTCGGGACGGACAAGAGCGACCCGGCAAAGAACGCTCACACGCTGCGCACGCGCCCCTGGACGCTGACCGTAGAGGGCGAAGTAAACAAGCCGGGCGTCTATGACATCGAGGAAATTCTCAAGCGCTATCCGGCCGAGGAGCGCATCTACCGTCTGCGCTGCGTAGAGGCCTGGTCGATGGTCATCCCGTGGATGGGCTTCTCGCTCGCCGACTTCATCAAGGATCTGGACCCGACGTCGCGGGCCGAATACGTGGAGTTCAAGACCCTGCACGACCCGGAGCAGATGCCGGGACAGCGGCGTGGGGTGCTCGACTGGCCCTACGTCGAAGGGCTGAGAATGGACGAGGCGATGCACCCGCTGGCGCTCCTGACGGTCGGTCTGTACGGGAAGGTCCTGCCCAATCAAAACGGCGCGCCCATCCGCCTGGTTGTGCCGTGGAAATACGGGTTCAAGAGCATCAAGTCGATCGTGAGCATGCGCTTCGTCAGCCAGATGCCGGTATCGTCGTGGATGGACTCTGCTCCGCACGAGTACGGCTTCTTCGCGAACGTGAACCCCGACGTCGATCACCCGCGCTGGAGCCAGAAGCGCGAACGACGCATCGGCGACTTCGGGCGCCGGCCGACGCTGCCCTTCAACGGGTACGCGGACCAGGTGGCGCATCTGTACGAGGGGATGGACTTGAGGAAGTACTTCTAATGCCCAGGAGACCACGCCGGAAGCTTGCCGAGCGGTCTTTGCGGATCGGCGTATTCGTCCTCTCGCTCGCGCCGTTTGCTCTTTTGACGGCCGACGCGGTGATAGGTGGTCTCGGCGCGAATCCGATCGAAGAGGCCACTCACCGCACGGGCTGGTGGGCGCTGGCCTTCTTGATGCTGACTCTCGCCGTGACGCCCGTTCGGCGAATCCTGGGCTGGGGGGCTCTGGTCAAGCTGCGGCGGATGCTGGGCCTGTTCGCGTTCTTCTACGCGCTCATACACTTCGGGATCTACATCGGGCTCGACCAGTTCTTCGCCTTCGACTACATCATCGAGGACATCACCGAGAGACCCTACATAACGGTCGGTTTTACGGCGCTGCTGCTGATGGTCCCGCTGGCGCTCACATCAACGAAGCGGATGATCAAGCGGCTGGGGGGCAAGCGCTGGACTCGGCTTCACAAGCTGGTCTACCCGATCGCGGCGCTCGGCGTGCTTCACTTCTTCTGGCTGGTGAAGGCCGACACGCGCGAGCCGCTCATCTTCGGTGGCCTACTGGCAGTCCTACTCGCCTATCGGGCCCTGACCGAGCGCCTGCGACAGCTGAGGGCTCAGAAGGCCAAGCTGAGCGGGGCCGCCCTGGCGCTGGAGCCGCGATCGACACCGACCGAGGGCGCCGGCGCCCGCTAGTTCTTCCGAACCAAGTCGCTGTAGACGATCCTCGTGAACGTCTCGGGGTCCATCCAGGCCTGACCCCACACCTCGTTCCAGCGCTCGGTCGGATCCGCTGCGACCACGTCGTCCTCGCTCTTGCCCTGTGCGATCTGGGCAGCAACGGCATCCCGCACACCGGCGAGCATGGCACGATACTCCTTCAACTTGGCCTTGTTCGACATCTCGCCGTGGCCGGGAATGATCTGGGTATCGTCGTCAACGATCGAGAGCACCTTGTCGGCCGTCGCGATCATCCCGTCGATCGAGCCACCGCTCGACACATCGATGAACGGATAGCCGCCGGAGAAATACGTATCGCCCATATGGACGACATTCGACTTACGGAAGTGGATGATCGCGTCGCCGTCGGTATGGGCGTGCTCGACATGAAAGACGAACAATTCGTCCCCGTTCAGGTGAAACGTGACGCTCGCCGAGAAGGTGACCACCGGCAGCGCGCCCTCCGGCGACGGCGGCGTCCTCCGATCGAAGGCCTCGATGAACTGCTCCACGCTCATACGCTCGCGCACGTTGTCGTGGGCCACGATCAGCGCGCCGGCCTCGCCGAGGTTCTCGTTGCCGCCCGTATGGTCACCGTGCCAGTGCGTGTTGAGCACGAAGCGTATGGGGGCATCGCTGACGGCGCGGATCGCGGCGACGATCTTCTCCGTGAGCGGCGCATATTGGTCGTCGATGAGGAACACGCCGTCTTCACCCGCCGACACGCCGAGGTTTCCGCCACTACCGATCATCATGTAGACGCCCGGCGCCAGTTCCTGCGTACCGATCTCGACCGCTTCCCAGTCCTGGGCCAGGAGCGACGGCGCGGCCAACAAAACTGCCCACAGGGCACCCG
>JBDHAS010000332.1:0-4961 GCA_039588015.1 Gemmatimonadota bacterium | reverse complement strand
CGCGCGATCAGATCAACGGTGTCTCCGACCACGGCGAAGGCCCGGTGCGGGCTCACAGTGATCAGCGAGACCTTCTGGCGCACGGTCACGGTGGCCGAGTCGGAAACGGTAGCCGCGGTCGCTGTGATCCTTGCGCTTCCGTTGCCCGCGGCAGTCACCAGCCCGTCTTGGCTGACAAGCGCCACATCCTCTCTAGAGGTCGCCCAGCGGAGCGCTCGGCCTGGAAGCGCCGCGCCGCGCTGATCGAACACGCGCGCGTCGAGTTGCTCGGTCGCGCCCAGCGCGGTGAGGGTGATTGGTGTTGAGGTGATCGCTACGCGCGATGGCGTGGGCGCTTCGGTCGGCTCCTCGCCGCACGCTTGCAAGACCGCGCAGACCAGAAACAAGGCAGCGGCACGAGCAAACGCGCTGGTCGAGAGCGTACCGTCACGCGTTGCCTCAGTGTCGGCGCGAGCCCGGCGCGCGGTGCGACTACCAGAGCGGCGACCAGGAAGGCTGGATGTCCGGTCTCCCATCGTCGGTCATCTTCCTGATATCACGGCCGAAGGCAGTCAGCACGTAGATCTCCAGATCGCCATCGCGGTCCGTTGCGAACGCGATCTTCGCACTGCCCGGGGCCCAGGATGGCGTGACATCATCACCCATGTCGTTTGTCAGGTTGGTGAGATCCGCGCCATTGGGTCTGATGGCATAGATCTCCCAATTCCCATCTCGATTGCTGGCGAAAGCGATGTAGGGAGCGTCGGTCGACCAGGTCGGCGAGTCCTCATCTGCCGAGCTGTTCGTGAGGTTGCGCGCGTTCTGGCCATCCGCCTCGGCCAGGTAGATCTCCCAGTTGCCGTCTCGTCGGCTGGCAAACGCGAGTCTTCCCCCCTCCGGGGACCAGGCCGGACTGCGGTCGGCCTCGGGCGTCTGCGTGAGCCTTGTTACGCCGGTGCCGTCCGCGTTCATGACATAGATGTCTTGGTTTCCGTCGCGGTCGCTGGTGAAGGCGATCCTGCTTCCATCCGGCGACCAGGCCGGCGCTTCGTCCGCCGCCGCGTCGGTTGTCAGGTTCGTGAGCCCGGTCCCGTCGTAGTTCATCACGTAGATTTCGGGGTCCCCGTCGCGATCGCTGGTGAAGGCGATCTTCGTTCCGTTCGGCGCAAACGACGCCTGATAGTCGGATGCGGGATGCTTGGTCAAATTGGTGAACTCAGAAGCGGTTCGCGTGATGATATAGATCTCCTTGTTCCCATCGCGTTCGCTGGTGAAGGCGATGTAGTCCAGCAGCGCGGGTGCGCACGAGACATCGAATACGGTACTCGTCGTCGCGTCGGCGGTGATCGATAGCGTCCGCGGGTTTTCGTCGCCGACCGCACAGTTGGCGGCCACGCCGCTCAGTTCGACGGAGTGATCCCCGGGCGACAGGCCGAAAATAGATGCGGTCGCGTTCGAACCGATCTGCCTGTCCAACGTTTCGTCGACGGTGAATTTGTAACCGTTGATGTCGACGGTCATCCCGGTCGTGGCGCTGGTGACCTCGAGACTTCCTGCGGCCGTACAGGAGACCCGGTGACAACGGTGATCTGGCTGCCCGTGACGTATGCGGCGCGCGGATTCTCGCCGTCCAGGCTGCAATTCATCGTCAGGCCTTTCTGCTCGACGGTGTGCTCGCCGAACGAGATCCTCGGAAGGATGACCGTCTCGTTGACGTCTATCGCTCGACTTTCCCCACCGTCGACCCGGAATTTGTAGCCGTCGGGATCGAAGCTCGCGCCGGTGGTCACGGTCGTGACTCGCAGCATGCCTGGGCCCGGCTCGATCAGGTCGTCACCGCACCCGGCGGCCAACCCGATGAACAGGGCAGCAACGGTTACGGAGATCAGCGGCTTCATGGCTCACCTCTTCGGCTGGATTGATGCTAAGATAGGGCTTACAGCAACGGCCACGGCTGACATCCCCCGGCTCGGAGGGCACGCACGCACATCCCCAGGGTTCAGCCACCTCCCGATAATAATCATAATGTTGCTGGAGGCATGCCGTGGCAACGGGTTGACTCGTCTCGCGCCGTGACCGAGTATGCCCCCTTCGACCTACTGCGCCCCAACTCCCTCAAGGGCGAGAACCGCGGGAGGCCACACGATGAGGAAGATCAGGACGGCGCTACTGATCGCCGTGCTCGGAACGGTCCTGGCGACTCCGGCGCTGGCGCAGCTTCGCGGCGGGCTGATCGCGGGAGCCACCTACTCGAAGATGAGCGGCGACTTCATAACGTCATCCGAGTTCAAGTGGAACTGGTTCGCCGGGGCTTACGTGGAGCTGGAGTACCGAGAGAACTTCTCGGTCGAGCTCGAGCTCAACTACGTGAAGAAGGGCGGGAAGGGCGTCACGGAGAACAGGCAGAATGTCGATCTGGACATCGGCTACGTCGAGGTTCCGATCCTCGCTCACTACCTCGTTCCATTGGGCGACAAATGGCGTCTGGGGTTATACGGCGGCGGCGCGGTCGGCGTCCCGGTCACGTGCGACGTCGTCATCGAGGGCTCCTCCGTGAGCTGCGTGAGCTCGCTCGGCAGTGCAAAGACGGAGTGGCTGATCCCGGTCGGTGGCCGTCTGGGCTACGAGCTTCCGGGCGGGTCGAGGCTAGCCCTGGACGTTCGCTATTCCATTCCGCTTTCGGAGGCGCTGGAGGTCCAGAACTTCAGGGTGCTCACCTGGCAGTTCCTTGCTCGCTGGTCGACGACTTTGTGAGGACTGAACGCGAACCCTAGATCGGGGTCGCAGCCGTCGGGCAGCTTCCGAACGTGACAGCCCGCCGTCATAGGGCTATCTTTGTAACATCCAATATCGCCGTCGTAGATACTCGCAGCCGAGCGGTTCTCGCCTGGCTCTATCTGCACCTTCTTGGCGAGTACAGGACAGCGTAAACCATGATCGATCTTCTTACATTAGGCCGCGTCTCCATTAGCCGTGATGGGCAGGATCTCACGCACCTGGCAGCCCACAAACAGAAGATCGGGTTGCTCGCGTATCTGGCCGTCGAAGAGTCGGTGTCCAGAGATCGATTGCTGGGCGTCTTCTGGCCGGAGCGCGATGAAGAGAGGGCCCGCCATTCTCGATCGCAGGCGCTGTACGCGCTCAAGAAAGAGCTGGGAACCGAGTTCTACAATGTCTCCGGTGACAGGGTGGAGCTGGTGCCAGGTAGCGTAACCGTCGATGTGAAGGAGCTGGAGGAAGCGGCGAACGGCGAGCGGTGGGAGGCGGTGACCGACCTCTATCAAGGCCCCTTTCTGGAAGGGGTCTATGTCCCCGAGGCGCCCGCCTTCGATCAGTGGCTGACGCAGACCCGGGCGTGGGTGGATCGACTGGCTCGGCGAGGGTTCGTCGAGTGCATTCGCGCGCATTGCAAACGGGGCGATGAGGCCGGAGCCCTCGCGCTCGCATCGCGATGGGCGGCGCTCGAGCCGCTGGAGGACGAGGCGCAGCATGCGTTGATGACGCTGCTGGCGAAGTCGGGCGATCGCACCGCCGCGCTCAGTCACTACGACAAGTTCTGCGAGCGCCTCGCCCGAGAACTGGAGCTGGAGCCCCTCGACGCGACGCGCGAGTTGGTGAGACAGATCCGCGCGGGAGAGACGCCAAAGTCAGTCCTCATCAGCGATGCTGAGGAGGATGCCGGGGCCGCAGAGGATGTGGCGCCCGAAGCGCCTGTGGAACTGCCGCCAGAGCGCGACCTCAGCGACCTTGAGCCTGCTGCAAGAAGAACTGGGCCCTGGGTTCACGCTGGAGGAGAAGCTATGGGAGAGTAAGGTCGCTAGCGTGTATCGTGTTCGGGAGCCGGGCCTGAAGCGTTTTCTGGCCATCAAAGTCTTCTCTCCGGCACTCGCCGAGAACGCGCGCGCACAAATACGGTTCGAGCGCGAGGTTCAGGCGGTCGCATCTCTATCCCATCCGAACATCGTCTCGCTGCATTGGGCCGGCACGCTACCCAACGGCTTGCCGTATTTCGCGATGCAATACGTCCCGGGGCGAACCCTCGCCGACAAGCTGCAAGCGGAAGAGATCTTGAGCGTGGAAGAGACGCGACGAGTGATGCATGAGATGGCGTCGGCCCTAGCGCTGGCGCATCGACGGGGCGTCGTGCACCGAGACGTCCAGCCGTCCAACGTCCTTCTCGACGAAGAGGCGGGCCGTTCGCTGCTCGCCGATTTCGGCGTCGTGCGGATACTCGATACGGCGGAGACGCAGCCGCCACGTATCACTAGAACGGGTGAACTGCTGGGTGACCCGACCTACTCGAGCCCCGAGCTTCTGAAGGGGGAGCGGGCGACGGACCGTTGTGATGTTCACCGCTCACATCAAGGCTTCCCCGAGGCAAGTCTCTGACTTTCGCCCCGACGTAGATACAGAACTGGAGAAGCTCATTGCGCATTGTCTCGCCAAAGATCCCGAGCATCGCCCCAAGGCCCCGGACGTTGTACGGCGCCTGGAGGGGGGAGCGCCGAGCCCAACGCCGCCACCCGATACCGGGCAGCAGAGCCTACTAACGAAGCTGGTCAAGCGGCGCGTGCCTCACGTGCTTGCCGTGTTCGCCCCCGCGGGCTTCTTGATTGTGGAGTTGGTCGGCCAACTGGAGCACATCGAGCTTGTTCCGCCAGCTGTACATCGGCTCACGCTTGTCACCTATCTCGTCGGTCTGCCAGGCGCGGCCATCGCCGCCTGGTATCACGGTGAAGTAGGACCTCAGAAGAGTCGCCGCCTCGAGTGGGGCCTCTACGGGATTCTCGCCGCGATCTGGCTCGTAGCCTGTGGGCTGGTCCTTTTCTAGGTGCTCGACAGCAGAGTGCCGGTACTGGGCGAACGCAGCAGCGCGCTCTCGAAGCGGGGCCGAGAGAGCCCGACCTCAGGCCTCTTCTAGCTCCTCGAGCGTCTTGGGCCAATCCTCGCCGAGGATACGGGACAGAGCCCGATCCTTCAAC
>JBDHAS010000331.1:0-6208 GCA_039588015.1 Gemmatimonadota bacterium | reverse complement strand
GCGATGGGGCTCGAGTGAGCGGCCACGGGCTTAAGCGCATTCTCGGCGTTTGGGATGGGCTCGCCGTTGGGGTTGGGCTCGTCATCGGCGTCGGGATTCTCCGCACCCCCGGCTTGATAGCTGGCTACCTCGGCGGACCTTGGCCGATTCTGGCGGTGTGGTTCGCGGGCGCCGCAATCGCACTCGTCTCTGCCATGCTCTTCTCCGAGTTGGCCGCGATGTACCCTGAGGCCGGCGGCAAGTTCGCTTACGCGAGACAGGCCTTCGGGCCGATCGGCGGCTTCGTCGCGGGATGGAGCGAAGTCATCGTGACCCGCGGTGGGTTTCCGGCGGCATCGAAGGCCATCGTGATCGGAGAGTACCTGATCCTGCTCACCGGCTTCGGTGTCATTCGGGGTTGGGCCGCGGCCGTCGTGCTGGGTTACTTCCTGCTGCATCTGCTGGGTCTTCAGGCAGGCCGCGTGTTCCAGAACATCGCGACTGCGGCGAAGGTCCTTCTCATCCTGATCATCATCGGAGCAGGCCTGATCGGTGGAACGGGGGCTTCGTGGACGCCCGACGCCGCCATCGACCCGGAGCGCGGATTGCTTCTCGGGTTCGCGCTCGCCTACCTGTCCGTTTCGTTCACCTACTACGGGTGGGATGACGCCGTAAAGATGGCGGAGGAAATCCGCGAGCCGGGAAGGTTACTGCCGAGGATTCTCATCCTCGGTGCGGTCGGCGTGGCGGTGCTGTACATAGCGATCAACGTTGCATTCCTCAGTTCGCTAACGCCGGCCGAGATGTCCGGGTCGCCGCTGGTAGCTGCCGATGCGGTGGCGGTCGCTTTCGGCGAGAGTGGCCGCACTTTCATCACCGTTACCGCCATCGTCATTCTGCTCAGCAGCCTGAACGTGAACTTTCTCAGCGTGCCGCGCGTGGTCTTCGGCTTGGCGCGCAGCGATCTCGCGCCGCGACGTCTCGTCAGGGTGTCGGGCGTCGGCACCCCGGTCGGAGGTCTGTTGCTGATCACGGGGCTGGTCTTCTTGCTGGCAATGACTCGATCGTTCGAGTACCTGATTCAGTTCATGATGTTCGTGGCCATATCGGTGGACACGATGATCCTCATCGCGCTCTTTCGCTTGCGAGCGTTGTATCCGCAGGAGCCGCGCCCGTACCGCGTTCCGGGATATCCGTGGCTGCCCGTCGTGGTGGTGATCCTGTATTCGATGATCCTCGTGTTGGTCACAGCAACACAGCCAAAGTTAGCGGTGGGGGCGAGCGCCTTGTTGGCCGCGCTGCTGATCGCGGGCCTGATCTGGTCGCGCACAAGCGCATTGACTGATCGAAGAGCCTCGAGCTAGGGAGACGGCTGATGCCGACGTGCGCACAAGTCGTGGCGCAAACGCTATCAGAGCTTGGCGTCGATCGCGCGTTCGGTTTGCCAGGCGGTGAGATCCTGGACCTTATAGAGGCGTTTCGGGGGGTCGACATCGAGTTCGTGCTGACGCGCGACGAGACCACGGCGGCTTTCATGGCGGACGTCACCGGCCAGATCCAGCGCCGCCCCAGCGTGTGCATGTCCACGCTCGGCCCCGGCGCGCTGAACATGGCGTTGGGCGTCGCGAACGCATACTTGGATCGCTCGCCTGTCATCGCGATCACGGCGGCGATTGCCGAGTCGGCCCGGCCCTATGCCACTCACCAGAACCTGAATCTGAACGCCATATATCGACCGTTCACCAAGCTGTCGGTTACGCTGGACGGCGAGAATTCAGCTGAAAGAGTGCGGTACGCTCACAGGATTGCGACGCAGCAGCGCATGGGTCCGGTACACATCGCGCTTCCCAGCGATGTCGCGCGGTCCCCCGATCGCAGAAGGGGAGGCGGGACGGGCGCAGATCTCGAGGAACCGCCCGGTACAGACCAATCGGACGGTGACGTACGAGAGATCGCCGCCGCGCTACGCGGCGCGCGGCGGCCGATCCTGCTGCTGGGCATCGACCTCGATCCCGGTGTAGATCGTGGAATCGTTGAACGCTTCGTGGCGAAACTCGGCGTCGGATTCGACCCGGTCGAGTCGGACAAGCTCTGGCACCGGACGCTCAGGCTGATCTCGATCGGACCGGCATCGATCGCAGCGGGTGCATACACGCCGGAGTTAGAGTGCGTGGGTGACATCAATGAAATCCTCTTGGCGCTCTGTGAAATGGACCTCGGTCGAGGTGAGTGGCCCGAGTCCGAGTTGGGCCGCTTTCGCGATCGAATGGTCGAAGCGCTGCGTCCTTCGGAGGAGTTGCAGACGGGTCTGTCGCCCTACGAAGTCACTCAGCGGCTGCGCGAACTTCGGCTGCGCGAACTTCTTCCGCGCGATACCATCCACGTTACCGACGTCGGCTCGGTCAAGTTCGTCACCTCACAGGCGTGGAAGACATACGAGCCGTTGACGTTCTTCACTTCGAATGGTTTGTCGTCCATGGGCTACGGCCTTCCGGGAGCGATGGCGGCCAAGCTGCTCTTTCCCGATCGAACCGTGCTCTGCACGACCGGTGACGGCGGATTTGGGATGACGCTTTCCGAGCTCGAGACATGCGCACGGCATGGACTCGGCGTCATCATAGTCGTATACAACGATAGCGGTTTGAGCCTGATAAGAGTTGTGCAGGAATACAGAGGATACCCGGACTACGGAGTCGGTTTCGGTGCCGTCGATTTCGCAGTCGCGGCCGAGGCTTTCGGTGCTTGGAGCGCCCGTGTCGAAACACTCGAGCAACTGGACACGGCGGTCAGAGAGGGTTTGGAGATACGGCGCCCGATAGTCGTTGATGTTAGGATCGATCCGGCGGAGTACCTCGCGCACGCTGCTCCGGCATCGTAGGCGGACCTAGCCGAGTCCACGCTCCTTCCATGCGGTCAAAACTTCAGCTTCGCGCTCGGGCGTTATCGCCATGGAGGGATCAGCTCGCTGCTCGTCGGTGACGGCGTCGGAGTAGTACCACTCCAGAGTCTCCATGGCGGTGAGGGCGACAGGGCGGAACGTGAGCCCGGCCGCTTTCGCCCTATCAATGGCGATCCGCTGCGACCCCAGGTTGTCGCCCACCGGCAGGATCCATGGGATCGCGTAATAGATCTCATGCTCGATGAGGAAGTCATAGTCCTCGATCCACGTCCACGTCACCTCGGAGGATGTGGCAGCGCGCATGCCGTGGACGAACTCCTGCATCGTCATGGGTGATGCGGGACCGGTGGCGTTGAACACACCATGAACCTCGGTCTCGAGCAGGTGGATGATCCACTCCGTCAAGTCGCGGACGTCTACCTGCTGCACCAAGTCGCTCTTCTTGCCGGGAACCAGGACCTCTCCTCCTCTGGTCAGCCGGTCGGGCCAGTAGGTGCCCCGGTGGGTCCAGTCCAGCGGCCCGACGATGTAGCCGGGACGCACGATGCAGGTTCGCTCTCCGAAGACCTTCCGGGCCTCGATCTCCGAGAGGGCCTTCATCACGCCGTACCAGGACGCCACATTCTCTCCCTCTGATTCATCTTCCAGGACCAGCTCGGTGTCCTCGTCGATTTCGGTGGTCAGATAGGGGTAGTACACGCCCGTGGATGAGATGTAGAGGTAGGTACCGACCGCATCCTCGAGTAGCTCCGCGGAATCCCGCGTCCATTTCTCGTTCCTCCCCGATGCGTCGATCACCGCGTCCCAGCTACGGCCGCGCAGGGCCTCCAGGTCATCTTCCCGGTCGCCAATCAGATGATCGACGTGCTCGAAGGCGTCCTGGAAGAGCCCCGGCTGCCTTCGGCCACGCGTGAAGATCGTGACGGAATGGCCCCGCTCGAGAGCGTAGCGAACGTGATGAGGTCCCGTGAGGTTCGTGCCGCCCAGGATCAGGATATCGAGGGAGCGTGATTGGCGTGAACTAGCGGGGTGGCTGGACTCACCCGGACGTACAGGCTCCGCCGCCAAGGGATTGCCGAGACCGAAGCCGAGGGCTCCGCCGGCGGCGATGCTTGACATCAGGAAGTGACGTCTGCTGGTGTTCATGAGATGGCGCCTTCCGCTTGACGGTTGCATAACCTGCTGTGGACTAGGTGTTCTCGGTCACCGCACAAGATGAGACTCGGATGTCCGGGAGGCTAGCAAGGTCAGCTTGCAGGCCGGCCGCTCGCTCTCCGCCCACCGTGGACCCGAGCATCCGACCGGCGGTTTGAGGAAAGAGCGAACATCATGGACCGCCACGCACTCGCTCCAGGACAACGCCCATCGCCTCGGTCCAAGCATCCAGACTCTGCCGCTCTTTCAGAACCTTCAAACCCTGTCTGGTGATCCCACCCGGAGTAGCGAGCGAGTCCAGGAGCGCTGAGAGGTCCTGGTCCGGGCGAGCCAAACCCATCTCGGCGGCTCCGCGCGTAGTCTCGAGAACGATTGCGCGCGCTTTTTCCAGCGGCACGCCCGCGCCGGTCGTCCACTCGACCATTTCGTCGAGCAAGGCGTATACCCAACCATAGTACGCGGTGATAACGGTAGCCGGCGCGAACTGATCCTCGTCTAAGAGCACGTGCACGTTGCCCAGAAGTTCGAATAGGCAACGGGCAGTTGGATCGTCTGGGTAGAGCAGAGTCGGGCTGCGGCGGATAGCCGCACAGGTGAGCGGCATGGCGCGGACGATTGTAGCGGGTGACACGGCAGGTTTAAGTGACGCTATCGTCACGCCTGCTGCTGTCGACACGACGGTCTGGTTCGGCCGGAAGGATACCGACCGACAAGCAGCGATGATGTCACCGGGTCTCGTTGTCACGAGCACCAAGTCGGCGCCGTCGACAACCGCCTGATTGTCCGCAACGGCAGTTGCCCCGAACCGCCCGGCCAGCGACTCGGTGAAATCGCCCCGATACCGTGAGAGGAGAATCTCTAGGTTCGGACGCGCGCTTCTCAACCCCTCGACGATGTAACTTGCGAGGTGACCGACGCCGATGATGCCGACCCTGTCAAACACGGTTCTTCTCCCGCGCCATTGCGACGAGTTCAGCCAACATGTCCTCTACACGTAGACAGACGCGCACGCCAGGACCGCGCAAATCGTCGGTCACGTCCACTGGCATGCTCGACGGGCTGTCCTCCGGGACCCGATTCAGTTTCCCTCCGATGAAGATCGGCATCTCCAACCCAGAGGACGCCATCTCGCGGCGCAGCTCCTGCACATAGTCCAGAGCCACACCGCAATACGTGCTCACAGCTACGAAATCGGCGGGCTTGGCCTGCTCGGCGACAACGTCTGGATCCGTGCTAACGCCGGCATCGACCACGTGGACGTCGAGGTTGTTCAACACGGTCTCGACGAGGATCTTGCCGTACTCGTGGACGTCCGTACAGGTGACGCACGCCGTGAGCTCAGCGCGGCGGATCGTCTCCCGCTCAGACGGCGCGAGTGTTGCCACCACACCTTCGCCCTGCGCCTCGAGCGCTGCTACCGTAGTAGCCCTGACGACCGGAGCGCGTTTGCGCGGCTCCCCATCTAAGGGTTCACCCGGACCGTATAGCTCCTCCAGTCGTCTGGCGCCGATTCGACGGATGGAGAGCAGAAGTTCGAAGGGATTGCTGATGTCGAGGCCGGCATCTTCCAGCCCCTCCAGAACCCGTTCTTGGAACCGCTTTCCGCCCTCCACAAGCCGGTCCGCGATTTCGTCCGCTGCTTCCGGGTCGAAGAGGGTTTCGAAGCCTCCGACACCGTGGGCCAACCGATTGGCAAAGAGATGCGCATCCACGATTTCTTCGATCTCGGGGATTCGCGATGCCTCAGTCACTGGAACCGGATTGAGGGCATGGCCGGTGGGCAGCATGCGCTGAGCACAAGCATCCACCATGAGGTAGCGGGCCAGGTTTGCGTAGTTCTCGACTTCACTGGGGCCGAAGCTGGTCGTGTTGCCATAGACCATGCTGCCCGGTGTGTCCGTCACCCGAGCCAGTGCCCGCTGAAAGGCGAGCCGGGTCACCGGGTCGGAGAAGACGTGGCCGTAGCAGTGCGAAACGCGCCCGCCGATCAGCTCGTCGACGATGTGCCGTTCGATCAGAGCAGCGCCGATGCCGCAGGCCATATCGCGGAACAACGCTGCAAAGCCATCGTCCAGGTTGGAGTGGATCAGCACCTCGACCGGCATAGCGGCGCACAGGGCCATCGCCTTGACCGTCTCTGCCGTCGTGCCAACGTCATCGTCCCAGCGAGGCATA
>JBDHAS010000330.1:0-3902 GCA_039588015.1 Gemmatimonadota bacterium | reverse complement strand
CGCTGCTCTATCCGCCTGAGCTACAGGGCCCCAAGAAGAACGGTCGGTCGCGATAGGCTATGCAGGCCCGTGAACTCGTGTCAATGGCCCAGCCGCGACCGATGACCGAAAGTAAGAGAGACTCCTGTATGAGAAAGACAGCTGCAGCCCTTGTCGCTCTACTTTTTGCCTACGGCCACCCGTTTGTCGGCGGCGCCGAAGACCTCGGCGCTATGATGCTCTCGGATACCACGTTCACGGTCAACACGGTGGATGACCTCAACGATGGGAATTGCGATCTCAGCCACTGCAGCCTCCGTGAAGCCCTGAACGCGGCCAACGGCAACGCCGGTACCGACACTGTCGCCTTCGACATATCTGGGATTGCGCCACATACGATCCAACCCGCCGCAGCTTTGCCCGCGGTCTCCGATCCTATCGTGATCGATGGGACCACCGAGCCCGACTTCAGCAACCGCCCGATCGTCCAGTTGGATGGGGCGAGTGCGGGTCCCGCGGTAACCGGCCTCCAGATCACCGCCGGGGGCAGCACCGTACGCGGGTTGGTGATCAAGAATTTCGCGGACGGGATCCGCATCGAGGTCAGTGGCGGCAATGTGATCGAGGGCAACACGATCGGCACCGACTTCAGGGCGACGGACTGCGAGGGCAATAGCGGCAGCGGCGTCTGGGTCGCCAGTCCCAATAACACGATAGGAGGCACCACGCAGACCGACGCGAACATCATCGTCTGCAGCGGGTCAGACGGCATCTATGTAGCTGGCGGGGCAGGGAACACGGTCAGAGGCAACTTTATCGGCACCGAGGAAACGCGCGCCAGCGAGCTGCCGAACGCCCGAGATGGCTTACGAATCGACGGTTCCTCCGACAACACCGTCGGGGGCTCGGGCTTGCTGGACGGTAACTACGTGAACTTCAACGCTGCGGCCGGCATCAGCATTCGCGGAGCGGGCTCCACTGGTAACCTTATCACGGGCAACACGATCACCGGAAACGGGGGCGACGGTGTCGAGCTCCCGGATGCGGGGGCGGGAAATCGCATTACGGACAACTCCATCGACGCCAACGCAGGCTTGGGAATCGACCTCGGCCCCAACGGCGTGACGCCCAACGACCCCGGCGACTCCGACACGGGTCCCAACGAGCTCCAGAACTATCCCGACATAACCACAGCCGTACCTCGGGTGGGAACGGTCTACGTCGAGGGGACCCTGGCTAGCCGGGCCGGAACGTCCTACGACGTGGAGTTCTTCGTAAACGCCGATTGCAACGCTTCCGACCACGGTGAAGGCCGAAAGCTGGCCGAATCAGCAACACTCACGACGGACGGCAGCGGCACGGCAAGCTTCGCGCTAACGCTCATCGAGGATGTATTCGCCGGGGATGTCATCACAGGTACCGCGACCGACCCCGACGGCAATACCTCCGAGTTTTCGGCGTGCGTCGTTGCTACCACGTTCACCATGGCCGTATCGCCCGATAGCGTGATTGTCGTCAGTGGCGTGGATGCCAAGTACGCCGTGGACCTGACTGCGGTGGGCGGCTCTTTCGACCTTCCCGTCCAGCTAGGCTGCTCCGACCTGCCGACGCTTGCGGAGTGTTCATTCGAGCCCAGCACCGTCACGCCTGGCTCAGGTACCCGGTCTATCCTAACCGTCAGCACAGCTGGCCCGACCGGCGCGGCCGGGGCTGATGTAGACTGGCGGTCCGCTGCCACAGCCGTCGGATCCGGCTTCGGGCTACTGGCTGCGGCTGCTCTGCCCGGCTTAGCCGTCATAACCTTGTTGCTGGCTGGATATCCGCGACGGCGGAGTCTGCGTTTCCGCCTGACGGCTATCGTCGCGTGCCTCGGACTGGCTGTCTATACCGGTTGCGGAGATGACGGCCCTACCGATCCCACGAACGGCGGGACACCGTCCGGCAGGTACGAGTTCACGATCGAGGCAGCCTCCGGCCCTGTCACGCTGTCGGATACCGGCCTCTTGATCGTGAGGTAGAGGTGAGTAGACCGGCAATGGCCCTCGCGCCGCGAGTCCCTGATCTGGAGGTCGTTCAAGAAGAGGGAATACGGAACGAACGCTTCCGGCTCCCTGACTGTCATTACTTCGGTGACAGGCGAGCCCGCGCCGAACGTAAGGAAGACTGATATGACGAAGACGCTATGTCACGCCTTGTTGTCGCTTGCCGTGCTCGCCCCGGCCTCGGCCCACGCGCAGGCGGTTACATTCACCGTGAATTCTACCGCCGACAGCGACGACGGCACATGCGACGTTGCGCACTGCAGCCTGCGCGAAGCCATCAACGCAGCGAACACCAACGCGGGTTTCGACACGGTCGCCTTCGCCATCCCCGGCCCCGGGACACGCAGAATCGCTCCGGCTTCGGCGCTCCCCGCCGTGTCGGACGCCGTCGTCATCGACGGGACGACACAACCGGGCTTCGCCAACTCGCCGATCATCGAGCTCTTCGGCGCCTCGGCTGGAGCATCCACGGTAGGAATCAGCCTGGCCGCCGATGGCTGCACGGTCAAAGGCCTGCGCGTGATGGAATTCGCGACGGGCATCCTGATCGACGGGGGAGCCGACAACGTGGTCGGCGGTGTGGCAGCCTCGCAGAGCAACGTGCTCACGAACAATTCCGGCGACGGCGTCCGCATCGAGGGCGCTACGGCCAACGGCAACTCGATCCAGTGGAACACGATCACAGGTAACGGCGGGTCCGGTGTAGTGCTGTTCGATGCTGGGACCGGCAACACCATCACGTTCAACTCGATCTTCGACAACGGCGAGTTGGGCATCGACCTTGGCGATGACGGTGTGACTCCGAACGACCCGGGCGACGCCGACACGGGTCCCAACAATCTCCAGAATTTTCCGGTCTTGAATAAGGTGGTTTTTGGGGTCAACCGGGCCGAGGGCACGATCGACACGCGCCCGAACACAGACGTCCAAGTGGAGTTCTTTTCGAACGATGCTTGTAACACGAGCGGGCACGGGGAAGGAGAGATCCTCCACGGCTGGACGACCGTGACGACCGATGCGAACGGCGATGCCGAATTCGCGGCTACCTTGGCCGGCAACGCGCCGCTCGGCGTGTTCGTCACGACAACGGCGACCGACGCGGACGGTAATACATCCGAGTACTCCGAGTGCGAACCGGCCACGACGTTCGACATAAGAGTCTCGCCCGATAGCGGTATGGTCTGGCGGGGCGGTTCCGATGAGTACGCGGCCTTCGTCACGCCGGAGGGGGGCGCCTGGGGTCAGTTGGTAACGATGAGCTGCTCCAACCTTCCCGGTGTGACAACGTGTGATTTCACGCCCGACACATTCACGCTGGGGGCGACCGAGGTCCGATCGAACCTCGTCGTTACGACCACGGATTTATGCGAGGCAGTCGGACCGCTTACAGGAAGCCCAGGCGGGTTGGGATCAGTGCCTCCGCTGTTGGCCCTAGCCGTTGTGTTGTTAGGCCTATTACTCATTTCGATCGTCCTCCGAACGCGGAACGAGCGAGGGCGGAAACTCGGCTTCCGCGCGGCTTTCGGGGTCGCAGTGATCGGGCTGGCTCTATACACGGGATGCGGCGGCGAGGACACCACGGAGCCGTGCAATGCCGGGACACCTCGTGGGAGGCACACGTTCAACATCGTGGCCAGCACCGAATCGCTCACGCAGGCGGTCGGCGCCACCCTGGTGGTGCAGTAGCGATTCCTGCACGGACTGCGGCGTCGACTCCTAGGCGAGCGCTCGTTCCTGGCCACCAGAGAGCACTTCGGCCATGCTGTCCATAGATCGGGAGGCCTTCGAGGAAGTCGTGCGAGAGGCTCTCGCGCGCCTACCGAGGGAATTCGCCGAGCGCATCGACAACATGGCGGTGGTCGTCGAGGATGAGCCCGGACC
>JBDHAS010000329.1:0-3902 GCA_039588015.1 Gemmatimonadota bacterium | reverse complement strand
CCCGGCACGAGCGACTCGACGTTTAGTTCCACGGTAAATGGCTTCACCGTGACATTGATAGTGGCGCCGAGAGGTTCATCCCCCGGGACATTCGGCTGATCGAAAGTCACGAAGAGCCTGGCCGTGCCCGCTTCCCCGTAGGCCACGAGATCGTCTTGTCCCAATACCGGCTGGGCGACGCTCGGATTCGTAGACGATTCCACCTTGAGCCCCGAATGCGAAACGAGTGCGCCGTCTTTCCTCACCTCCGCCAAGACGCGAACGGTATCGTCCACCAATCCGTCGCCGGCCTCGACCGCAGCACCCGTGCGGATGGACTGAAGCGACAACTCGACCGTGTACTCGGTGATCGACAGGTCCATCTGAGCCGTCAGCTTCTCGACACCCTGAAGCTCCGGCTCGTCGAATGTGACCGTGACCGTGGCATCGCCGACGCTCAGGAACACGGCCCGGCCGTCGCTGGCATCGATGATGCGAACCACCGAAGGAACGCTCGATGTATACCGCTCACCCGATGCTGGGAAAGGCTGGCCGTTCTCGCGAACAGTGGCAGAAAACTGAACCGTATCGCCGACCAGGAAGTCTCCAGCCGCCACGAACGGCGACCCACCCACAGAGATCTCCGCCACGAAGGTGCTAACCTTGCTCTCGGTAGAGACCTCTTTGCAGCTCACGGGGAGAAGAGCTGCTGCGGATAGACACAGAAGCAGGGCCGCTCGCTTCACAACCGTACCCTGAGAATGGTTAGGTCCACGTCACCGTTCGCCCTGAGCCGCACACCATCGGGCGGGGCCAGCTCGAGCGAGAAGTTCCGCTCGCTCTGCCCCTCATCGAATGGTTGGTCAGGCTGGTAGCTCTTGGCGGTTCGGATGCCATCGATCAGTCCGTAGAGCCAAAACGCTCCCGCGACCGCCGCGCCAATCACAAGGCTACGGGTCTTCTCGATCTCGGCTTCTGAGGTGACGTCGTAGACACATCGATTGGGAGTGTCGCAGTCGGGCAGCCCACTGCTCCGGGTAACGTTGAGCGTGTCCTCGGTGGTAATCAGGTAGCCGGCAGTGAGAGCGGCGGCGGCGCCGGCCAAGACGACAACTCCCTTCACCGTGTTCCCGACATAGAACTCTCCGCCCCCCGGGATGAGCACTCCGAGTGCGGCGGCGGTTCCGACGCTCTTCCCACCCTCGAGCTGGAGCGCCAGCGAGTCCTCTTCGGTCGGAACGTCAGCTGTCTCGATTACACGCACCAGCGCGCTTCCCGCTGGCCCCGCCTCGATCCTCGCCGTTATCCGCGTTTCGCCGGGGGCAAGCCCGAGCACGACGCCGCCGCCGGAGACTTCCGCGATCGTCGTATCGCTCGAACTCCACTCGATGATCACGTTCGGGACTTGAGCGCTGTCCTGGTCGAGCGCCTGGGCCCTGAGAATTCGATTCGCGCCCACCTCCAACTCGATCTCAGAAGGTGTAACGACGATCGTCGTCAGCATACGGACGCAGGCGCCACGGAGGCTGGAGATCAGGCGGTCGGTCGCGCCGGCGGCTCGCAGGCTGGCCACCGCAGCGTCGTCCAAGCGAAAGCCCAAGCAGCTCTGGTTGGCAAGAAATACGATGCGCTCGTCCGGGAATACGCCCGATTCCACCAGCTGAGTCAGCTGCTCGAGCTTGAACGGCGGCCGCTGCTGCCGTTCCTGCGCCTCAAGGCCGGAAGATCCAGCCAGCAGGAGCAAGCAAAGCGACAAAAGGAATTGGGCGTACCGCAGCATCATCTCGGCCGATAGTTACCGAATAGAAGCTAGTGGACAATGTCGGGCGCTAATCTATTGACAGGCGGGGTCGTTTAAAAGATCGCATTCTTTGTGCGTCTTCAACCGCACTTCTTCCACCTCCTCGATGATCGCGGCCAGCGAGTCGCTGGAGCTGAACTGAGTCAGAGCTTCATTGGCCTTTGCCTGCAAATCCCCCAGCGTCTCCAATGCCTCGCCGTAGCGCTGCACTAGATAGAGCTGCGTAGCCTGATCCAGAAGAGACCGCAGTTGCTGGATAACCTCCAACGGCGGCTCACGCACTGGCTCCACACGTCTGGCAGGGCCGGCAGGCGTACGGGTTGGCTCTCGTACCCTCACCAACGACGGCTCCAGTTCAAGGACGTCGTCACTAACAAATACGTCGCGACGCCACGATTCATAGCCCTCGGCGCGAATCAACACGTGCGAGGAGCCCAGTGGCAGCTGGATCTCGGCGCCGTCATAAAGCGAAGCCTCGACCTCTTGACCATCCACCTCGAGCACGGCGCCAGAGGGCAGTTCGCCGGAGATGACCGCGAGCCCGAAGCCGCTCGACGCTTCCTGCTTGCCGGGCGGCTGAGCCATCGGACCACCTCCATTGTCTTCTTCCGGGCGATCGGCCGGCCGGCTCAACTCCGCACCGGTCAGCGCCGCGACGCTCTCGGTTCCTTCCGCCGTTTCCGAATCGCCTCGCAGCGAACCCGCCAATCCCGCGCCCTGCGAAACGGCCAGAACGGCAACGGCGGCCAGCGACACGATCGTCACTGCGAGCGCCGCAAGCGATCGCTGATAGACCGACAGCCGGCTGCTATCCTCGTGCAGCTGGTCCGACGACCACGGCGACTCCGCCAAACGCTTCGTAGTCGGCACGTCGGTCGAACGGCGGAACTTCTTGCGCGCTGCTTTACCTCGTCGCTCTTCCTCCGGGCCGTCGATCCACCTCACGAATACCGGCGGTCCTTTGCCCTCGATCGCCGCTCGGAAGTCCTCCATACAATCGAAGCGATCCGCCGGATCCTTTGAAAGTGCCTTGTGAATCGCGTCTCTCAGCGCCGTCGGGACGTCCGGTCGTATGGCGCTGAGCGGTTGTGGCGGGGTGAAGAGATGGTGATAGATCAGCTCTTTCATCGAGTCAGACTCGAAGGGAGCGTAGCCTGCCAGCAAATGGTAACCCACACACGCCATCGAGTACTGATCGGCGCGCCCATCAACAACGCGACCTTCGCATTGCTCCGGGGCCATATATGTTGGCGTCCCGATCACCGCGCCCGTCTCGGTAAGCTGTGTGTGCCCCACCAACGCTTTAGCGATGCCGAAATCCGTGAGATGCACGTGCCCGTCGGCATCGATCAGGATGTTGGCCGGCTTCACGTCGCGGTGGATGACGCCTCGCTTGTGCGCATACCCCAAGCCCGCTGCCGCATCCAGCATGATCTTCTCTACTTCTTCCAGCGACAGCGTCCGGCTCGACGCTATGATCTCGCCCAGGGCACGGCCAGAAACGAAGTGCATCGTGTAGAAGGCGAGGTTGTGGCTGTGGTGGACTCGATACACCGGTATGATGTTCGGATGATGGAGCTTGGCGACCATCTTGGCCTCGCGCTTGAAGCGCATGATCAAGCCCTCATCGAACATCAGGGTGGGCGGCAACACTTTAATCGCGACCAGCCGGTCGAGTCCGATCTCCCGCGCCAGGAAGACGGACCCCATGCCGCCGCGACCCAACTCGTGGTGGATCTCATACTCGCCGCCGGTGGCCATCTGGAGCGCCTGGCGAAGATCTGTGGGCATGGCATAAGCCGGCTGGCGAGCCGCACCCTGTCCGGGGACCGGGGTACCGCACTCGTTGCAGTATTTGCTACCGCCAGGAAGCGGCGTGGAGCAGTTATCGCAAACGAGATCGGTCATCACCGAGTTAACCTGAATTGTTGATTGGAGCAAGGAAAGTATAATCAGGATCGCAACTTACGCAACATCCGCGCACCGCTCCGATCCAAGCCGGCCAGGGGAATGCCTGTCTACAACGCATCGCGGGAGGGCCATCCACTATACTAGAACTGCTAGTTTCACGCCAGATCGTCAAGGCTGCTCCTGTTTCGGAGCTGCCCGCATGGAGATTGCA
>JBDHAS010000328.1:0-5225 GCA_039588015.1 Gemmatimonadota bacterium | reverse complement strand
CGTGGGACGTTTGAAGGTGAACCATCGCACGGGAAAGAGGTCACGATGTCGGAGATCGCGATTCACCGCATCGTTGATGGCAAGATAGTTGAACAGTGGACAGTCGCCGACATTTTGGCCATGCGACAACAATTGGGCACCCTCAATACGCCGGTCGACGACTCGGCATCGGAGCAGTGAGGGACGGCGGCCTAGCACCTCCGTCCTATGCTGCGAGGGACCGCGGCCGGGTGGAGGGCGATTCGCAATTGAATACTAGTTAGGCGTCACCGAGACCACTAATGCGTGTGACCATTCGTCGCTGCAGCTACTGAGTGTCCGCGATCCAGGCCGCCCGGGCGGCTGCCTTCCTTAGGCGTGACCTGAACGTGGAGGTGAACCTCGTCGAAGGCCACTACGGCGAGTTGAGCGTCTTAGTTGATGACGAAACGGTGCTAACAGCCGGTCCTCTGGGGTTCCTTGGCATCGTGCCGACGCGCCGCAGGATTCGCGAGGTTGTGGAAGAGAAGCTGCGTGCAACTGGGTCTCCGAGCTCGGCTGACGCCTAACACCTATGAAGCGACTGGCGTCAAGGTTTCGCGTCGCCGGTTCTTTCTTCCGGTGGTGTGGCCTTCGCTGCATGCGCGTTGAACGACGTTCGCTATGGATCAACAGCGAGCCTTGGACGACGGCTCTGACACCTATTCGTGGTCGTGTGGCCCCATGATCTGTCTATGCGAGCGGGACGGTTCAATCAAGGGTATTAGGTCGTCGGAGCGACATGTTAGGCGTGGAACTCGTCCCGTTCCGTCGCGTGTTCACGTTGTCTATCCTCGCCAGGTTTCGTTTCTGTGCAGCATGTAGAAGACGGTGCGCGCGAGTTTGCGAGCGGCGGCGATGCGGGCGACGCGCCATCCGAGTCGTGTCTTGAGTTCCTGGTACGTCGTGCTCAGGGAGCTATCGGGTGCGAACCGGGTGTGGCTGGGGATCGCTGAGACCAGTGCACCGTGAACCCATCGATTGGCAGCCTTTGGGATGTTGCCGTGACGGGTATGACCGCCGGAGCTACGGGTAACGGGAGCGAGACCGGCATAGCTGACCAAGTGTTCGGGCCGAGGGAACCGCTCGATGGGCATGAGCTCGGCGGCGAGCAGGAGACTGCGATAAGGGCCAACGCCGGGGACGGTCGCCAGCAGTTGTGCGGCTGGTAATGCGGCGGCCGTAGACTCGATCCTCCGGTCGAGGGCACGGATCAACGGTGTGAGTCGGTCGATCAGTTCCAGATGCGTGGTCACTACGGCCTGTTGCTCTCCGGTAAGCCGCGGCCAAGCGGTAGTGTGCAGCCACTCACGCGCCTCGACGCGCAACAGCTTCTCACGCGGCAGGCTCAGCCTTTGCTGGTGAAGGTGAGAGTGAATGCGTGCGGCCAGACGGGTACGTTGCCGCACCAGCGCCGTCCGGTGGCGGAGCAATCGCAGCGGTTCACGTTGGTGAGGCGGTCTGGGGTACGCCTCCGGGATGAGTCCCGAGAGGAGCATCCGTGCCAGCAGCTCGGCGTCAACGGCATCATTCTTCTGCGGCGCCGTGGCGATGCTTCGGAGCTCTTTGGCGTGGGCAAGATGGAAGCCGATTCCAGCCGGGACGAGGAGATCGTGAATCCAGGGCCAGAAGGGACAGGTCTCCACCACGGCTTCCAGTGGCCGAAACGGCGCCAGTGCCTCGAGCAGGCGCTCGGGTTCGGTTGTGGAGATCCTGGACTCGAGGGCCATCTCACCGAATCTGTCCAGCACAGCGACCTGGACGTAGTTTAGATGGGCATCGATACCTGCAAAGAACATGGCTGGCCTCCTGTGATGACTGCGCATGCATCTCTTGGCAAAGCGACGCTAAGCTTGTCATCATGGCGAGGCCAGTCGCTTTCATAGAATCAAGCGTTTGCATCTGGCGCTGCGCCTATCGGCGTACGGCCTTTGGCCGTGCCGCGCGGCGTGCTCCTCGATGATGGATAGAGACGTGATTGCTGCCTCTGTTCAATTGACCCCCGGCGCTCCGGTGGGGCGCGGCGGAAGCGCATAGACGTTAGGTGGCTGACGTGAGTGTATTCTGCATCCGTCCTGCGCGGGCGATCGTGAAGCAGAAGCTCCGGAAGAAAGGTCTTGAAGCTGTTCGCCATTGGTCCGGCCAGCACTCAAGAAGTGAGATCATGAAGGCTCAATACACACGCTGTTTCGCGGGCATAGCGATTTTGACTGCCCTGTTCCACACGCCCGCAGGCGCGCAGGGCGACCCGACCTTCGGCTACGACCTTCAGCTAGACGTCGTCTACGGCCAGGGCCGCATCGCGCCCGAAGGCACCGAGGTGATGCGCGACCTGATGATGGATGTCTACACGCCGACCGCAGCAGGCGACGGTCCGTGGCCGGCCGTGGTCTATATCCATGGCGGCGGGTGGCACCGTGGCGGCCGCCGAAACCCTCCGTACAAGCTGGCTGGTGTCGTGCATTCCTCGCCCGAGGACTGGGCCCGCCTTCTCGCGGCCAATGGCTACAAAGTCTTCGTAATCGAATACCGCCTCGCGCCGCAGAACCCCATTCCACGTTTCGTGCCCGGCCAGGACAACACCGTCGCGGACGTGAAGTCCGTCATTCGAGAAGAGTTGATGCCCGGGCTCGCCCGGGCCCGCACGGGCGTCGGCCTGCCGATGCTGGACAACACCGACGACGGCGTGATGGTGATCTGGAACGCCTTTATGGCCGGCGTCGAGGATGCGGCCCTCGCCCTCGATTTCGTCGTCAAGCATGCGATGGACTTGAATGTCGATCCCGAAAGGATCGCGATGGGCGGCCATTCGGCCGGCGCCGGCATCTCGTCGGGCGTGGGGCTTGGACTTGCGACGCCGCTCAAGGCGATTTTCTCTTTGTCCCCGCCCGAAATCATGTTCGACAAGGACTACATCGCCGCGCGCACCGATCTTCCGGCCGTGCTGCTCCACTTCTCGCAATATGATGACGAGCCGCTGCTGGCCACCGCTCCAGGTCTGATCGCGATGCTCAGGAGCTCCAACGCGGATTTCACCTTGGGGTGGATGCCGGGCTATCCCCATTTCTACCCGTACAGCGCCGCGTCGCTCGCCGATGACGGGACGAGGATGTCCCTTGGGGACCGGGTCATCGAGTTCCTGAATAAGCACTTGAAGCAGTAGGTAAGAGTCCTGCGAACGCAGAAAACCCAATTGAAGCACCATATGAGGATCGCCGCCGTCACATATGCATGGGCCCGAATGGCAGGGCCGCTAACAAGGAATTGCTGCTGTCCGGGTAAGCTACAGGGTCCAGATCACTCGCCTTGCGGCTCGCGATCTGGGTAGGCATGTTGGTCCGGCAGCAGAATTCCAAAGTCGCTAGATCGCAGGCCCGGAACGTTTCGTGGGAGAATCCATGAACAAGTGGCTCAGGAAGCTCCGGGGCATTGTAGGAACCGGGGCGGTCTGGGGGACCGCCGGCCTTTCGGTCGGAGCATTCCTCGGTGCGATTAGCAGCATCATTTTTGACGGCGGCTTTTCTCTGACCTGGATGCTGAGTTCGGGAGCTGGCCTCGGCCTTTTCGGGTTTCTCTCCGGGGTCTCTTTCGCCGGGACCCTTGCCACTCTGGATGGCCGAAGATCCCTGGAGGACCTCTCAGTAGCTCGTTCGGCCCTATGGGGCTTGATTGCGGGTGCTGCTTCTGCGTTCCTCTTCGTTCTGATCCGGGACGGGACCCTCTTCCTTTTCTTCTGGGAGAGGATGCTCCCGCCCATTGCCGCCCTCGGCACGCTCGGGGCATGCCTCGGCGCCGGGACCATCCTGATTGCGAGGAAGGCCACGGACGAGCTTCCTCCCCGGACCGGGGAGTCTCCCAAAGAGCCGATTGAATCGTCCTCTCCTCCCCAGCTCAAGACATCCAAGGAAGCGCAGGAATCTGATCCGATCTGCTAAGGAGTAGCCTTCGACTGCGATCTAACCCGCGATTGCTGCTGACGGATCAGCTCGGAGGGCATCTTCCTTGAGTTTCCGGGCGTCGGCTGGCATCCTGGTCCGGCAGCAAAATCGCAAATCGTTAGCTGGCGTATTCCGGACGCGGAGCCAAGGCCGGTGCCCTCGCAGAGAGCGAAATCGTCTTCACGACTAATCGGAGAGACCAATGGCGAAGTTGACCTTAAGTTCGTGGGCCTCGATCGCAGAGATTGTCAGCGCAATCGCCGTAGTCTTGTCGCTCATCTATGTTGCCACCGAGTTGCGAGGGAACACGAGGGCGGTGGAGGCCGCGACGCTTGTAGAGGTCAACAAGATCGCTCGCGAACTGAGCCCCGAGGAGCGGCAGCGCTACTACTGGAACGTCCGCTCATTCTGGCTCGGTATGCAGACAGTTTTTCGTCAGCATGACCTCGGCATTCTGCCCGACGAGGAGTGGGCAGTCTACAACGATGTCATTTGCTCCAACATCGCAGCGCCGGGAACGCGTTCGCTGTGGACGGGCACGGATCTCATTCCGCAGTTTGTCCGTGTGGTGGAGGCCTGTCCGTCGTTTCAGCGGCCACCACCTTGATCACCGCCACGCCAGCTAAGCGCAGGATGTTAGACGCAGCTGCAGCATGGTCGCACCTAGCCGTAATTCTCGAATCGACCGCCGATGAATGCCAGAATTAGGGACCCCCACCGGACTTTGCTATGTCACTTCAGCAGCTTAGCTATCTAGCGGAGATAATCGGCGTCGTAGCCGTCGTTGTCTCGGTTCTCTACTTGGCGAAACAGGTCAAAGTCGGAAACGACCTGAGCCGAACAGACACGTTCCGATCGATAATGCAGGGTCTTGGTAACTACTGTAATGACATGTTCGGCCCGCAGAACGAGAGGTTGATCGAAAAGGGGTTCAGAGATTTCAGCGCGTTATCTTCGTACGAGAAGATTCGCTTCGAAAACTTTTTTGCGCATTACTTCAATTACGTGGAGGATTCGTTTCACAGCTCGAACGTGGAACTTCTGGGCGAAGAAACGATGGAAAACTGGGTCTATTGGCTCCAAACGAGATTCTTCGCGTATAAAGGCGTCCGGGATTGGTGGCAAGTCGGGAAACGCGCATATGCACCTGATTTTCAAGCCTGGATCGACTCTGTAATCGAGTCCACCGACACAGATGAAGATGTCTACGGACTATCCAAATCGACATAATGCACTGACGAATCTAGACGCAAGTGATTCCATCCGGAG
>JBDHAS010000327.1:0-4235 GCA_039588015.1 Gemmatimonadota bacterium | reverse complement strand
AGATCCGGGGAGGGGAGAAGCTCAGGGATGGATTGCTCGATTTGCGGTGCCGATCTCCATGTCGACGCAATGACCTGCAACATTTGTGGAGCCCCCGCCGACGATCGCGCTATCTCGGGCGAACGTTCCGAATGTACCCTGTGCGGCAATGTTCTCTGGTCACTTGCCGAGACCTGCCTCTGCTGTCACGCGAGAGGCTTCCCGGCGCTGAGGCCCCGATTGGGGGACAAGAGTCTAGCTGCGCCGGAGCATGAACTGGGGGTATGAGGGCGGCCACAGCATGGTGAGCGGTGGTCGCCGCTTGCACCCCAGACCGAGAGGCACCGGCGTTCGGTAGCTGTGGCCTAGCTGCCTACCTCGGCTAGCGCTCTGCCTGCTATCTCGGTATCGAATCTCTGGCGTCCAGGGTAACCGTAATACTCGGCCACGATGTCCCCTTCACGGTCGAGCAGCACGGTGTAAGGTAGACCCAGGTACTGGTAGCGCCGCCACATCTCGCCGCGTCCGAGCAGGATCGGCATCCGTAGCCCGATCGCTGCGGCATATCCGCGCGCGGCCGCCTCGTTCTGCTCCTCGTTGATGCCTATGATCGCGAACTCGGGATGGTCGACCGCCGAGTTCAGGCTGTCGAGCAGCGGCAGCTCGGCTTGGCAGGCTGCGCACCAACTGGCCCAGAATACGATCAGCGCCACTTTTCCCTCGAGGTCGGCGAGAGACAGGCTGTCTCCGTCGAAGCTCTCGAGGGCGAAAGACCGGAATGGCCTTCGGGTTTCCGAATCGGCTCCGTCAAGAGCGTAGGCACCTGCGGCCATCCCCGCTGCGGCAAGAACAACGAGTAGCTTCAATCTCATGCTGACCTCCTCGACATTCACAACCACAAGTTGGCCTGTTCGGTTCCTACATTCGGAACCGACTCGCTCGAAGACGGCTGGCTTCGGCTTGAAACCGTGCTCGCCTTGTGGGCCGAGACGTCCGGTTCAATACTTCAAAGGAGCCGATGCCATTACCGAAGATGCTGAAGTCCAATCGAAGTCACTCGGAGGCGGTCATGAAAAGGGTGCTCGCTGCTGTGGCGGCGCTGATGCCGGTGGTAACGACTGTGGGTTGCGGACAGGACGTGGTCGGCATGCAGGAGATAACCAGTCTGCCGCGCGAGCTTGGCGAGGCGGAGGCCGCACTGATCGAGTCGGACAACGCATTTGGCCTGAAGCTCTTCGGGCAGGTGTACAACGACGAAGACAAAGGGGCGAACATCTTCATCTCGCCCCTAAGCGTCGCAATGGCGCTTGGCATGGCCTACAACGGAGCCAACACGACGACGCGCGACGCGATGGAGGAGACCCTGGAACTCGAGGGCCTCAGCCTGCAGGAGGTCAACGAGTCGTATCGAAGCCTGATCGACCTGTTGAGTGGGCTGGACCCGAACGTCGAGTTCTTGATCGGTAACTCGATCTGGTACGACGAGCGGTACACTTTTCGGCAAGACTTCCTGGACGTGAACCGCGAGTATTTCGATGCTGAGGTGGCCGCCCTCGACTTCACAAGTCCGAGCGCTGCGCCGACGATCAACGGCTGGGTCTTCGACAGGACGAAGGGAAGGATCGAGGAGATCGTGGCTGACCCGATCCCGCCCGAGCTAGTGATGTTTCTGATCAACGCGATCTACTTCAAGGGGAACTGGACGAAGCAGTTCGACAAGGAGCGAACACGGCCGGCGCCGTTCAATCTTGCCGATGGCAGCCAGAAGCAAGTCGACATGATGTACTATCCGAAGCCGGACACCGTGTACACGTACAGCGACGGCTCGGTGACCGTGCTCGATCTGCCATACGGCGGCAAAGCCTACAGCATGACGATCGTGATGCCGAACGAAGGTGCCGACGTGGAACCGATCGTGGAGTCTCTGAACGCGGGCAACTGGAGTCAGTGGACCGGCCGCCTCTCGATGAGTCAGGCGATCGTGTCGATGCCGAAGTTCACGCTGGAGTACGAGCTCGAACTGAACAAAGCGCTCGACGCGCTAGGCATGGGCATCGCCTTTGATCCGAACGCAGCCGATTTCACGCGGATCTACTCCGACAGCCAGAGGCTCTACATCAGCAAGGTCAAGCACAAGACGTTTGTAGAAGTGAACGAGGAAGGAACGGAAGCGGCAGCCGCCACCTCCGTCGAGATTGGCGTCACGAGCATGCCGCCGATGATCGCGGTAGATCGCCCGTTCTTGTTCGCGATCCGTGAAAAACTCTCTGGTGCGATCCTGTTTATGGGGGTCGTCAAAGATCCAGCGCTGGGCGCGCGCTGAATATCGAATATCGAACAAGGCGAACAAGGAATATCGAACACTTAAGAATACTGAAAGCGTCTACGGTGTTGGCTGTTCGAGATTCGGTATTCAAAACCCGCGTTCACCTCCTGCTCTTCAATGCCGCAATGAACCTGGGGACCGTCTGGGTCAGATCTCCGGCCACCGGGTAAACTCTCGGTTGCTCACGCCGCTGGTTCAGCGTCATCAGCGGCGCCTGCGGATCCAGATTGAAGGCGAAGATAACCGCTCGATCCGCAACCCAGTCGATATGCTGCGGCGCGCCGGAGACTCCCAGCGCGATCACGACGCGTGGGTTCACGCGTACACCGGTCTGGCCGATCTGACGCTCGTCGGGCAACCAGCTCATGTCCATGGTCACTTTGCGTGTGGCGCCGACTTCCACGTTGGGTGCGCCCATATCGAGCAGCGCCTGCCGCAGCGGTTCGACGATCGTCTCGAGGTTGTCGATCGAGCCGAGCCCGGCGCCGACATCGATCACGTACTCGGCGTTCTCCAGAGTCACGGTGCCCAGCGCCTCCTTGGCTTCGGCAAGCGCCTGAGCCAGGGCATCGGCCTCTGGATCGTATTCGATGTCGAGCGCGGCTACGATCACTTCGGTCTTCGCGTCCGCGTGCTCGGTTTCCTCGTAAGCGACTTCTGGTTCACACCACACGATCTGCACACCTTCTCCTGCGGCGGGCCTGGAACGCCGTGCCCTAAGCTTCCTCTCGTTGACGGCGCGCACGAACGTGAGTGCATCGCCGTCGCGGAACTCTATTCGGCTGACCCCCGCCACTTCCTCCGCCTTCACGTTGGCATCGCGCAGCGTGCTGGCCAGCATCGGTAGTGCTTCGGACAGCCAGGGCGTGGCTAGCAGATACATGGGCCGTGACCGGGCCGTCGGCCCCATCAGCTTGATGAGCGCTTCGGCGACCGCGGGCGTGGCACCGCTGGCCAGCGCCCGGTGCTCCGCGAATACGATCCGGGAGAGCGGCGCCTGAGCCTGTAGCCGCCCGGCGACCGCCCGGCGCCGAGGCTCGGCCAGCGGCTCCGTGAGCACCAGGGCGGCGAGCGGCTGCGACGTCTGCGAAGCTACAGCCGCGGCTGCCGCTAAGGGCGCACGGGCGTCGCGTGCCAGCGCATCCTGATCCAGCTCAGCCACGAAAACGACGCCGGACCAGTCGAGCGAGGCTGCCTTGGCCACTTCCAGTGAACCCGTGAACGGTTCACCGGCAGGCGTACTGCCTCCGTCGCCCAGGTCGCCAACCTCAACGAGCACTTCGGCAGCGCGCTCCGGCTCGAGGCTTCCTGCCTCCTCGCCTTCTTCAGCGGTGATCGCTGCGGCGGCGGTCGAGTACACTTCGTCGGACCGTTCGGCGTCGGTTGGGAACGGCAGGACCTCCAGCGGTTTGCGAAGCGATAGGGCATAGCCGGCCGTTGTGAAATCCCACTCCGGCTCGCTGTGGCCATGCGCAGAAGTTTCTCGGGAAACTGCTCGCTGGCATAGACGGCGGCATCTCCGTCCACCCAGAAATCGGTTACTCCCGGTATGCACTGGGCGCCGGCCTCCGCGGCGAGACGTAAGGCTAGTCTCCCGTCGCTGGGGCTGTCGCTACCTGCTCCCGCCAGCAACAGGTCGAAATCGACACCCTGCCGGGAGAGCACCGCGGTCAGAGCGGCGGCGACAGCATGTTCGGCGTACATCGCTCCCCGGGTGTCCAGCAGGATTGCTTGGTCGGCACCGGCCGCCAGTCCGAAGCGCATCTGTTCTTCGGCAACAGGTGGGGCCGCGGCTATCAACGTCACCAGCACCCGGTCCGGTGCTGCCTGCTTCAGAGCGAGGGCCAGCTGTAGGGCGCGCCGGTCGCCGGCTGTGAACGAGAATACGTGCTCGGCTACTGTGTTGTCATGGAGGCGCGGCCGCGGTGCT
>JBDHAS010000326.1:0-4202 GCA_039588015.1 Gemmatimonadota bacterium | reverse complement strand
CTCGAAGATATGTGCGTTCTGTAGCGCGATCGCGGCCTGCGCTGCGAACGCCTCCAGGATCTCGGCATCGCTCTCGTCGAAATCGCGGCCGTCTCGCGCGTTGAAGGCGAAAATCGTCCCCAGGGGAGTGTCGCCGTAGTAGAGCGGGGAGATGACCTCCTGCCGCACGCCCAGCTTTGTGGCCATCCCGGTGTCTGCGCGATCATCCCCCATGACATCGTTGACGAAGAGCGTTCGCCGCTGGGTTATAGCGCGCCCGTTCAGGCTCCCCTCCATCGATAGGTGTTCCCCCAGGCTGACGCTGGCGTCGGGGCTGGTGGCCACAACCGTCAGGCACGGACCCGGGCCGTCCTCGCAAGATTCGCAGCGCTCCGTCATCACGGCCGACTCGGTGTCGAGCAGCCGGGCGGCGTGCGTGCAGATCTGAGCTAGGATTTCCTCGTGTGCCAGGGAGGCACTGATAGAGCGGCCGACGTCGACTAGGGCACGGAGTCTATCTTCGCGCGATGGGGTAGAGTTTTTCATTCCGAGCTACGGGAGCCCTCTGTCTCGTATCTCTTGAGCTTGCGATAGAGGGTACGCCGGTCGATGCCGAGGATCTCGGCCGCCTCGGTCTTCTTCCACCGTACGCTTTCCAGTACCCGGAAGATATACTCTCGCTCCAGATCTTCAAACGTCCAGCGCTTGCGCTGCGCCTCGTCCAGGATCGAAGCGCCCTCGGCTTCGTCTCCGGTCGCATCGCTCGGCAACTCGAAGCCGACGGTACCGCTTCCTCCGCTGGCGTGGAGGACGACCGCGCGCTCGATGAAGTTCTCCAGCTCGCGCACGTTGCCCGGCCAGCCGTAGGACATCATTCGGTCCAGCGTCCGTGCGGGCAGCTTGGGCGCATCGATCGTGTAAAGCTCGGTGTACTTCTGCAGGAAGAAGTTGGAGAGCAGCGGGATGTCATCCTTCCTGTCACGCAGCGGCGGCACCTCGATGGGGAATACGTTCAGTCGGTAGTAAAGGTCCTCTCGGTACTGACCCGAGGCTACGCGCTTCTTCAGATCGAGATTGGTAGCGGCGATCAGCCGGATGTTGACCGGGATCGGTTGGCGACCGCCGACCCGCATGATCACGTACTCCTGCAGCACCCGGAGCAGTTTCGGCTGCAGCGACATGGACATGGTGCTGATTTCATCCAGAAACACCGAACCGCCGGACGCTTCCTCGAAGAGCCCTTTCTTGTTCTGGATCGCGCCGGTGAAGGCCCCCTTCATGTGCCCGAACAGCTCCGACTCGAGCAGGTTCTCCGGTATCGCCGCGCAGTTGATGGGCATGAAAGGCTTCGCGGCCCGGTTGCTCGCGGAGTGGATCGCTCGCGCCACCAGTTCCTTACCCGTACCGGTGTCACCCGTGATCAATACAGTCGCGCGGCTGGGCGCTACGCGGGCGATGAGGTCGATCACCCGCTGGATGGCGGGGCTTTTGCCCACGATCTGGATGTCGCCGCCCACGCCGCGAGCCTTCTGGCGCAGCCGCGCAACCTCGCGCCGCAGGTCCTGCTCTTCGAGGGCGCGGTTGATCGTCAGGAGCAGCTCGTCGGTACTGAACGGCTTGTTGATGTAGTCGAATGCACCTTGCTTCATCGCCTCGACGGCAGTGTCCACGGTTCCGAACGCGGTCATCATCACGATCTGCGCGTCCGGTTGGCGGGCGGGAGCCAGGCGCAGCACGTCCATCCCGTCCATCCCGGGCAGGTTGATGTCGAGGAGAATGACGTCGTAGACATCCTGCTCCATTTCGCGCAGGCCTTCTTCGCCGGTCTCGGCAGCCTCTACGTGATAGTCCTGATCGCTAAGAACGTCTATCAGAAGCCGCCGAAGAACTTCGTCGTCCTCGATTACGAGTACCTTAGCAGTGGCCTCGACAGTCCCCGCCTCATCATGCATCAGATTCCACCGGTAGTAGTATTGTGAACTTCGCGCCGCTCCCCGGCTCGGTTGTGGCTTCGATCGTGCCGCCGTGGGCATGAACGATCTGCTTCGCCAACGCCAGCCCCAGGCCCGAGCCGCCCGAACGCGAGAAGAACGGCGAAAAAACGTAGTGAAGGTCGGCTGGGTCTATGCCCGGACCGTCGTCGCAGACCTCGATCTTGATGACCTGACGCATCGGACGCCCCGTGACCGGCAAGCCTCGCGTCAGCTCGCCGGCGATGCGCACCGCGCCGCCGCCGGTGCCCAGAGCCCTCTGCGCGTTCATCAACAGGTTCAGGAACACCTGCTGTAGCTGCCCGGCGTCCGCTACGACCCGTGGCAGCCGATCGTCCATGCCGACATGTACGCTCACACCGGCCCGCTTGAGCGACGCCCCGAGAAGCTCTAGGACGCGATCGATGGCGTCGCGCACGCTTACCTGGTCCAGGTTCAGCTCTCCTGGCTTGGCCAACTCGATCAAGCCATGAGCCAGGCGCGCGATTCGGTTCAGCTGCTGAGCGGCCATGTCGAGCTGCCGTTCGACATCGCAGTTGTCGACACTGGACTTCCGCAGGCTCTCGACGACGATGCCGATGGTCGTCAGCGGCGCTCCGATTTCCTGGGCCACGCTCGCTGCAAGTTGACCAAGCGTCGCCAGCTTCTCCGACTCGATAACCTGCCGTTCCACCTGGCGTCGCTGAGACAGGTCCCGCACGATCGTCGAAGCAGCCAGGTTGTTCGATGATTCATTCCGCGCCAGCGTGCTCGTCAGGCTGACCTCGACCTCGCCGCCGTCCTTCTTGAGCCGCCGCGTCTGGTAGTCGCGTACCGAACCCAACTGTCGCAGCGCTTTCCGCAATCGCTCAGGTTCCCGGTCCTCGATCAAGTCCTTGGGTATCAGCCGCGTCACCGGCTGGCCGACGATCTCGTCCGAGGCATACCCAAACATCTCCTGCGCACCGCGATTCCAGGCGATGATCCGATCGTCGCCATCGACCGCCCAGATCGCGTCCGCCGAATCGGCCACGAGCTCCGGCCAGCCTGCCGAATCACCCGAGGACGGGATGCAGTGGACCGCGATTACCCCGTCCGAGCCCGGCGTGACCCGGACATCCCAGAACGCCGTACCGATCCGTACCGAAGGAAGGGAAGCCGGCGCGATCTCGCCGGGCGCCGGACGCAGCAGCGCCGCCAGCCCCTCGTCCAGCGCCGACCCGATCAGCGCTGAGAGACGCTGCCCTTCGACCTGCTCAGCCTCCAGACCGAACGCCGTCTCGCTGGCCCGATTCAGATATAGAACGCGCCCGTCCCCATCGATGAAGAAGATCGGGTCGGGCAAGCCGTTCAGGATCGAAATCTCTGCTGCCAACTACACCTCCCGGGGGTCACGCGGTACGCAAGTCTTCCACCCGAACATAGAAGGTTCCGTGCCGCATTTCGGCTAGCGCTGGTCGTGAGAATGGTGATGGCCTTAACTTGTTGAGTTGATTGATGTTAACATCAATCAACTCAACTCTCGTCCACCACACGAGCCAATCGTCGAGCGGTATTACGGCCGCCCAAATGTGGCAAAATGCCACATGGATAACTTGTCTCCTTTCATGGCGCAAGGCCGTAAGACAGGCGTATAACGCTACTGACTTGTGGGACAATGGGTCCGCCCGCCGGGCGTGCCGCTGTCCCCAACTGTGACACAGTGTCACGTGACGGAGAATGTCGAGAACCGCCGGAATAGAGCGGAAACCTATGTATTATAAAGGGGTTCGGCGGTTTGGAGGGTGTTGGTACGAGATGTGCTCTAAGGTACGGCGTCCCTGGTTGTACGGCGTATGACACGGTGCCACGATGCCTACGGCCACGGCCAGCGGAAAAAATTGTGAGCCCGGGTAACTTGCCGGAAAAAAAAGATGGTTGGGGCTAATCGCACGAGGACTGGCAAGTTTATCCGGGCTTACTCTTGCCTTCAAAGGTTGGAATTGCTGGGTGGATAAACAAATGGGGAGGCCACAGCCTCCCCATTTGTGTCTAGCCTTACTCGCTCGCCGCTAATCTCCGAAAACCTCCTTGCCGAACGACTTCACCGTGAAGACCGGGCACGGAGCCCTGCGTACGACCTGCTCGCTGACGCTACCGAGGAGCATGTGGCTGAGGCCTGTCAGTCCGTGGCTGGCTATCACGATGAGGTCGGCCTCGCGCTCGGCAGCGAATTCGGCTATGGCCGGAGCGGCGCGGCCGGAGCATACGTGC
>JBDHAS010000325.1:0-7058 GCA_039588015.1 Gemmatimonadota bacterium | reverse complement strand
CGCCTCCACAGGATCCACATGACTGGCCCGCAAGGCGGGGAGCAAGGCAGCCACGACAGCGGTGGTCAACAGCAGGACGGCAACTCCCGCTTGGAGCTCGGGTGCCGACCCTTCCACACCCACGACGCGTGACGCCAGGATCTTCCCTACGGCGAACGAAACCGCCAAGCCGGCGGTGATGCCGACCGCCGCCATGACCGCACCTTCACGGATGACGCGCAGCGCGACCGATCGGCTCGTAGCGCCCAGCGCGCACCGGACACCGATTTCATGCGTTCGCTGCGCGACACGCCTTGCCAAGAGGCCGACCGTTCCCGCAGCAGCCAGTAGCAGGGTCACCGCGGCGAAGCACGACAGCACGAACAGAAATGAGCGGGCCTGGGCGAAGAGCTCGGCCCGGTGATCGGCGAGCGTCCGGTCGGAGACGATAGGCAGCTCGGGATCCACCGCCCAGATCGCTTCGCGCAGATCTTCCGAAACCAGTGATGGGTTCCTGTCCGTGCGCACGATGAAGGTACTGCGGAGCGCCCAGCCGACCTGATCGTCGGTACTTGTGAAGCGTGTTGGCCACGACGCCGACGATCGTCGCCTCCGTCTCCCCCCAGTAGCAGCACGAATCACCGAAACGCAGCGTACGGCCCAGAGGGTCGGCTCCATCGGGGACGTAGCGCTGGACGAAGGCCTGATCGACGATCACGACCCGCTCCGCGTCGGGGCCATCCGAGTCGGCGAACGTGCGGCCGCGCAGCAGCGGCAGGCCCAGGACCTCGAAGAAGCTCGGGGACACCCACTTTCGGCCGGTGCCTTCGCGTTCGAGCATCGGAGGCGGCTCGTCCGCTCCGAGCACGGCGGGGCGCGTGCCGCTTTGCCAATCCGTCCACATAGGAGGATAGTTCGCGAACGCGACGCCAAGAACCCCCGGCACACTTTCGATCCCCGCCGTGACGCGCCGGACGAAGTCGAGGGCAGCCGCGTCCACGCGGTACACCGGGTCCCCCTGCAGCTGCGCACGCCATTCGTCGTTCTCCCACTCGTAATCCGGGTCCGCCAGCTGGGCCAGGGTGCCGACCTCCTCGGTATATCGGGCGACCGGCAGTCGCACATGCAGCGCCAGCACTTTCTCCGGATCCGCTACCGAGCCGGCGCGCAGCAGGCGCGCGTAGGATGCGACCACGATCGCGGCGCCCGAGAGCAGGGCACAGGCAATGGCGACTTGGGCGACGATCAGCAGCCGGCGTCCCCAGTCCCGGCTCGGTGTGCTGCCCCGGGCGCCGTCCTTGAGAAACGCCAGGAGATCCACCCGCGAGCCCTGGAGGCTCGGGATCAAGCCCGAGCTCAACCACACCCCCAGGGCGAGGACGAGCGCACCTCCGAGCACCCGAGCATCCAGCGTGGCGGCGTCGAGGCGCGGGATGTCGCTCGGGGCGAACGCTTGGATCGCCGGAATCAGGAAGGCCGCGAGGGTAAGGCCCGCCGCCGTACCGGCCAGTACCAGCAGCCCCGTCTCCGCCAGGACTTGACGGACTAGCCGCCGGCGGTGGGCGCCCAAAGCGGCCCGCACCGCCAGCTCGCGCCTTCGGTCCAGTACCCACGCCAAGAGCAGACCGGCAATGTTGCCACACACCGCCAGGATGAGCAACGCTGTAGCACCCCCTACCAGTAGCAGGCCATCCCGCACCAGCACCACGACGTCCTCGAGGTAGGGACGAACATTGACGGACAGGGGGCCATACTGGGCCGCACCTCCGTTGATTCCGGGGTATTCCTCCGCCAAACGGGCCGCGACCTCATCCAACTGTGCATCCGCCTGGGCCCGAGAGATGCCGGGCTTCAATCGGGCAGACACCCACAGATAGCCGCCAAGGTATCGAGAGGTTCGATCGCCACGAAACGGATCCGACAGGAAGATCTCCCGCCGCGGCCCTCCCCAAATCGGGAAATCGAGGTAGAAGAAGTCGCTCGGCATCACCCCGACAACGGTGACGAAGCCATCCCCGACTCGGATCTCCGTTCCCAGCGCCGCAGGGTCGCCGCCGAACGACCGCACCCACAGGCGGTGCGACAATACGGCAACGCGCGGTGCGCCAACCTGGTCGTCCTCGGGGACGAACCGGCGTCCCAGGAACGGCTCTACCCCGATGACGTCGAAGAAAGCGGATTCGACCGAGAGGGCGCCGACTCGCTCGGGTCTACCTAGGTGCAAGGTGGCGGCGCTAGCGCGCAGAGCCGACATCGCGGAGAATGAACGCTGCCCCTCCTTCCAATCGAAGTAATTGGCTGGAGATACACCCAGGCTCTCGAAGGCAGGAGTCTGTCCGGCAACGGAGACGACCCGGTCCGGCTCGGCAAACGGCAGCGGACGGACGAGGACAACATCCAGCACGGCGAGGACCGCCGTGCCCGTGCCGATGCCCAACGCGACGACCAAGACCGTGAGCAGAGCCAGGCTGGGGCGACGCCGGATGTAGCGAACGGCCGCCCGAAGGTCGTGGAACAGACTATCGCGTGCCCAGCGCCGCTCCATTGTGCGCGCCCGCTTCCGGCTCTCGGCCAGCGCCTCCCGACGCCAGCGGTCCTTATCGCCGAATTGGCGGAGCGCCTCCCGGCGTGCCTCTTCGGGGCTCAGCCCCCGAGCCTCCAGGTCACGAGTCTTGGCGTCCAGGTGGAAGGCGATCTCGTCCGCCACGTCCTGCGCGACGCCGCCCGGCCGAAACGGGTTGCGGAACAGCCAGCGGAAACCGCGCGGTGGCATCATCCCGTCTCCCAACTCGGGGCCGAGAGTGCCCGCTCGATCGCGCCGGAGTAAAGGCGCCAACGCTGCACTTCACTGGCTAGGCGCTCCCGGCCCGCTTCGGTCAGCTCGTAGAATCGCGCCCTGCGGCCGGTGTCCGATACTCCCCATCGGGACTCGATCCACCCCTTGCGGGCGATGCGGTGCAAGGCGGGGTAAAGGCTGCCCTCCTCGAGGAGCAAGGTGCTGTCGGTTATCTCTTTTATCCACTGAGAGATGGCGTATCCGTGGCGAGGTCCCCAGATCAGGGCCTTGAGGATGAGGACATCGACGGTGCCGCGGATGAGGTGGAGATTGGAATCGGTCTCGGGCACGGGACGCTCCGTCGCTAAACCATAGGATTTCCACCCATACGGTTTCTATGGTAAACTCGGGTCGCCAAATGCGCAAGTGTCTAGGCTGGCCCGGATCTCACTGCCTCGATCGCGGTCGCGATCAAGGTGACGCGCGACCGTTTGCCCGCAGCCCTAGCTCGATGTCCTTGCGGGGCGGATTCAGGTAGCGGGCCAGGTAGTCGTAGATCACTCGGCGCACCTCCCACGCCTCTGGGACGTCCAAGCGGTCGAAGCTGTGGCCGCCGGGTAGATCGTAGATCTCGTACTCGAAGTCCTTGCCAGCCGCCTTGAGCGCCTGGATCAGGTGCTCGACCTCGATGACGTTGACGTCCTCGTCCGACACATTGCCGTGGATGCGGACCGGTCGCGTCAGCTTCTCGACGTTCCAGACCGGCGAACGACGCTTGTACTCCTCGAGGTTCTCGCGCGGCGTCTCGCCGATGTGATACTCGGCGTCGTAGTAGGCCTGATAGCGCGGTCCCAGATAGCCCATCCGCTGGACCAGGTCGGAGACGGGCACACCGGCGAATCCGACGACGTATTTGTCCGGGTAGTCGAACAGGCTGTGCAGCGCGATCAGACCGCCGTGGCTCCAGCCGATAATGCCGACGCGGTCCTTGTCCACGCGCGGGTGATTTTCCGCGGCCCAATCGCGCGCCGCCAGCACGTCGCCCACCTCCTCGCCGCCGTAGTCGATGGCGCGATATATTCCCGAGCCGTAGCCGGTCGAGCCGCGGTAATCCGGCGCCACGACGATGTAACCTTGGGCGACAAGCTCGCGCACCATGCGGCTGTGGTAGGTGGTGAAGTCGGCGTGCACGCCGCCGTGCGGCAGCACGAGCAGCGGCAATTTGCCGCCGAAGTCCTCGCGAGGCGTGAACACGTACGTGTAGAACTTGAAGGGATTGCCCGGGCCGCTCGGGGGCGGGTTCTGTTCGTTGGCCAGCGGCGGTCCGTAGATCCGGACTTTCTCGACCACGGCCAGGTCGCCAACACGCTCGAACCACAGAACGTCGTCGATCAGTTTTTCGAGTATGTCGAGTCGATGGTTCAGGCTTTCATGGGCCCGGACCAACTGTTCGGCCTTTTCCAGAGCCTCTTGGGCCGGCGTCTGCGCCCGCAGCGTGGCGGCGGGGAGGAGCGTGACGAAGACAGCCAGGGCCGTGAATACGCGTATTAGACGCATCATTCCCTCCGTGAGTCGGTCCTATGTCGCCATGGTCAGGGTGTGTCCTGAAGGTCTGGTGGGGCGAGCTGCTCAGAAGCAAGATGGCTAGAAGGCTTCGCCCAGACTCAGGTAGAAGCCGCCTTCCGACACGTCGAATCCCCAGCCGTAGTCGGCCCTCAGGTTGAGCCCCTCATCCTCCGCCAGCTTGAACCGTAGACCCAGGCCCAGCGAAGGGTGAAAGTCGCTGATCCGGAAGCCGCTGAGATTGTGAGCCACGTGGCCCGCTGCTGCAAAACCGACGACTCCGATCTTCCAGACGACGGGCGCGCGGTACTCGGCCTGGAAGGCGAGCAGGTCGCGGTCGCGGTAGCGGCCGGCGAAGTAACCGCGCAGCAGCACGTCGCCCCCCAGTTGAGGCATGTAGTCGAACGGCGGCGAGCCGGGGAACGCGACGCCGAGAGCGCGCAAGGCCACGACGTGGCTGGGAAGCGCCGTGAAGTACTTTCTCAGGTCCAGCGTTATGGTGCCGAAATCGTAACGGCTCCCAAAGAGCCCATCGTAGAGAGAGGCCTGCAGCTGATGGTAGCTGCCGGACGTGGGGAAGACGGTGCTGCTCCGCGTATCGCGTGTCAGCAAAGCACCGAGCCCGATAATGCGCCCGTCCTCGGCCCCCGGCGCTGCGCCCGTGTCGATCAGTCCGCCTTCCTCGACCTCGAGCAGCGCGCGGTGTGCTATCTGGAAGGTGAAGCCGGCGTACCAGCCGGGCGCGAACCGACGCTGCGCCTCTGCCGACAAGGCGAACGTCCGGGGCGTGAAGTCTTCCTCCGCGGACTCCGGCGAGTCGTTCCCGATCCCCCAGTACTTTGTGGGGAACTTGATGGCTGCCGCTTCGCCTCGGATACGATAGCTTCCGCCGCCGGGATATAGCTCCGTCCCGATCGCCGCGATGATCTGCTTCTTCGTCGTGTAGATGAAGACGGCGGAGACCATCGATGGCGTCGCCTGTGCCGCCGGGTTTTGCGGCGGGTCTCCCAGTTGGAATAAGTAGATGGCGGTGGCGCCGAACCCGAAATTCGTCTCCGGTTGATAGAAGATCACGGGCAGTGGGACCAGCGTGCTGCCGGCCGAGTCTTCCTGTTGAGGCACAATGCTGTCCGCCGGGCTTGGCTGCTCCTGAGCCAGCGCGCATTCGATCGCCACGACGGAAGTCCAGATGACGATCACCGTCGTGAGTCGAAATTGTGACCACGCCCATCTATCTCGATTGCGCACGGGGTCTCCAGCTGGGCGTTGTTGCCTGTCTTGTCCGGGCAGCATGTTGACGATCTCGACGCGTGCCTGCAAGTACCCCGAAGTGCTCCGCGTCAGTACCGCCGCATTGCCGAATTCGGTTCGCAGTTCTACCGTGGAGACATGAAAAGGCAAGCAGAGAGATATTACACCAAACTGCACGAGGACTACGCGAACAAGATCCGCAAGCTGGTACCGAAGTACGACGAGATGGTCGAGAGTATATTGGATCTTCTCGAGTTGTACTCTCCTCGCGCGGTACTCGACATTGGCTGCGGGATAGGCAACGTGACGGAGTTAGTGCTCGAGCGGATACCTGGCGTCAGGGTCACGGCGGTCGAGGCCTGCGCGGACATGGCCGCCGAGGCGCGCCGGCGACTGGCAAAGCAAGGCGACCGCGTCGAGATCCTACAGACCGACATCGTCGACTTCGTTCCCGCCTCTCGCTTCGACGCGATCATCTCCAATCTGGTGCTGCACAATATCCCGTTCGGCGAGAAGCGCGGCCTGCTTAGGAGGCTGAAAGACTGGCTGGAGCCCGGCGGGTGCTTCATCTGGGGCGAGATGATCCTTCATCTCAACGAGCGCGTCCAGACACATTTCGTCGACTACAGGAATCGCTTCGCTCTCAGCAGTGGATGCTCCGCGGATCTAGTGGAGTGGAATGTCAGAAAGGAAGCGGAGGACGATTACCCGCTTACCGTTGAGCAGACGCTGGAAGAATGTAGAGGAGCCGGTTTCTCGTTGCCGGCGATCGTCTGGGCGCACGACGTGTTCGCAGTGTTCCTTCTGGTTCCTTGACCCTCGCTCGAGCGGCCGTCCCTAAACCAACGATGTAGAAATACGGCGAGGGGTGGCCGTTGCTCGGCCACCCCTCTGAGGCGGTTGGGTCTGCTCTCAGGGCTAGTGGACACCGTTGTCAGTGTCATCCTCGCCTTCGTCCCACTCGGAGACGGTGACCTCGGCCCAACCGCTCATCCCTCTGGAACCAGCGGTGATGGTGACATAGCCCGGACGCTTGCCGAAGACGCGCCCGTTCAAGACCGACGCCACTCCGATATCAGAGCTAGTCCACTCCACCGCGTTCTGTGAGACGATTCTTCCGTTCTCGTCTCTGATTGTCGCGGTGAGCTGGATCGTCTGACCGACCATCATTTCGATGACCCCGGGGCTGACTTCGATGTAGGGGCCGTCGACTGTGGGCCGGCTGCTCGGGGGCGCCACCGGATCATCGCTGCAAGCCAGGAAGAGCGGGAGTGCGGCGAGTCCGAGAGCGGCGCTGAAGATCAGGCTTTTACGTGTCATGGTTGGCCTCCTTTGCGCTTGAGATTCCCGAGATCACCTGGGTGATGCCGTTGTGCCTTTCGCACGCTGCCATTATCGCGACGCGCCGTTCCTTGCTTGTGGCGCCAGCGTGACCTGTCTTGGAACGCTCAGGGAACGCCGATATTCCTTCCGCTGAATGTGCTCTGCG
>JBDHAS010000324.1:0-3969 GCA_039588015.1 Gemmatimonadota bacterium | reverse complement strand
GGCGCCACCACAGTCGAATTCATGGAGCTGCTGGACGTCGTCGGCTACAACTACGTGGACCGGTGGCACGAGCGCCGGGAACTGTACGCGGCCCAGGATCGCCACGCGCACCCCGACTGGAAGCTGATCGGAACGGAAAGCGGCCCAGTACGCGGGACGCGTGGCGAGTACCCCGTCGGAGATGTCCCGGACCGCGTCCAACCCTGGTACATGGTCGGCATGATTCGCGCGGAGCAGCTTTGGCGGTTCGTGGCGGTCAACGACTACTTCGCCGGAGACTTCATGTGGACCGGCATCGACTACCTCGGCGAGTCCCGTTGGCCGCGAAAGAACTCCACCTCCGGCCAGCTCGACCTCGTGGGTTTCCCTGACGACGGCTACTATTTCTACCAGAGCCGCTGGACGGAGGAGCCCATGATCCACCTCTTCCCCCACTGGAACTGGGAGGGCCGCGAGGGCCAATTCATACCCGTGCTCGCCTACACCAACTGCGATGCCGTCGAGCTGTACCTGAACGGGCGGTTCATCGGCGAGAAGCGGCTCGAGTTCCCGCGCCAGGGGACGACCGGCAGCTGGAACGGCTACGCACGGCCTCGGGTGTTCCCCACCACCGCGGACCTTCACTTGACGTGGGACGTGCCCTACGAGCCAGGCGTGCTGAGGGCGGTGGGCAAGCGGGCCGGGGAAGTCGTGGCCACCCAGGAGGTGCGGACGGCTGGGGAGCCTGCAGCGCTGCGTCTGAGCGTGGACCGTGCCGAGATCATGTCGGGAATCAGAGATGTGGCCCACGTGGAGGTCGAGGTCGTGGACGCTGACGGAGTCGTCGTCCCCATGTCAAGTGATCTGGTGCACTTCACGGTCGAGGGACCGGCGCGACTCCTGGCGGTCGGCAACGGCGACCCAACGGATCACAGCTCCTACCAGGCCCGGGAGCGCCGCGCCTTCCACGGGCTGCTGCTTGCCATGATCCAGAGCACGGACGAGACTGGAGCCGTTCTCGTGACGGCGCAGGCCGACGGACTGAAGCCTGCATCGATCGACATCACGGTGGTGCCCGGAGAAGCGCCGCCTCGGTTGCAGTGACACCGTCTACCGACTTCAGGTACCGGAAGTCGGACGTCGAGCCTCGGGCATCGAAAGTCGATCATTGAATAGAACTCGTAAGTCGATCATTGGCTGTCGGCTACTGGCTGTCGAAGAAGGCAGCCCGTCGACATCAGCATGACCCAGGACCACACAAATTGCGAGGACGGCGCTTCGCTCTTAGAATCCCGAGGCCTAGCCACAAGCGCATAGTCGGGAGGTGGAAGTGACCATCGGCGGAATCGATCTGTTCATCGTCGTCGCATACCTCATCGCGATCCCAATCTTCGGCGTGTACTTCAAGAAGTACGTCAAAACCGAAGAGGACTACTTCCTCGCCGGGCGCATGCTGCCGTGGTGGGTGATCAGCATGTCGATCATCGGCACCAACATCGGTGCCTACGACTACATGGGGGCCGCCGGCGGCGCGTACCGCTTCGGGCTCGCCCAGGCGAACTACGAATGGATCGGCGCCGTACCGGCGATGGTGCTCTCCGCTCTGCTCTTCGTCCCATACTACTGGAAGGCCGGCGTCTACACCGTGCCGGAGTTCCTCGGCCGGCGCTACAACCTGGCCGTCCGAGTCATCCAGGCGCTGCTGTGGGGGCTGTTCCTGGCATGCGTGCTCGGCGTGTTCTTCTGGGCCGCAGGATTGATGCTCAACGAGTACCTCGGAATTCCTATCTGGCTCAGCCTCCTCCTGACGGCCGTCATCGTCGGGATCTACACGATCACCGGTGGTCTGGCCGCGGTCGCCATGACCGACGTCGTACAGCTGCTCGTGATGTTCATCGGCGGTATCGCGCTCACCGTATTGGGCCTGTGGACAGTGGGTGGCTGGTCCGGGTTGGTGGCGAGCATCGCCCCGACGCACCCGAACCATTTCAAGCTGTTCCTGCCGCTCGACGATCCGACGATACCGTGGCTTGGGATGATCTTGGGCCTCGCGTTCGTGCTGTCACCGGCGTGGTGGTGCTGTCACCAGGCGATCATCCAGCGCACGCTCGGCGCGCGTAGCGAGTGGGACGCCAAAGCGGGCATGCTGTTCGCTGCGTTCCCCAAGATGTTCATCCCCGTGCTCGTCGTGCTGCCGGGGCTGCTGGCGCTGTCGCTGAACCCGGATCTCGTCGGTGCGGATATGGACCGGGCCTTTCCCTGGCTGATCCGCAACCTCCTGCCGGCGGGACTCGCCGGGCTGGTGTTCGCGGCGTTCATGGCGGCTCTGATCTCCAGCGTCGACTCGACCTTGAACTCCGCCGCGACGGTGTGGACGCGAGATATCTACCAGCGGTTCTTCGTCAAGAACGCATCGGACCGGCACTACCTGAATGTCGGCCGAATTCTGACCCTTGTGTTCCTCTTGTGGGCGATCGCCTTTGCTCCCGTGACACAACAGTTCCCCGGCATCTACGTCGCCATGCAGAGCCTGTTGTCGATCTTTCAGGGGCCAACGTTCGCCATCACGCTGCTGGGCATCGCGTGGAGCCGCGCTACCCAGTGGGGCGGTCTGTTCGGCCTGTTGGCGGGTGTGGCAGTATCCAGCACGCTCTACTTCGCCGCGGGTTGGAGCTTCCTTTACGTCGCCTGGTGGTCGTTCGTCGGCGCGCTGATCGTGACCGTCGTCGTGAGCCTCATGACCAAGCCTGAGCCGACCTCCAAACTCGAGGGTCTCGTCTACGGGTTAGTCATGAAGAGCGGCGAGATTCAGGACGTTCTTTCAGAGCGTGCTGAGGGAGGTGAGTGACATGGGTGACTGGCTGGCAAGCTTGCCGCTGTGGTGGGGCAAGGTCATAGCGGTGATCTTCTTCCTCGCTATCGCCGTATGGGCATGGCGTCGACCCAGGAGCTACATCTATCAAGATGCACCGGACAACCACGGCTGGCGGGATCTTAGAGTGTGGGCCTCTCTGCTGATGGCAGTGCAGACCCTGGTCTACCTCGCCTTCTAACGATGCCGGAGACTGAGATGGAGCAAAAGAAGACGTTTGAGCCGTTGCTCATACTCGGCGTGTTCTGGTCCTTGTTCGGCCTCGTCGTGTTGGCGGCGACATTTTTCGTGCGGGAAACACCGATGGTGCCCGCGCTAAGAGGCGTCGTCACCAATCTGATTGCGGGCGCACTGCTGCTCGGGATCGGCATAGCCTCCGTTCTCAAGGGGAGGGCCAATATCCGCAAGAGAGGCGCGGGGGCTTGAGCGAAGCACGCGTCAGCGTCTCCCCTACCTATAATAAGGAGCAGGCCACAGCCAGCCTCTCGGCGCCGGCAACCTCGTTCCCGGCCCGACTCTGGAGCAAGCCCAGCCATCCGACACGCGTCGAGCTCATCTACCTCCCGTACTACTTCTTCGACGTCACGTTGTCTCAGGACGACGGCACACAGAAGGTTGGCGTCGCAATCGACGCGGTCCTGGGGTCAAGCGTGTTTTTTATCTCAGACAGCCTGGTCCGAGAACCGGGCTACGATGGCGCGGCCTGTGACTTCGTGCAGTCGCCGAGTGCCGCGCGAGACACGGCGCTCGAGGAGTACCGATGGCTCATGCTCGAGCACGGACTCCGCAACAAACGCGCGGTCGCGGTAGAGAAAATCTCCAAGCCGGAGAGGGTGCACTACCCATTTTGGGTCGCGTACTTCAAGAAGCGCGGGTCTTACGACTTCAAGGCGCTAGACGCTGTTTCCGGTGAAGTCCAGGGCATCAAGATGCGCAAGGTATTTCTCGCCGCCTTCCGCCACATGTCCACTCGCTGATCGGAAGAGTCCGAGAACGGGGTGCGCAAGGTAGCCGCCGTCGTTCTGTGGAGTCGCCGTGCACGGCAACCCGGAAGAAGACGAACATGGCTGAGACGGAAGCGCGGTTTCCCGAGGTCGTTGCCGATGAGACGGAACTGG
>JBDHAS010000323.1:0-6520 GCA_039588015.1 Gemmatimonadota bacterium | reverse complement strand
GAACCAGATCTCGGCGATGTCGCTGCCCGGCGGCAGCGTCGCCGAATGGCCCACGGAGATGCCGGTCAGCAGCTTCACCCGCGCGCCCGGGTGACCCACCGTGGCGCCGTAGTTGATGAGGGCCCTGCCCTCCCACGACGCCAGCCACTCCCCGACCGGGTATACCCCGCTCTCCATCTCGAGCGCCGTCGTGACACCGTCCACTGCTTGCAGCCGACGACTCACGCTGTCCTGCCCGTGCGCGTGCAGGTCGATGAATCCCGGCGCCACGACCAGCCCCGTGGCGTCGATCGTGTCGCGGCCCGAAATCGGTCGTTCCGTCACCGTCGCGATCTGGCCGTCCAGAATCCCGACGTTGCGCACGGCGTCGAGCCGAGTTTCCGGGTCCATGACGCGACCGTTCAGGATCGCGGTGTCGTAGCTGCGCCCGTCTCCTGCGGTGCAGGCGGCGGCAAACGCGGCGATGAAGACTATTCGTTTCATAGCGTCGATCATTGGCGATGTTCTTATCCACGAGCCAGTCACGGTTCACTCACTGTAAGGTCCAACCCTGTTAGGTCAGACTTCCGCCGTCAGATACTAAAATCCTCCGATCACCGCCCGCTCTGCTCCGCCCTGATCATTTTCTGGGTGCCAACCTGTTCAACTCGCTGGAGAAGTTGGTCACTACGTTGAGGTGGCCTACCGATCGCTCCGGCGGACCGAGGACCACAAGCAAGCGGGCGTCGGGTGCGACATCGTACGTCCAGCTCCAGACCCGAACGAAGGCGCCCTCGGCCAACAGACGGGGCGAGGTGAGCGCCGATCCGGGGTTTGCCGGGACGTCTACCTGGAAGAACCGCCGTCCTTCGCGGTAGATCAGTCGGTCGCCTCCGGATGTCCACCTCGGCTGCTCCCCCCTGCCATCCGAAACCTGAATGATCTGTCCGGTGGGCGGGTACGGCGACAGCCGCACCGTGCCATCGGCAGGCCGGAGGTAGGCCAACCAGTCCCCGTCGGGTGACAGGCTGACTTGACCACCCTCTTCCGGCATTCGCACGGGGTCGCCCTCTCCTCGGAACGGACGCACGAAGATGCTTCTCTCCCGGCGGGTGTTCCAAGCGATCAGGTCGGCGTTTCGTGCCACGTCCACCCAAGCAGCATCGATGAGATCGAGCGGGCGGGTGGAGCCGTCGGTCACGGAGTAGACGACTTTCGAAATATTGGCGAAGTAGTTGAGCTGTCGCAGGTCTCGCTGCGCTAGCACCAGCTCCTCACCGGTGGCCGACCATGCGTTGGGCACCCCCGTCGCCCGTAGCGGCTCCTGCCGCCACCCCGCGAGGTCCAGAACATGGGGGGTTCGCACGCCGAGTTCGCTGCGGATCGAAACCGCTACACGCTGTCCGTCAGGTGACAGGTGGATGGATTCGTACAGTGCTCTCGGGAACGAGAGCGTGTCCACGCGTCCGCTGGGATGTAGGAACGCGAGGTATCCGATACCAGCATTCCCGCCGGGTGCGTAGATGAGCGTCCCGTCGTCGCCGATCGCGAAATGGCCGAACCCGTACGTCTCCTCCTTACGCACTCCCGTCATGACCGGGGCGGGATCACCCAAGATGTCACCCCGTTCCGCGTCGAACGGCACCGCCATGAGCACACCGTCACCAGGGGACAGGTAGACCAGGTGCCCGGTCGGAGAATAGACGGGGTTGTATCCGACCAGTCGATCCTGTGGTTCTATAGAGTCGGTACGAAGTCCCTCGCGAGTGATGGCGTAGAGCGTCGCGTCTTCCAGAGACAAGAGAGCGAGCGTCCCGCTGTACGCGAGCGTGCCGACGGCCCACCTGCCGCCCGGAACGATCGCCGGAGCCTGAAAGTAGGCATGCACGGTATCGAGTACTTCCCCGGCTCCGCCCGCGGCCGGTATCCACGTTGGCCGTCGGCCCTCGTGGTCAGCGACCAAAATTCGCCCATCGTCGGCCCATGACGCACCCGTCGGAGTCAGAAGATCCTGTGCCAGCGGGATGGGTTGCCCCCCCGACACATGGACCTTCTTCAACTCGAGCCCCGTAAAGAAGCCAATCCACTCCCCGTCCGGTGAGAAGAAGGGATGGTAGGCTCCTTCCGTACCCGGCATGGCCCGGACCGAGCGATCGCCCAGGCTTCGTACGTGCAGGCGCGTCGACGAACCGGATGGAGCGACATAGGCGATCGTCGGGCTGTCCCGAGAGACAGCGAGTGCCCGCTGCCATATGCCTGGCGCGGGTCCGGCGAACGCGAGCGGTGCAGAATCCGGGAGCGTTATGCTCAAATGCAGCACCGCCGACTCGGCCCCGTCTCGCCTTCCCCAGAGATCTCCGTATGCAATCACGGCTAGCGACAGCACAGCCAGCATCCATCCGGCAATGGCGACAACGGTCCGGCGCCGGCCTCGCTGCTGCTCGACCGGCAGCGCACCCGCAGTCGAAGTCGCCGTGACTGCTCCCGGCCTCATGATCGCATCGATGAAGTCGGACGCCTTCCCAAACCGATCCGCCGGCAGTTTGGCGAGCGCCTTGCGGATCGCCACTCCTCTGTGACGATCTTCGCCACGATCGCCTGCGCCGTGGGGCCTGTGTACGGCGCTTCGCCCGCCAGCATCTCATATGTCACGCATGCCAACGAATAGATGTCACTGCGCCCGTCCAGCTCGCGGTCGCCCATCGCCTGCTCGGGGCTCATGTACTGAGGGGTCCCCAGCGAAAGCCCGGTCTCCGTCAACCGCGCCCCGCCCGCCGCGCTCACCGCCAGCGCGATCCCGAAGTCGGCCACCACCGGCTGCCCCTCGTGCAGCAGGATGTTCTCCGGCTTGATATCCCGGTGGATCACTTCGTGACGGTGCGCGTAGTCGAGGGCGCTGGCCACGGCCTTCGTGATCTCGACCGTCTCCTCAATCGATAGCTCTTTCTCCCGCTCCAGCTTCGCCCGCAGCGACTCGCCCTCCACGTAGGGCATGACGTAGTAGACGAAGCCCTCCGCCTCGCCCGAGTCGTGCAGTGGCAGGATGTGGGGGTGCTGCAGGTTGGCGGTGACCTTGATCTCGTTCAGGAAGCGCTCGGCACCAAGCACGGCAGCAAGCTCGGGCTTGAGAACCTTCACCGCGACCTTGCGGTCGTGCTTCACGTCGTGGGCGAGGTAGACCGTTGCCATACCACCGGCCCCGAGCTCGCGCTCGATGGCGTAGCGGTCGGCGAGGGCGACTGCGAGACGGCTCGACTGCTCGGACATAGGCCCTAAGATGTGCTATGAACGGTCATCCCGCGAGCGCCCCGCCCGACGATGATGCTCTCCGTGCTCATTCCCACATCAGAGCTGCGGAAGGGCTAGTCTCGCAGCCGCGCAAATTCCTCGTAGGCCGGGTAGCCCCGCAGCGTCGCGAGATCGAAGTCGCGGTGCAACCATATGCCAAGGCCGGACCCTTCGCTGTACGCCTGTTCAAGCAATCGAACGGCCAGCTCTCGTTCTCCCTGAAGCGCCACCATGCGGGCCCGCCAGACCGTGTTTCGCCCCCGAGTGTACGGTGGTGGATTCTTCAGGCGCTCGGCAAGCTGACCGGCGTCGGCGGCACGCTTCGTTCGGGCCGCAATGGCGCCAAGGAAACCAGCCACGTCTACGTCGTCGGGCCGGCGCTCCTGCAACTCCGCGAAGTGCTCCTCCGCTTCCCACAAATAGCCGGCGTAATACTGTGCCTCTGCAAAGTCTCGCCACGCCGCCCAGTCACTATCTTCCGATGGGCTCTCCTGATCGATCCACGACTCGAGAATCTCCTGCCCCGCATTCGAGTGCCCGTGCGCTTTGAGTTCCAAGGCAGTCTCGATGACCACCTGGGCGTACGACATGCTGCCCCTGCTCGGGAGCGTGCGGTTTCGCTCCATCAAGTCGCGCAACTCATCTACGCGTCCCAACGCGGCGAGCGCACGAGCTTCGTCGCGCAACAGGCGAATATTCCTTGGATGGGCGCGTCGAGCCGCTCGGGCCCGATCGAGCTCGTCATCGTAGCGGCCTAGCAAATGGTACGCTGTTGCGCCGAGGCTCCACCAGGATCGCGAACCGGTGGACAGATCCGGCTGGTCGAGATTCAAGTACCGAATCGCTGCCGTCGGCCGGTTCATCCTGAGCGCGATGCCGGCCGGACTGACGTCCCAACCAGAAAGCGTCGCCAGTTCGTCGGCCCACCGCATTTGCTCGCGTATGTCCCCCCTGAGAGAAGCACGAATCATCCGAACGTGTGCAAGCTCCAGCGGCCCCATTTCCCCCTCAAAAGCTTCCGCGATACCAACGACCGAATCCGCCTCCGCATACCTTCCGGCAGCGCTGTAGACCAACGCCAGCCGGCCCAAGAGTACTAGGAACGTCGAATCACGATCCCACGCCGCGTGCAGCCGCTGCAACGCATCGCCTAACCTGCCTTGCAACAAGTACGCTACTTCGGCTTCTCGCCACAGCCGGAACACCTCGACGTCTTTGGGGAGCGAGGCGAGCGAGCGAAACCAGCGCCACGTCAACGGGTCTACGACAGCAGCCAAGGCGCCCACGACTCGGGCTTGCGTCAACCTCAGCATCCCGTCCACCGATTCGGAATGCGCCCGGAATGGCTGAACGGTATTGAGCATCTCGCCCGTCCGGGCGTCGGTGATGACGACGCGAAACTCAACGGAATCCCCCACGGAGTAGTAGGCCCCGTGAATGACCGTCGTGGCGTCGGTGCGAGCAGCAAGCTGCGCTTGGACATCTTCGGCGGTGCCGTCGGACCGGACTTGCTCGCCTACACGGAGCGCGCGTGGAGCCGAAACGACATTCGCCACACCGGAGCGCTGAATACCTTCGGAGATCACTTCGACGGCCAAGGAGCCAATGCTCCGTAACGATTCGGCATCGGTTCGGTCGACCAGATGGTCGACCACTACGGTCAATTCCACCGGAGCTGCAGGGCCGCGGGGCCACAGCATCCAGAGCAGCCCCACCGTAGCCAACACGGCGACCACGGCCATCACCTGCCTGACGCGCGGTATGCGCTTCGCGCCCCTCCGGGATACGAGGGTCTCCGATTGCAGCGCCTCACCGAACGCGGTCGAACTTCCAAAGCGATCGGCTGGCAGCTTGGCCAGCGCCTTGTGCACGGCGGCCGCCACATGCGGCGGCACCGTATCGCGCAGTTCGGTGATCTCCCGCGGCCGGTCCGTCACGACTTTCGTTATCACCGCCTGCACCGTCGGGCCCGTGTGCGGCGGCTCGCCGCTCAGCATCTCGTACAGCACGCACGCCAGCGAGTAGACGTCACTCCGCCCGTCGAGTTCGCGGTCCCCCGTCGCCTGCTCCGGACTCATGTACTGTGGCGTGCCCAGCGAGAGGCCGGTCTCGGTCAGCCGTGCCCCGCCCGCCGCTTTCACCGCCAGCGCGATCCCGAAGTCTGCCACTACCGGCTGGCCGTCCTGCAGCAGGATGTTCTCCGGCTTGATGTCCCGATGAATCACATTCCGTCTATGGGCGTAGTCGAGCGCCTGACCCACCGCCTTCGTTATTGCTATCGCCTCCTCGATCGCGAGCTGCTTCTCGCGATTGAGCTTCTCCCTCAAGGTCTCGCCCTCGACATACGGCATCACGTAGTAAAGGAACGAGTCGGCTTCACCCGAGTCGTGGAGCGGCAAGATGTGCGGGTGCTGCAGGTTGGCCGTGACCTTGATCTCGTTGAGGAAACGCTCAGCGCCCAGGACGACCGCAAGCTCGGGCTTCAGCACCTTGACCGCGACCTTGCGATCATGCCTCACGTCGTGGGCGAGGTAGACGGTCGCCATGCCACCGGCGCCGAGCTCGCGCTCGATGGTATAGCGACCGCCCAACGCCCGCCCAAGGCGGGCAAATGACTCAGTCATCACGGTACGTCAGCGTCTTGTCCACAGGATCAGTACGAGCCAATACAATCGGTCCTAAGATGAAGCCTGACACCCTAGCCTATCACCGAGTCAGACAATGAATCTGTCGCGATCGAGTTGGGCCTCAAACACTTCCCTTTCTCGGGCAGCGCGATCGAGCAAACCGATGAACCTGTCGCTATCGCGCAGCGGCACGACGAACGGATCGTGCTGGGCGAGGAACTCGTAATTCAGGAAACCGCCTCGGACGCAGATCTCCAACCAGTCGAGTGCGTCCTGCTCCCGGTCGGCCAGCCCGTACGCGTCCACGAGGTACTGGCCCCACTCGGCATCTCTCGTCGCCCACGCTCGCAAAGCCTCGCCGGGCGTGCCCACTGTGTCCGCGCGGTCTTCCAGGACTGCCGCAAAGACGGCGGCGGACTCAGCAAATGGAGTACCGGCGTGCTCATCCTCCAGCACTCGGAAAGCCTCCAGCGCCTCGGCGGGCAACCCGGCCGCCGCGAACAGCCGTACCGCGCACCAAAGGCTCACGGGCACATGGGGCCCGAGTTCCAGCGACCGCCGCATCGGCTTCACACTGTCTCCGAACCGGCCCTGAAAGAACGCCACGTACGCCACCAGCAGGTGGC